>PLRZ01000164.1 GCA_003164075.1 Bryobacterales bacterium | reverse complement strand
CTGCGCTACGCCCCGACAATTTCTAGCTCTTTGATTTTAAAATACTTCTCCAAATTGCGCAATGACCAGTCGGTCCTGACCGTGTCAAAACCGTGCCAAAACTCTGCCGCGCGGCCTGAACCGTGCCAAAATCGCGAAGGCGTACTTTCAATCGGTTAAGCCGTCGACGTTTGGCTGTTGAATGGTTGGAGAGAGGTAGTTCGAAGTTCCAAGCCCAGTTGCTCTGGGTCTGATCAGATGGAATCTCTTGATGGTACCGTGCCAAAGACGCGGAGGACGCCGCCGGGCCTCAGCCATGGCGGCTTGAGAACGAAAAACAGGAGAAGCGTGGCATCAAGGTTGTCGCCGATCTGAAGGCTCCGCCTGAGCAATTTTCCAAATACCTGTATTCGGCGATTGATAAGTGGTTGCCTGGCCGATCGGAACAGTCCGACTACGCCGTGGCTTACGGGACCGACGTTGCGCGTGATGGCAAAGGAAACACCAAGCCGACAGCCTTTCCCTTTACCGCCGCGAACCAACAGTTCCTCAGAGCGGTCGAAGAAACGCGTGGGAAGATCACGAAAGAATGGGTCGAAGAATCGCTGGACGACTGCAAAGGCAAGATGAAGCCTGGGATGAACCTTCGCTGGGATCCCCGGGAGGCCGGAGCGCATCGAACGCTCCCTTGCCTGCCGGCGATTTTCTTCTGTGTCTCTCCGGTGAACTTTCTCTGAACTAAGCCGGCGGGCAGTAACAACCTATCGTCGCGCCACCATCGCGCCCAGCCACACCGCCGCATATCCCAACGTAACGCTGCCTGCGATATTGGCAACACCAACCCAGAAGCCTCCATCGCGAATGGCGGAATATGTTTCCCACTCGAAACTGGAGAACGTGGTATACCCGCCCAGGAATCCAATTACCAGCAGCGGCCGCAAATTCGAGTTCGCCCCAAAACGCTCCACGATCAGCGTCATCAGAAGCCCGATCAGAAACGATCCGGTGACGTTGATCGACATGGTGCCGACGATGGGGAAGCGGCCGCCGTAACGTGTCACGATGGCGGTCCCCACCAGATAGCGGGAGAGCGAACCGGCGCCGCCGCCGAGAAGGATCAGCAGGTACTTCATGGGCGGATCAAGACGGCCGGAGACAATCGGCGATTTCCTTTTCCTCCACCGCGCCGGTCTTGATCAGTTTCCAAAACGGCTCGGTGATGTCCACCGTGGTGGCGCCAGGGCCGGTACACATGCCGCCATCGAGCACCAGGTCCACACGGCCATCCATCATGCCGAATACGTCGATTCCGCTGCGGCAGGTAGGGCGGCCGGAAATATTGGCGCTGGTGGAAATCAGCGGCTGGTTCAGCAGTTCAATCAACTGGTTAGCGATGCCCGAGCGGGAATGGCGCAACGCCAGACGCCCGGTATTGCCCGTCACTTTGAGCGGAATACGCGCCGATGCCGGCACGATGATGGTCAACGGGCCCGGCCAGAAGCGCCGCGCCAGCAGATAGAAACGATTGTTCAACTCGCCCGCCAGTTCCTCCGCCGTCAGCATCCCGCCGATCAGAATGGGCAGGGAGCGGTGCGATTCGCGCCCTTTGGCGGCGAAGACCTGCCTCACGGCGTGCAGGTTGAACGGGTCGGCAACCAGGGTGTACAGGGCATCGGTGGGGATGGCCACCACCTTACCGCGGCGCACGGCGGCGGCGGCACGTTCCAGCACCTCGGGCTGCGGCTTTTGCGGGTCAATCTCCACCAGGTCGGTAGCCATACGGTTGCGTCTCGGGGTTTCTGTCGGCGTCTACATCAACGGGGGCCAAGGGCCTCGGCCACGTCCAGGGCCATCTGATAGCGCCCGAACGGTGCACTTAATTGTACGCCCTGAACCATCCCGCGGACACGCACCACCATCTCGCGGGCGATCTGGACGCCTTCCTCGCGCGCCCTCTCGGCGTTGTCCACGCGCTGCATGCGCTCCATAAAATGCGCCGGCACCGGAACGCGCAACTCATGCACCATGAACTCGGCGTTGCGGAAGCTGGTGAGCGGCCAGATGCCGCAAATTACCGGGATCTTGATGTGCGCCGTGCGCTTGAGGAAAACCTCCAGCAGATCCAGGTCGAAGACCGGCTGGGTGACGATGTACTCGGCGCCGGCCTCCACTTTCCAATCCAGCCGGCGAAGCTCTTCATCCATATTCGGCGCCCCGGGATTGGCTCCCACGCCGATCAGCATGGCCGTCTGCGAGCCCATGGGGTTCCCACCGATATCGAGGCCGTGGTTGAGATTGTTGACAATGTTGACCAGCCCGATGGCGTCCACGTCGAATACTGCGGTGGCGTCGGGATAGAGGCCCATGCGCGGCGGATCGCCGGTGATGCAGATGAGGTTGCGCACGCCGGCCGCATGGGCGCCCAGCAATTCCGATTGGATGCCCAGAATGTTGCGGTCGCGGCAGCAGAAATGATTGGCGGTCTCGATTCCGGCCTGCTGTTGAATGAGCTGGCAGGTGACCTGCGCGCTCATGCGGGCGCTGGCGCGCGGGCCGTCGGGTACGTTGATGCAGTCGATGCCTGCCTCGGCGCAGCGGCGGGCGCCTTCGATTTCGAGCTTGGCGTCGACGCCGCGCGGCGGCAGAATCTCCACGAACGAGACGAACTTTCCCGCGGCCAGCTTGGCGCCCAGTTGGGACTTCTGCGCCATGGGCACGGCAGCGAGGGCGTGCACCTTGGCCTGCGGACTCTCCACCGTGACCGCCAGTTTCTTGGCCGTGGGCTGGAGCGAGCGCGTTTCCGAGCGGATGAGCTTGATGTGATCGGGCGTGGTGCCGCAGCACCCGCCGATGATCCGCACGCCGGCCCACAGCAGGCGCCGGGCATACTGCGCCATATATTCCGGGGAGCAGAGATAAATATTGCGCCCTTCCACGCGAGTTGGCAAGCCGGCGTTGGGCATGGCGCTCATCGGCTTGGAGGAATACTGCATCATCAGCTCGATGGTTTCGAGCGTGGCCTTGGGGCCGACGGAGCAGTTGAGGCCGATGGCGTCCACCGGCCAGGAATCCATTTCCCGGGTGAACGTTTCGGGATCGGTGCCGCCGGGGAGGTGGCCGAAATCGTCGATGGTGACCTGGGCGACGATGGGGACTTTGCCTCCGCCAGCTTCGTTCGCCGCCAGTACGGCCTCGCGGAGTTCGCCGAGATTACCGAAAGTTTCGAGAATCAGCAGGTCGGCGCCGCCTTCGATGAGCGCCGCGGCCTGTTCATGGAAAATCGCGCGCGCTTCCCCGAACGACGTGGGACCGAGCGGCTCGATGCGCACTCCCAACGGTCCCATGGCGCCGGCGATGTAGACGTTATTGCCGCCGGCCGCTTCGCGGGCGATGCGGACGCCGGCCTGATTGATGGCGGCCAGTTTTTCGGCCATTCCGAAGGCTGCCAGCCGGGTGCGGTTGGCGCCGAAGGTATTGGTTTCGAGGATCTCCGCGCCGGCCTTCACGTATTCGCGATGGATCTGGCGGACCAGGTCGGGCTGTACCAGGTTCAGCTCATCGAAGCAGCGGTTGATGAAGACGCCGCGCGAGTAGAGCATGGTGCCCATGGCGCCATCGGCCACGATGACCCTCTGGGCCAATTGATCGCGGAATTCCTGTGCGCGAGTGCTAAGGGAAGTAGTCATAAGGGACGGTCGCAAGCGCCGCGGCGATATTTTTTGATTTTAACGCATGTGGGAGGAAGGACGGCTGGCCGTCGCGGGCAGCCGAGGTATTTGTACGTTCTCGGGAACGCCCCGTAACGGAGCGGAGTTTGCCCGGAATCCCGAAAACGTTTAAGCGGCCGAGCCGGCATCACGGTAGAGTCTGCGACTCCACTAGCGTACGCGGTATCAAGTGGTGGTTGGCCAGATGGCTCTTAACCGCCATCTCCGAGATCCCAAAGTGCTCCGCTGCGTCTTCGAATGCCTCCGGAAGGAACTCGTCGCCAAGATACTTGCGGAGGGGCTCAATGGGGCACAAAAACTCGGCTGCAAATGCACGTTGCAGCTTCTGTCGTACTGTGGCGGCATCCGTAATCGGGAGCCAGCGGTCTCGCCGTTCACCGCATAGATGGTCGGCGATGAACCGGGCGGCCTCGAACCTGCGCGCTGGCCGGTTTCTCTTGCGAAACAGCAGCTTCAATTCTTCGCTGTCTGTTCCGCGAACCGCCAGCCCCATAGGGGCATGGGGCGAAGACTCCACAGGCCGGTTCAGATGATCGGGGCGGATCTGGAGGATCTCTGCCAGGGTCTCATCGTTCAGCGGATCAGTCCCTAAACCGAGCGATTCACGAACAGAAGCCGCAAGCAGGCGCGCCCGATGCCAAGGCGGTATGCGCGGATCTTCAACAACCGCTTCGGCCGGTACGGAGATTCTTCCCCGAACACCAGGCTGCGAGGCGAAGTTTATTACTTCGTCGAACGTACCTGCCGGATTGCTGCCTGCACACACCGGGGCGATCTCATCGACTGCACCCGGACCGGCTTGAGACGCGAGTTCGAGCAGGCGCTCTAAAAGGGTTAGTGGCGCATCGTCAGGCTCGTACCCAAGACGTGCCTCGATCCGTCTTGCGGCAGACTGAATGGGATCCGCGCGTTCGGAAAGCACTTCCCGCCACAAGACGTGCAACTCCGTTTCTCCCAAGTTGTCCAACCTGCGAAGGACGAGATCCATGAACTTGTCCGTCTCTCTCTCGAAGTCTCGCGCCGGCACGAACACCTCGAACTCGGAGAGATATCGAACGGGTTCATCGGACAAGGCCGGCGAGCGGCGACAACTAACCAAGATCCCCTGCCCGTCGCTCGCGAAGGACAGTTGCGGCCAAATAAAACCGAACCCGGCGGCCGGAAGTTCGTGACTCATGCGCCAGTCGGAGTCTGCCGGAATCTCGCTCTGGACCAACCGGATCCGGGAAGGTAGCGGCTCCCACCGGATTCGCCACCACGACGACGCGAGCCAGAGAGCCAGCGGATACGCGGAGACCCTGGCGCCGTGCTGAACCGACTGGGACCATGCGTCCTCGAAACGCGTCGCGTTCTCAGAGCCGAAACGAATTTGAATTGTCGCCGAAGTCCGCCCAACTTCCTCCATTCCTGCAAACGGGGGCAGCCATTCGAGTTCAATAGCCATAGCGGAAGTCATAAAGACGTCCATCGATCGAGGACCTTCTCTCGAAACGGATCTGCTTCGGGCATCGGGTACCCGTGGTAAACGCCCTGGGCTTCGTGCTGCGCTTCGAGAGGCTCTCCTCTCTCGGTTACCGCCCATACGTTCTGGGGCCAACC
>PLRZ01000384.1 GCA_003164075.1 Bryobacterales bacterium | reverse complement strand
CCCGCCCGCACTGAATTAGGCCCGCCGTTCGAATAGGATCGAGCGAAGGCGAGCACCGCCTGCCCCACCTGCGGGCTCACTGCAAATTCCACGACATCAGGAGTTCTGAGGATATTCTTGCGCGCCTCCTGAGCGGCCCTAATCGCCGCCGCTGGAATTCAGACGCCGGGGCGCGGAAAGCCGCGGAAAAACAGGCGTTGCGCCGCGCCGTCGAAAATGAGATGTGATACTCTGAATTCGGCCGATAAACCAAACGAACCGAGTTGCGTTTGTTTTTCGCCTTGGTATCGTTGCTCAGCCCGCCGATGGCTTTCCGCCAGAAAGTGGTTGGACACGACATGGTTTCCCCGAACGCGAACAAGACCATTCTGTTTGCCGATGAGGCTGGGGGCCTTCAGAAATTCCTGGCGGGATCGCTCACCCGCTCCGGGTACAACCTCATTTCCGCAACCGGTGGCAAAGATGCGCTTCAAAAAGCCGGTACCGCCGGCACAATCCACTTACTCCTGGCAGGTGTCGACCTGCCGGGAATGACCGGTATCGAGTTGGCGGCTCAGCTAAGCCGGGAAAGGCCCGACACGAAAGTCCTGCTGATTTCCCGGCTCCGTTCCGGAATGCTGGTGCTGAACGGCGGCTGGCACTTTCTACCGAAGCCATTCATGGCCGACATGCTCCAGGACCGGATTCGGGAGTTCCTCAGCGATCAATCGCCGCCGGACGAACACGCGCCCTGCCACCCTGAAATGAGCCGGATTGTCTCCGGAGAGTCTCGCTCCGCAAAGACCATCCTCTTTGCGGAAGGCAAAGGACTGCGACAATCGGCTGCGCTCTCGCTGGGCGCCACCGGCTACCATCTCTTGGCCGCCGGTAGCGGCGAAGAGGCGCTCCGAACAGCTCACGAGTTCGATGGGCCGATTGACATACTGTTGGCAACCGTCGAAATGCCCGACATGACGGGAATCGAACTGGCGCAGCGGCTGAACCGCGATCGGCCCGGCACGAAGATTCTCCTGGCTTCAACTGTCGACTTGGGCACCCTCGTCCTAAGCCGTGGCTGGCATTTCTTACCGGCGCCATTTGAATCCGAAATGCTCCGGACCACGGTTCGGGATATCCTGACGGAAGCACAACCGTCCACGGAGGAACTGGCGCAGGCCGAAGATACCAGGATCGGTAAGGAAAAACTCACCAGCCGGGAAACCCAGGTTCTTAAGCTCATCGTTACGGGAAGCAGCACCAAACAAGTAGCCGCCAGGCTGGGGATCGCCTTTAAGACCGCCGTGGGGCACCGGTCCAGCCTGATGAAGAAGCTCGACATCCACGATACAGTCACCCTGGTTCGTTATGCCATTCGCGCGGGTTTCATCGACCCGTAACATGGCGCACGGAAGCAATGTCAAACAAGGCAAAGACCCTGGTTGACACGATTGTTCGCCTGTGACAATTATTGGAAATCGCGACAATTATCAAGTAAAATCCACGCGCAAATCATAGTAATGTCAATTGCCGATAGCGGCAAACTTTGCGCCGGGCCTTTGGGGGGGATGTTGTGGGGAAAAGAACGAGACCGGAAGCAGTGGACTGCTCTCCACCCTTGGAGCCGCCGTAAGAGTGCATTTGAATCGACAGGCCTTCGGGGCGCTTTGAAAGGCAAAACGCCGCTGGGCCTGTTCCATCTGCACAATGCGTAAGTGGTACCCCGAGGCTCCGACAATGAAAACGATTCTCGTGCTGGAAGACGAACCTGCCATAATGAAGCTCCTGCGGCACACGCTGAAAGACTATCGCCTGATCGAAGCTACCACCGCGGAAGAAGCTCTCCTGCTCTTTATCGATCACGATTACCTTGTCGATCTCCTGGTTTCCGGTTTGACGTTGCCGAAAATATCGGGGATTCAGGTGGCGATCCACTTCCGGTCGAAGATTCCGGACCTGCCTGTGATTTTGACATCCGGTTATCCCGTAGACAGTTGGAGCAGCCGGGACTCCGCCGATCTGCGGAAGCTCGGAGAGATGCCGGTGGCAGTCCTTCAGAAACCGTTCGCGGGCCACAAACTGTTGGACGTGATTTGCGGCTTGACCGGATGGTCCCCTGACTGGAAAGCGAGAACGGCGTGAACAAGCCCGTAAGGAACGATCTAATGGATGTGGCGGGAATCATTTCGGAACTCCGCTCCGTGCAGGAAGGAATCGAAAAAGGAATCCTCTTCCTGGAGCGGTCTCAATCCACATTGGACGGGGTCGAAAATCGACGGACGCAAACTTCCGCGACGCCCGCGGCTCGAACCCGTAGGAAGGCCGCGCGTCGAGGAGCCGGCGCCAGTGCATGAGGCATCCGGAATCCCGCCGAACTGGCACCCTTTTTCACCGCCGCCGCTCCGGGCGCCATCCTACATCCGCGATAACATCGCCAACTGATTCGTCCTTCTTATAATCTCCCCGCGATCCATCGAGCGGTACTCTTCGGGCAGCAGACTCTTGCTGGTACACTCCAGTACCGCGACCAGCGTCTGCAGTTCGATCTCCGTGGGGTACGACGGCGGAATGAAATCTTCCAGCGCGGCCATCAGGTCTTCCGCCGCGAGACCCTCCTGATTTTCGAGCGCTTTCTTCATGCGGGCGCGCGTCAGAATAGCTTCCACGTCGGCGCCGGAGAGCCCTTCGGCGTGCTTCAGGAAGACCGCCTCGGCCTCCGGGGATGCCAGCGCCGCGCCGGTCTTCTTCAACACGGCGTGCAGCATGGCCAGCCGATCTTCGTCGGTCTGCGGATAGAACAGCGCGATGTGCTCTTCGGCGCGGCCCTGGCGCTTCAGATCGACGGGGAGCAGATCGGGCCGGCACGTCAGCAGGAACCAGATTACCTTGCCGCGCATCTCGGTGTTGCCCATGAACTGCGCGATCTGCGCGAAGACGCGGCTGGAGACGCCGCTATCGCCGGAACTGGCGCGATTGCCGAGTTGCGCGTCGGCCTCGTCCACGATTACGGCGATGGGGCTCATGGCCTTCAGCAAGTTCAGAATGCGCTCCAGGTTGCCCTCCGTGACGCCCTGCCACATGCTGCGGAAGTTCTTCAGGGTGACCGCGGGGATGCCGATCTCGCCGGCGAAACAGGTGGTGAGAAACGTCTTGCCCGTGCCCACCGGGCCGCAAATCACGTAGCCCATGGGCACCACGTCGGTGCGGCCCGCGCGGATGGCCTGGGCGGCGTCGTGGAGGCGTTTCTTGGCGGGCTCGTGGCCGGCCACCATGGAGAGATCGAAGCGCGTCTGCACGAATTCCAGCAGGCCGCCGGCTTCGGCCTCGATCATGTCCTTCTTGCGCTTCACCAGGAACTTCATGGTCAGGGGCCGCTGGTTTTCCACGGCGTCGGAGATCATGCTCTGCAACTGCACGCGCTTCAGACCGGCGGTGAGAGCGGCCAGCGCTTCCGCAGTGACATCGGAGCCGGCAGGCAGGGGCTTCGCGGCAAGCTGCGCGCGGATGAACTCGAGGCGCTCGGATTCCTCGGGCAACGGAATTTCGATGGACGCCACGCCGGGATTCTGCACCAGGCCGAGATTCAGCTCAATGCGGTTCTCGGCGATGAGGCAGAAGGTAATGTCGGCCTGTAGAAAGATGGGGCTCTGCGCCCAGCGCTTCAGAATCACCAGCGAGTTGCGGTCTTCGGCGGGCATGCCGGACGTGTCGCCGGCGGGCGCCACGGTCTCGGCGAAATCGATCACCAGGGCGATTTTCTTCTTGTCGAGGATGCGCAGGCGCAGGTAGTTGTCGAGGATGTTGAGGACGCTATCGGGATTGCGCGGCAGGCCGTTCGAGAAGTTCGTGCCATGGAAACTGTCGTAGCCGGCAAGCGCGCGCGAAAAATCGGCTTTCATCTCGGGAGTGGAGAAAGTGAGGCCGCCGCCGCGGTCGTAGAAGAGCACCAGGTCGCGGGCGCCGAAGAGGGCTTCGCGGAGGAACTGCTGCAGCGGGACGAACTCGGTGGTTCGCGGTGCGAGGTCGCGCACGTTGCCGTGCAGGACGAACATCGAGGTGACGCCCGAGTAGTATTTCTCGGACAGGTCGGACGCCCAGGCGGGCATGTTATTAGTGGGCATGGGTCAGAGTAGTTGGTGGGGATTCAGCGGCTATTGAAGTTCGCGTAATACGGTTACAGTCCGGCGGGGCTGAAGCCCCGCGCAGGCTGAAGCCTGCCCCACCAGAGCTGTCATCCAAACCGGCGAGACTCAATGATTCTTGTCTTAGCATTTCAATTCCGCACCCGCCCGCCGTAAGTCTTGCCGGTGTTACCCGGGTCGCCGGCGTTGAAATCCGGAGCGACCAGCGGAGAGATGTCGAAGATGGATTCCACCTCGCGCACGGTCTCCTCGGTCTGCTCCACGTCTTTCACCAGATTGTCGAGGTGCTCGCTGATCTGCTGCGGGTCGTGCATGGTCACGGACTGGTCGCGGATCAATTGCAGCACGTCTTCGATGGCGGCGCATTGCGCATCCACTATCTGGCAGTTCTCTTTGATCTTGTCGAACTTTTCGGTGCGCTTGCCCAGGATCTCGATGCGCTTGCGGTTGATCTCCTGAACCTTGGCTGGCTCGTGCTCCAGATCGGCCTGGATCGCCGCGGCTTCCTTACGGATGGAGTCGGGATTGGTGGTGTTGAGATATTGCCGGTGATGGAAGGCGGAGTTCAGAAGGCGTACGTAGGATTGCGAGAGGCCGTCGAGCTTGGATTCCATCTGCTCGGCGAACATCTGCGAAGTGCTGCTGAGACGCTTGTAGTTTTCGCGGATGGCCTGGCAGACGGCATCCAGCCGGGCATAGCGGGCGCGCATTTCGGGCGGCAGCTCGCGAAACAGATCGCTGAGGCCCCGTTGCTGCAGCTTCTTCTGCTCGGCGTATTGCCAGGAGCGCACCAGGCGCTGGAAACGGGGATTCTGCGGGATGGTGCTGAGGTAGATGAGCTCCAGGCCGGCGGCCAGCAGCAGGGGCAGACCGCTGCCGGAGATCACCGCGAAACCGGCGGCGCCGGCCAGCGTGATCCAGTTGTACTGCCAATGGAACGCCGCCTTCACGTAGTTGGTGGAACCGTCGTCCTTGTCGTCCATCAGACGCTCACTCGCACCTGGCCCTGGCCGGGCGCGCGGCGTAAGCAGGCGAGCACGTGTTGCTGCAATTCGTGAAACGGTTCGGTCTGCTTGATCGAGCGGTCGCGCGGACGTCCAAACGGCACCGGTACATCTTCAATGATTGTACCGGGTCGCGCGCACAGGACGTAAATGCGGTCGGCCAGGTAGATGGCTTCGTCCACATCGTGGGTTACGAACAGGACGGTGCTGGCGGATTCGCCCCAGATGCGCAGCAGCAGTTCCTGCATGTCTTCGCGGGTTTGGGCGTCGAGCGCGCCGAAGGGCTCATCCATGAGGATGACAGAGGGCCGCAGCGCCAGGGTGCGTGCAATGGCGACACGCTGCTGCATGCCGCCGGACAACGTCTCCGGGTACGACTTCTCGAAGCCCGAGAGCCCTACAGCCTGGATGAGATGCGCCACGGTATGGCGGCGCTCCTGCTCGGGGAATCCGTTGATCTTCAGGCCGTACTCGACGTTCTGCGACACCGTGAGCCAGGGAAACGAGGTGTATTTCTGGAAGACCATGCCGCGGTCGCGGCCGGGACCGGTGACGGGCACGCCGTTGACCAGGATCTCGCCGCTGTCGGGATGGTCGAGGCCGGCGATGAGCCGCAGAATGGTGGATTTGCCGCAGCCCGACGGGCCGAGCAGCACGCGGAATTCGCCGATGTCGCGGCCGTCGGGCGAGAATTGGTCCTCGATCTCGAGGTTGATATCGTGGATGGCCTGGATGCGCTCGCCGGTGGGCGAGACGAAGCTGCGGGCGACGTTGCGGAGCGAGACTTTGAATTTAGCGGGCATGGGCGGAACGCTCCCGGGGGCAAAAAGCAATGTTCACCACAGAGGCACAGAGACACAGAGGAAAACCTAAGAAAATAGGGCGCCGTGATGCGGGATTTTGCGCTTTTGTCGTCGGAGTCGTGCACAGTGGAGGCGGAGGAGACAGAGAACACAGAGTTATTGGCGAGGTTGTCTGTGTGGGCTCGGGCTTTGTGCTCCCCTTGGAGAATTCGTACTCGGAGGCCGGAACCGATTCGACGTTGCAGCCGGGCTCACAAAGACACTGAGGCACAGAGTAGACGGAGGGAGCGCAGACATGATCGCCAGGTTCTCTGTG
>PLRZ01000685.1:12518-13506 GCA_003164075.1 Bryobacterales bacterium | reverse complement strand
TCTCGCCATGTTCCCAGGCCACCCGGCCCCGGCGCTCCGGAAACTGCTCCCATGGACAAGCGCCTCCTCGCGGCGCCCGTGCTGAGAGCTAACCGCCGACAGCTCGCCGTCAATGCCTGAAATGGCGCACGCCCGTGAAGACCATGGCGACGCCTAACCGGTCCGCGGCGGCGATCACATCGGCATCGCGCATCGACCCGCCCGGCTCGATAAATGCCGTGGCGCCGTGCTTTGCCGCTTCTTCCACCCCATCGGCGAAAGGAAAGAACGCGTCGGAAGCCACTGCCGTACCGGCCAGGGGCAGGATCGCTTTCATGGCTCCGAAGCGGGCGGAATCCACGCGGCTCATCTGTCCCGCGCCCACCCCCACCACTTGCCCGGCGCGCGCGTAGACGATGGCGTTCGATTTCACGTGCTTGGCCACCTTCCAACCGAATTCCAGCGCCTTCCATTCCTCTTCCGATGGCTGGCGCTGCGACTTCACTACGGCCTGCGAGCGCTCCAGCGTCGCCCGGTCGGCGGTCTGCGCCAGATAGCCTCCGGAGATCGATTTCACCACCAGCCGATCGTCGCCGGCGTGCACGCGCATCAGGCGCAGGTTCTTCCTGGCCGTCAGGATGGCCAGCGCTTCCGGCGAATAATCCGGCGCGGCAATGGCTTCCACGAACAATTTGGCGATCTCGCGGGCGGTCTCTTCGTCCACCGCGCGATTCACGCCGATCACGCCGCCGTAGGCCGAAACGGGATCGCACTCCAGAGCCTTGCGGTAAGCCGCGGCCAGCGAATCCTGCTCCGCGCAGCCGCACGGATTGGTGTGCTTGACAATGGCCACGGCGGGCGCGCTGAATTCCACCGCCAACTGGTATGCGGCGTCCAGATCTACCAGATTGTTGTAGGAAAGTTCCTTGCCATGCAGCTTCTCCCCGCCGGCGATGCCCGCGCCGGGCCGGCCGTAGAGCGCCGCCTGCTGGTGCGGATTCTCGCCGTA
>PLRZ01000685.1:0-12460 GCA_003164075.1 Bryobacterales bacterium | reverse complement strand
CGTCATAGTCGGCGGGCGAGACTACGACTGCGACATCGCGATGATTCTTGGCGGCGGAACGGATCGTGGCAGGGCCGCCGATGTCGATGTTTTCGATCAGGTCTTCCAGGCTTGCATCGGGTCTGGCGGCGGCCTCTTCGAAACGGTAGAGGTTGACCACCACCATGTCGATGGGCGCGATGGCATGCTCGGCGAGAGCGCGCTCGTGCCCGGCATTTCCGCGGATGGCGAGAATGCCGCCGTGAATTTTGGGGTGCAGGGTTTTCACGCGGCCATCGAGCATCTCCGGGAAGCCGGTGACATCGGAAACATCCCGGACGGCGATTCCGGACTCGCGAATGAGGCGCGCGGTGCCGCCGGTGGAGATGAGTTCGGCGCCCAACCCGGCCAGAGCGCGGGCAAAATCGAGAATTCCCGTTTTATCGGTGACACTAATCAGAACGCGGCGAATTTTGGCCATCTAAAAGAACGATAGCACCTCAGGCGGCGCATTCGCCGCGGCCCAATTGCAGGGAGAAGGCCGAGTCGTCGCCCCAATCCTGATAGATCTCGGGGAAGAGTTCGGCGGGCTTGGCAAGATCGGCAGTGAGCACGCGGAAGACTTCTACTCGGTAGCGCAGCACATACTGGCGGAAGCTTTCGCCGTCCTGCCGATGCGCCAGAAAATGGTCCAGCACGCGCGTTACGGCCTCGGGAGCCAGGCGCGCGGGGATCGATTGCACGGCCAGTCCGAAACGCATGATGCCCGCTTCGTCATAACCGCCGCCGAGCAGCATCTGGTAGTACGGCAGCTCGCGGCCGTCGATTTTGCGCGCGTTGCCGTAGAATCCGAAGTCGCCGATCCAGTGATGGCCGCACGAATTGGGGCATCCGCTGGCTTTGATGGTGAGGCTGCGCACCCGCGGGTCGTCATAGCGGCGCACCGTTTCGGCCAGCGTGGCGCCCAAATTCATGGTCTTGGTGAGCCCCAGATTGCAGGTATAAGCGCCCGGGCAGGTGATCACGTCCTGGATTTCTTTAGCGCCCGATTGGCCCAGCCCCACTTCGGTGAGCGCCGCGTGAACGGCGTCCAGCCGGGCCAGCGGGATGAACGCCAGCACCAGGTTCTGCTCGATGGTGACGCGCACCAGTCCATCGCCGGCGGTGGTGGCCAGTAGCGCCAGGGCGCGCAATTGGTCTCCGGTGAGATTTCCCTGCTCCACTTTCACCGTGACGGCGGCATAGCCGGTCTGCTTTTGCGCGCGGACGTTGCTCCGCCACGCGGCATCGCGCGGGCCGTCGACCACCGGCAGCAGCGCGCCATCGCCCAGCGGTTGCGGCCGCGATTGATATCCGCCGAAACCTTCCGGGACCGACTCCGGCCAGGCGATCCCACCGTTAGCCAGAATGTTAGCGAATTCCTTCTCAATCTGCTCGCGGAGCCAGTCGAAGCCGCGGTCGCGGATGAGGAATTTCATCCTCGCCATGTTCTTGTTGCGCCGATTGCCATGCTGGTTGAAAACACGGATGACGGCTTCGCACTTGTGGAGCAGCCGCTCTTCGGGCACGAATTCGTCCAGCAGTTTGGCCTCCATGGGAAGCGGCCCCATGCCGCCGCCCACGATCATGCGGAAGCCGCGGCGTCCGTCGCGGATGACGGCGCGCAATCCGATGTCGTTGATGGCGCCCTGAATGCAGTCGGCGCCGGCGCAGCCATCGAAGGCGAATTTGAATTTGCGCGGGAGGTCGCTGGTGAGGTCCTTGCGCAGGAAGGCGTAGGCCACCCGTTGGGCGTAGGGGCGAACGTCGAAGACTTCGTCGTGGGCGATGCCGGCCCAGGGGCAGACGGTCACGTTGCGGACGGTGTTATAGCAGGCTTCGCGATTGGTGAGGCCCACGTCGGCGAGCAGATGCATGAGGCTGGAGACGCGCGCCAGCGGCACGAAGTGGTATTGGATATTCTGGCGCGTGGTGAGGTGCCCGCGGCCACCCCCGAATTCATCGGCTATGCGGCCCAGTTGCTCCGTTTGGGGCGCGGTCAGCAGGCCGCCGGGGATCTTGCATCGCACCATCTGGACGCCGGCCTGCCGCTGGCCGTAAATGCCGTGTTTCAACCGGAAGGGGCGAAACTGATCTTCTGTAATCTCGCCAGCGAGGTATGCCTGGGATCGTTCGCGGAAGGCTTCGATCTCTTGGCGAACTACGCGATCATGTTCAATTTCAAGCTCTTCACGACTGGGGAGGGTCTCGGTCATAGTGGAGTGCATAATCACCCCCTTGCAGGTAGGGTCTGATGGACTATTACTCTATAGAGATTACTGGAATGGGGCGAAGGATGCAACTCTCGCTTGGATTGGCGGCATGGCGTTTTGCGAAGCGGAATCGGGTGTATGCTGGAATCCGCCGCGATGTCCGTACCGAAACTCAAGCTTTTCAACCGCACGTTCTGGCAATCGCTGATCGCCGTGCTGGTGGGGAACGCCATCTACTACAGCGTGGAGCGGTATCTGCCGCCGCGCGGGCAGCACCAGCTTTACCGGATCGATTGGGGTTTGGCGGTCGACTTCTGGATCTGCGGGACCTGTTACGTGTTGGTGCGGATGATTCCCTGAAGCTTTCCCTCAGGAATCGCGATAGTTTCTGTCGCGAAACTCCGGCCCGTAACGGCAAGACTGCTCCCTGGCGGGGTGCCCTCCGGGCCCGGCTCAGTAACAAGTTCCGTGGAATCCTCGCAGCGCTTTCCGAGCCCGGCCCTGAGGGCACCCCGCCAGGGAGCGGTCTTGCCACTTTCAGAACTCCTGATGTCGGCCGGGGATTTCGGATAGTTGGGGAAATTTACCTGAGCCATGACGTGGCGCANNAGTGCCTGCGCCACGAAAACGGGCTCATCCCAAATTCCACGACATCAAGAGGTCTGACTTTGAAGGCAGTTTCGCGACATGCTGTACTCCAGCTCACCCAGGGAACGGGTGTTGCAATATTCAACAAATTTGGTTTCTTGGGGGGGCTTTCGACCTCTAATCCTCCGCCTCTTTTTTGAGGGGGTGCCGGGGAGGATTGCTTCAGGGGTCTTTTTATTAGAGGTTAGTCTCGCTTTGGTGGGAGTTGCCTCCCCGGCTTACTTCCAATAATAGTAGATTCTGATTTTGGAATCAACAGAAATCTGTATTTATTTATTGGGATTTTACGCAAATCCCCACAAGATCCTCTAAAACGTTGATTGTAGAGCACATATCCTGATCGGCGTGGCCCGCCGTCATAGCCGTCTGGAAAAGTTGGTGGGTCAGGGAGGTCAAAAGTAGGGGTACACCCAGTTCTTTTCCAGACTCCAGCATGAGTCCGATGTCCTTATGCATCCACTTCGTGGCGAAGTTGGCGGTGAAGTCGCGGCGGAAGACGAATGGCGCCTTGTAGGCGATCAATCCCGACTTGGCGGCGCTGTTGTCCAGGATGTCCAGCATCAATTGGGGATCCATACCGCCCTTGGTAGCCAGCACCATGCCTTCGTTGAAAGCCATTAAAATGTTGGAAAGAATCAGGTTCTGCGTCAACTTGGCCTGCAGGCCCATACCCGGACCGCCGCAATAGTAGAGGCGCTTTCCCATGGGCTCGAAAAATGGCTTGGTTCTTTCAAATACCGCCTGGTCGCCTCCCACCATAAAGGTCAGGGTGCCCCCGTTGGCTCCAGGGGTGGATCCCGTACACGGAGCGTCGAGGAAATCCACACCTTTTGCCTTGAGCGCCTGTCCGATCAGACGGCTCTGGCTGGGACTGATGGTGCTGGCATCGGCCACCACGGTCCCAGGCCGCGCTCCCTGGACGATCCCTTCCGATCCGAGGATGACTTCCCGCGCCATGGTGGTATCTCCTACACACAGGAAGATGCAGTCCGCGTTTTCGGCCACTTGCCGGGGTGTATCGCAGAAGAGACCTTTTTCCTCCGCAGCCAGCTTCCGCGCCTTGCCGGAGGTGTTAGACCACAACGCCACCTCGTGGCCGGCCCGCAGAAGGTTACGGGCCATCGGGTAGCCCATCGTGCCCAATCCTAGAAAGCCTAATTTTGCCATAGAATATGAATTGTACCGCTACGCGAAGAAGGCTCGCCACGTGGTGGCCACCAGGGCGTGCGTGACCATACTGGCGCGGATGCTGCCGGCCTGGTTGCGCGCCCTCCCGCAAAACCATCCCAGCACACCCGCCACGAGTGCCCATTTCCAATTGGGAAAGCCCTGCATCCACAGGTGCAGGAGCCCGAAGATCGCCGAGGTGATGAGTAGCGCGCCGGAGCGGCTCCAGGTCCATTCCTCGATCCATTGTTGCAGCACGCCGCGCACCAGGAACTCTTCCGACAGGGACACTACGCACAACATCCCCACGAAGGTCGCGACGATGTACCAGGCTGGTTTAGGCGTGACGAAGTGGGTGGCGCGCAGAAGCAGGGCCAGGGGCAGGCCGATCGGCACGAAGTAGACGAAATGGAGCAGGCCGATGCGCCATTCGCGGCCGTTGGGAACGAAGCCGTAGCCGGTCTCGGGCACATGGCGTTGCAACATGAGCGCCATCACCGCCATGGAGATCAGAGAGAGATGCGGGATGACGATGACGTTTTTCAGGTCCTTGAAATTCGGATGGAGCGGCGCGTAGATGGGATTGAAATAGCCCCCCAAGAGCACCGCCGCGAACAGTCCGAGGAATGCCACGTCGGTGATGCGCGATGCCGGCAGCACGGGGTACCACAGGCTCACCGCCAGCGCCACCGCGATCACCCTGGCCAACCCGCTCCACGAGAACTCCACCGCGCCCGAGCAGCAGGCCAGATACGGAAGCACGGCGGCGGACACGGCGAAAGCCGGTACGCCCACTCCGCTCACGTGCTCGCGCACCGAGGGGAAGGCCGGGACCAGATAGAATGGATATTCTACGAGGAAGGCGGCCACCACCGGCAAAGCCGCCCAGCCCGGGATGCCTCTCGATCGAGCGTACAATATGCCCGCCAAGCCCAGCACGCCCCAACCGATCAGCAGCGCCGCCCGGAAGCCGCCGGGCGATTTGACCATCGGCCTCATTCTAGCATCCATGTTCGCGGCAGCCTTGCTGCAGGCACAGGCCACCGGCCAGCCGCCGGCGAATCTGGCCAAGCTGGTGGCCCACCGCGAAAGTCAGACGCAGGCCGAGCGCAACGAATACATGTATCGCCAGACGGTCACGATCCAGGAACTGGACGGCCATGGCGCGGCGCGCGGGGAATACAAAGAAGTCCGCGACATTATCTTCTCGCCCACGCATGAGCGCTCCGAAGAGTTGGTCGGCAGGCCCGTTAACGGATTGAAATTGCTGCAAATGACCGGCGAGGATTTTCGCGACATCCGCGAGATCCAGCCGCTGACTCTCACCGAGGAACAGCTTTGGAATTACGATACCAGGCTCCGCGGCGACGAGGAGATGGACGGTGTGGATTGCTGGGTGCTGCAAGTGAAGCCGCGCCAGATTCTGGAGGGCCAGCGCTTCTTCGACGGCATGATCTGGGTGGATAAGAAGGAGTACAACATTGTGCGCCTGCAGGGCCAGGCGGTGCCGCAGATCCGCGGCATGCAACAGGAGAATCTGTTCCCGCGCTTCACCACCATCCGCAAGCCCATCGATGGCAAACACTGGTTTGCGGCCCTTACGTATGGTGACGACACGCTCGAATTCCGCGAAGGGCCGGTGCGCGAGCGTATCAGCATCGCCTACAGCAATTACAAGCGCTTCAGCGCGACCTCGACATTCACCGTGAAGTAACTCTCTTGGCTGGCGTTCCGGCCGGACTTTCCCATCAACCCAGGTATTGGAAAAGACTGGAATGCGGCATTTGGCCCTGCATCTGCATGGCGGCCTGCAGTTGCGTATTGGCTTCGGTCATTTCGGTGGCTGCACTAGTGACGTCGGCGTCCTGTATATTGCTGATTTCGGTCTGCAATTGGACGTTATAATTGCTGGCGTAACTGTTGGCGTTTTGGATCTGGTCCTCCACGTTGCCGTAGAAAGCCTGCGAAGTATTCAGATGGGCGGAAGCCGCCTGGAGCAGAGCGACGGAGTTGGTGATACCCGTAGTGTCATTGTTTTCGAGGGCGTTGTAGAGGGTATTCAGAGCGTTGAAGACGTTGTCCGTGGCGGGAGCGCCGGTAGTGGGATCCTGGTCGTCGAAGATCTGCTGGGCGGTCAAGGAGGCGGCAAACGTCCCACCCGCCGGGTTTTCAATCTGTTGTGTGGACGGGGTGCTCTGCACGGCGACCACCGGGTTGGATTGTGTGGGATCCCAGGTGTATTGCGGCGTGTCAGTCTGGTCTCCGCTGAAGATGTACACGCCCTGCACGTTCGCCTGGGTGTTTGACACCATCTGCTGCATAATCGACTGGATCTGTTGGGCGAAACTGGCGCGGGTAGTTGCATCCGAAGTGGCGGTAGCTCCCTGGGTGGCCAGGGTGGTGGCGGTGTCCATGAGCTGGATCGACGAAGTGAGGGCATCGTCGGCGGCTTGGGCATTGGTTTGCGCCATGGTGAGGTTCGACTGGATCTGCGAGTTGTGCAACTGGTTGGCCCGCAACTGGAGCAGCGCACCGATTTCGTCGGGGGCATCCGAAGCGACCGTGATTTTCAAGCCGGAAGAAACCTGGCTGTTGGCTTGGGCTATCTTGTTCTGGATAATATTGACGTCGGCCAGAAACAGGGCGTTTTGTGGGGCGATGTTGGTAATCACGGATCTCCTTAGGTGCTGGGCGTGAGCATGTTCAGGGTGTCCAGCGTCAACTGGTCCAGGACCGAAATCATTTTGGAGCTGGCCTCATAGGCACGCTGGAACTGAATGAGGATGGTAGCCTCGGCGTCGAGTGAGACGCCCGACATCTGTTGCCGCACGTTCTGTGCCTGTGCCACCGCCGATTGTTGCGTCTGCAGTTGACCGCTGGCGTTGCTCAGCAGTGTGCCGACATTGGCAGCCATGCCGGCATAGTATTGGGTGTAGCTGAGCCCGCCGATTTCGTCGCCGGCGGCGGTTGGGTCTTCCAGTTGGGCTAACGCCAGGGGGACGCCGTTCGAGACTGTCGGCGGTCCCGGACTGATGGTGGCCAATTGATTTGCTGTGATGGTCGGGCTCACCTGCAGACTATTGGCCACGTTGGT
The DNA here is from genome assembly GCA_003164075.1 of Bryobacterales bacterium. The sequence continues at coordinate 5,320 of PLRZ01000685.1, read as the reverse complement.
GGCGTTGGTAGTGTCGTAAGTGAACAGCGGCACTCCGGCCACCGGAGGCGGCCCGCTGCTCTGATAGCCGTTGGTCAGCAGGCTGTTGACGTTGCTGGCGAACGACTGCGCGAGGGTATTCAAACTGCCGGGTTGGCTGCCGTCTCCCAGATAGCCGGGCAATACGTTATTGGCCAGATTCAATATCGACCCAAGTTGGCCCGAAGTGGTTCTCGCGGTGATGTCGGTACCGTCGGCGGCCACGATGCTCAGGTGGGACGGCCCGCTCGGGTTGGGCGCCGTTGCGCTCGGGGCCACGGTTTCCGCACTGAGCGCGTAGGCTTGATTCTCAATGACGAGCGGCGTCTCCCCGTTGAGCAGCACCTGGTAGGTGCCATCGGACTGCTGGGTAACGCTGATCTCGCCGTCGTTCGACAGTTGTTCGAGTGTCGAGTGGATCTGCGCATCCAGACCGGCGTCATTGCGGTCTCCATTCATGATCTGCTGGTTGTACCCCGCCAGTTGCGTGGCCATCTGGTTGACATCGCCGACCGTCTGCCGCAGTTGCAGGACGCTATCCTGCGACACCGTCGCCAGCCCCGCGGCCGTCTGCTGGAAGGCGGCGGCGACGGACGTGGCCTGCTCCATGACGTTTTGTTGGGCCACCGCGCTGGTAGGCGCCTGGCCCCATGCCGAGAAGGCCTGAAACAGGTTATTCAGTGCGCTGGAAATACCCGAGGTTCCGGTGACGTCGAACTGCGACTGTATGGTGGTCAGATTGTTCACGTCCTGCTGCGCTTGTCCCAGGAGGGTGGTCTGCTGCTGAACGGCCTGCTCGGCGTATTCGTCGCGGGAACTCACCACCTGGCCCGCGGCCACCCCTCCGGAGAACCCCTGGGCAGGGTCGCAGCGCAAGGAGTCCAATTCTTCGGTCTGATTGGCGAAGTCCGGAGTGGAGGCATTGGCCACGTTGTTCTGCACCACATCGAGCACCTGGGTGAAAGCGTCCAAGGCGCCAGACGACGTCAAGATGGATGAGATGAGGTTCGACATAGCGGCCTTATCCGCGGCAGCAGAGCCGTCCGATGCGGGCAACCGGCGCGGGATCGCCGCTGGCGGTGTACCCCCCGCTCATTGTCCCCAGGATTCGTTCCCAACCGTTGTAAAAACGTGCCAGGCTCTGTAACAGCCGGGCCGCGCGCTGAACCTCCGTCCGCAACGCGCAAGCCGTGGACCGGGCGCCGGCTCCGGCGGGAAGTTCCCGGCATTGCGGCCGGAGATCCGCCAGTTGTGAAATCGCCCGCTCCAGCGCGTCCTGACAACCGTTCAATGCTTCGGGGGTAGGGGCAATCAACAGATCGCAAGCCCGCCTCACTTCCGATCGGGCTGCCAGCAGCCGTTCCGCGACGGTCGCGGCAGACATTTATTCGGCTCCGCCGCTCAACGACGCGGCCACCATACCCTGACTGATGGCCAGAGAGCTCGGCTGATAGTTGCCGGACTGGAACTGCGCCGTCAACTGCTGAACCTTACTGGCGCGATCCGAACCGTACGCCGTCAGCGCACGGGACACACTGGCCAATCCGCTGGACAGTTCTACCCGGTCGCCCGACGCGGTCCCCGTCTGCGACGAGGTGGTGGTGGTCTCGCGATCCACCTTTTGTGTCTCTTGCGAGCGCCCCGACTCGGCGGCTGCAATTCCTGTCAAATCTCGATCGTAGACTCTCATACCAAGCCCGCCATCCTTTGGCTGCTATTCATATCGGCAGAAGGCGGCCGGCTCTTTAGTGGTCCGGTGTCGCAAACCGTAAACCTCCACTCTAAAGTTCGGCGTTCAACCGCCGATGATTCGACTGTGATAGCCATCGAAGACAAGCGCCTGCTGTGGATTTCGGACAAGCCGTTCAATTCTGCGGAATGGCCTTTACTATCTGTGAACTATAAGATAGAATCCCGTTCCTACCAGGTTCTGCCGGAGGTGTCGCGACACGCTTCGGTGGCCATCGTATTGGATCTTCCGGCGCCGGGCTACCGTCCGGTGGAAGTGTTGGAAAGAGTACAACGGGCGGCCCCAGGCGTACCGGTTCTGATCCACGACCCTGCCGCTTCCCTCTCCGACGCCGTCCGCCTGGCCAGGCAGGGCGCCTGCCAGTTCCTCACGGCCGATGACGAAGCCGTGGCTCTCATCGATCAAGTGTGGGAAGAGCGTAAAACCCGCGACCTGGTCCGGCTCGCGGAGCACACCGCCGGCGAACAATGGGAGCGCCTGCTGATTGGCGAGAGCCACGAAATGCGCCAGGTCCGCCACATCATTCGAGTAGTGGCCGCCAGGCGTTCCACCGTCCTGGTAACCGGCGAAACCGGCACCGGCAAAGAACTGGCGGCCCGTTCCCTGCACCTGGCGAGCCAGCGGAGCCATGCCCCCTGGGTCGCGGTCAATTGCAGCGCCCTGCCCGAGAACCTTCTGGAGGCGGAACTGTTCGGCCACGTGAAAGGCGCCTTCACCGGGGCCATTCAGAACCGCGCCGGCCGCTTCGAAGAAGCTCAGGGCGGCACCTTATTTCTGGATGAAATCGGAGATTTGGCCTTGAGCCTGCAAGGTAAGTTGCTGCGTGTGGTGCAAGAACGCGAGCTGCAAAGGATTGGCAGTTCCGAGACCATTCGTCTGAATGTCCGCATGGTGGCCGCTACCAATTGCGATCTGGCGCGGCGCGTCGACGAAGGCCGGTTCCGCGAAGATCTGTACTACCGCCTGAACGTGGTCCCGATTCGCATGCCAGCGCTGCGCCAAAGGCCGGCGGACATCCCTGGTCTGGCGGCGCATTTTGTGCAAAAAATCTGCCGCCTGGAGGACATCCCCTGCAAAACGTTGGCTGCGGAGGCTGCCGAGCGGCTTTCGCAACACTCCTGGCCGGGAAACGTCCGCCAACTGGAGAACGCCGTGGAGATGGCGGTAGCTCTCAGCAACGGCCGTGAGTTGCTGGATGCCGGAGATTTCCCGCTTCCCGCGACCACGCGCACTGCCATGCCCATATCGGGCGCCGGTCCGATCGTCTCGGTGCCCGATCAAGGCATGGATTACGAGCAGACCCTGGCGGTAATCGAGCGCAGCATCCTGGAACAGGCGCTGCAAAAGACCGGCGGCAACAAGAAAGCCGCCGCCGACATGCTCGGTCTCAAGCGCACCACGCTGTCGGCCAAAGTCCGCAGTCTGGAGTCGGCCACGGCGTTCAATTGAGGGAAAAGCTTTCAGCGAGAAAAGCTGCCGGCACGCCTCACGCGCCGCGGCGCTATCCATCAGGCCACTCGGCTCCGAGGTGGAGGGCCGTTGGCTCCCTTGGCGCGCCCGCGGCGCTATCGTATGGAGCGACGGACTCCGCCAACAGCCGGGAGCGGGACAGCGCCGCAGGCGCGTCAGAGGGCTCTCCGGAAACTGCTCGTAAGTTCTTGATTCTTGGCCTCACCTGGGATGACTCCCGAGGTGGGGCAGGCGGTGCTCGCCTGCCCGCTATTTTGTTTGGGCAGCCGGCCTGGTTCAGCGCGGGCCAACCGGCAGGCGGTGCTCGCTGCCCCACCTCGGGATCTCTCGCCATTGTCCCAGGCCACCCGACCCTGACTCTCCGACGCGGCACCCCGGCTGAAAGCTGTTCCTCACCGCGCCTTCGGTGTCGCCATTGACCGCACGGCGCCGAAACCTAATGCCAAGGCCAGCGCGATGTACGAATAGGGGCTGTACTTACCCATCTCCAGCATCGCCAGGGCCAACCCTTTGAGTGCGCTCCCTCGAAGAGGTGGTGAAATCGCGAGGAAACCGCCGGCCATTCCAAGCAGGGATATTACGCGAATCATCTGGTTAAATCGCTAGAAGTTTCATTTTGGCGCGCTATCGAAAGTCTCACAAGGTCGCTAGTACTATGGTAGGTACTGCGCCACCCGCAAATGGGGGTATCGGCCAAAGATCCACCGATTCTGCCACAATATCAGTTTCCAATGACCGAACGCCTCTACTACCACGATTCCTACCTGCGCCACTTCGCCGCTCAAGCCGAGGAATGCGCCGGCGACGGCAGCACCGTCTACCTGGACCGCACCGCCTTTTATCCCACTTCCGGTGGCCAGCCCTTCGACCTCGGCTCCATCGCCGGCATAGCAGTACGCGAGGTGATCGACGAAGGCGACCGCATCGCCCACCTGCTGGCCGCCCCGCTGGCCGCTGGACCGGTGGAGTGCTCCATCGATTGGAACCGCCGCTTCGATCATATGCAGCAGCACACGGGACAACACCTGCTGTCGGCAGTGTTCGAGGAACTGTTCCACCTGCGCACGGTGAGCTTCCACCTGGGCGCCGAAAGCTCCACCATCGACCTGGAGGGCGGCGCGGTGGACACGCGCATGGCCGCCGCGGCGGAAGCGCGCTCGAACGAAATCGTCCGGGAGAACCGGCCGGTCGGCGTAGCCTATGAAGACGCCGCCAGCGTGCAAGGCCTGCGCAAAGCGACGGAACGCGAGGGCACCTTGCGCATCGTCTCCATCGACGGGTTGGACCGCAGTGCTTGCGGCGGTACCCACGTGCGCGCCACCGGAGAAATCGGGACGGTACTCCTCCGCAAGCTGGAAAAGGTGCGGCAAACGGTGCGTGTGGAGTTCCTTTGCGGGGGGCGCGCGATCCGCCGCGCGCGCGCCGATTACGAAGCGTTGAGCCGCGTGGCGCAGCTCTTTTCGGCATCCCTGGACGAGGCTCCGGGAATGGTGGCGGCGCAAGTGGAGACGGCGCGTACGGTCGAAAAGGCCCGTCGCAAGCTGGAATTGGACCTCGCCGCGTACCAGGGCAAGGAGCTCTACCGGGACACCATTCCGGGTTCGGACGGGGTGCGCCGGTTGGTGCGCCGCGCCACCACGGGCAGTCTGGACGAGCTTCGCGCTCTGGCGCAGAATTTCACGGCGCAGCCGCGGGCCGTATTCGTGGCTACGCTGCTCACGCCGCCATCGGTGTTGCTGGCAACGTCCGCGGACGCCGGCGTGGACGCGGGACAGAAGCTGAAAGCGGCGCTCCTCGAAGCCGGTGGGCGGGGTGGCGGAACCGCGCGAATGGCGCAGGGAAGCGTGCCCGATGGCGGGCTGCTCGAAAAGGTGCTGGAGAAGCTGTAAAGGCGCAGACTCCTTTGGGGGCCGCGAAGAAATAAGCTGACCAAATGTCTCGAACGTGCGCAATCGCTCCCTAACGGGGTGCCCTCTCGGCCCGGCTCTGTCAAATGCGCATGCCGGCGTTGACGGCTATATTTCATGGCAACACGTTCGCGCGCAGGATTCTTTCTTCCCGGCCGGAGCGCGTAACTTCAGG
>PLRZ01000605.1 GCA_003164075.1 Bryobacterales bacterium | reverse complement strand
AGCGCCAAGTGGACCAGCGGAACACATTCCTGTCCTTCTTCCTTGCGGCGGAGGCGCAGCGGTGAGTGCCTCGACGATTGATGTCGACTCATATTACCGGCAAGTCACCGACGTCGACATCGGCGACCTCTCCCGCGAGTTGCTGGCCGGCAGAATCACGCAGGAATCGGCCACCAGACTATTCTGCGACTGCCCCAACCATCGCAGCCAGTCGCACCGGTCGCTGCACGTCTGGCTCGACAGGCAAGGTTGGTTCTGCCACGCCTGCGGTGTGGGCGGCGACGTTCTGCAACTGGTCGAGTTCATCCAGCACGGCGGCGTCACGCGGGGCCAGTCCGGAAGCATGCCCGAATCGCACCGGCAGGCGCGGGATTTCCTGGCGGCTCGGGTCGGACTGCCGCCGCTATCGCAGCTCGGGCGCAGCCCGGAGGAACGGTCGGCAATCGAAGAAGACCATTGCATCACCCTCCGGGTGCGCGAAGCGCTCACTGCCGTTGCGGGCCTTTATCATGAGCGGCTCATGCGGAACGCCGACGTCCTCGCCTGGTTTCGGGAGAAATACCAAATCGGCGAGGAGACGGCGGCCAGACTGAAGATCGGTTTCGCCGACAACCGCGCGGAGAGCGTGATCCGGACGTTATTGGACGGACCGGGCGCCTTCACCCCGCGCGAGCTGACCGCGACGTCGGCGTTCCGCCCCACCGCACAGGATGGACTCGTTCCGTTCTTCGATGGCCGGATCGTGTTTCCGTACTGGAGCCGAGGGCAGGTCGTGTTCATGATTGGGCGCCGCACCCCGTGGACGCCCGATCACGAATGGGAGAAATCGAAGTACAAGAAGCTGGCCGTCCGCAACGACCGTAACAACGGCCACGTGGCACCTTGCATCCGGAATGACGTTCTCTACAACGAAGATGTGCTTCTGACGCGACCGGAGCGGGTCATCATCACCGAGGGAGTCACCGACTGCATTTCCCTGATGGAGCACGGCTTCCCGGTGGTGTCGCCGGTGACGGTTCAGATCCGCGAGGGCGATTGGGAACGGTTACTGCCGAAGCTCACCGGCGTCAAAACGGTCTTCATCTGCCAGGACAATGAGGTCTCGGCCGCGGGCCTCAACGGGGCGTTGCGCACGGCGCGCGCCCTGGCGTCGCGTGGCATCCTCACGCGCGTGGCCGCGCTACCGCTTGGGGAAAAGCAGCAGCACGCCCGGCAAGAGCTGAAGGACAACTTCGGTGTGGAGGCCGTCATCGGTCCGCGCGAGATGGCCAAACGCCTGGAGGGCCGCACCGCGGACGATATAGAGCGCGCCGAAGCGCTCCTGGCCGACGCCAAGATCGACGTCAACGAGTTCTTCGCCGCCGGCAAGAGCGCCGCGGATTTCGAAGCCATCCTCACCGCAGCAGAGACGCCACTGGAAATGGCGATCGCGAAACTCGATGCCGGCACGCCAGATGAGCAGATGGAAAGCCTGCTTGAACCGATTCTTCAGGAAGTCGGGCAGATGGGGCCAATCGAGCGGGAACGCCACCTACGGCTGATCCAGGGCCGATGCGGCAAGTCCAAGTTGCCAGTAAGCGTCCTGCGCCAGCAGATGAAGGTTGTGGTGCTGGATCACAACACCCGCCGCAAGCATTCTCGCGCCCAGGCAGGTGCAGCAGCGGGCGGCGGGCCCGGTAGCAAACCTGTTTTTCCCAAGATCCAAATCAATGATCGCCAATTGCGGGAGATCGTCTCCGACGCATGGCTCGCCATCCATCGCGCCAACCAGCACGGCGGCACCATCTATCCGCACACCCCTTTCCTGTTTCACCGTGCCGGGCGTCTCGTCCGGCTGGTCATCGGCGAATTCGGCCCCGAGATCGAGGAGATGGACGAGGATGCCGTCTTCGGATTGCTGGCGCGCACGGCAGACTGGCATCGGGCGGCCGAAGACGCCGACGTCGAGACATCCCCGCCGCGAGACGCTGCGCGCGACATGCTGGCCTACCCCGACTTAGATCTGCCGATGCTGGAGGGCGTCATTAGCACTCCTGTGTTCGGTCGCCAAGGAGAGTTGATTATGACTGACGGATATCACCGAGACGACCGGTTGTGGTTGTCTCCGGACACCAACCTTCAATTGGGAACCATCCCCGACGAGCCGACGGCGGAAGACATCGCCGCCGCGCGGACACTGTTGATCGACGACTTGCTGGTGGACTTCCCATTTGTGGATGACTCCGACCGCGCGCATGCGATCGCAGCCATGATCCTGCCGTTCATCCGGCGCATGATCGACGGGCCAACTCCGATGCACTTGATCGAGGCCCCCACGATGGGATCCGGCAAGGGATTGCTGGCCAACCTGATCTCGATCGCCGCCACGGGCGCCGCCTGCGAAGCTCGCACGCTGCCTGAGGGCGAGGATGAAGTAAGGAAAATGCTCACCGCCGAGTTGATGAAGGGCCGCCCCATCGTTCTCTTGGACAATGCCAACGACCGCAAGCAACTGCATTCCTCATCGCTCGCCTCGGTGTTGACTTCGGTCCGCTGGACCGACCGGAAGCTGGGCGAATCGATCATGGCCTCAGTTCCCAATCACGCGGTCTGGCTGATGACGGGCAACAACCCCAACTTGCACCTGGAACTTACGCGCCGCTGTATCCGGGTGCGAA
>PLRZ01000101.1:11890-14365 GCA_003164075.1 Bryobacterales bacterium | reverse complement strand
CCACGGTGCCGGGGCAGATGCAATTTACGCGCAGCCTTCCGGCGTAATCGATGGCCAGTTGCCGCGAGAGCGCCACCACCGCGCCTTTGCTGGCGCAATATGCGAGGCGCCGCTTCACCGCAACCAGGCCGGCTACCGACCCGATATTGACGATCGAACCCCGGGACGCCAGCAGTTTCGGCATGGCCGCCCGCGTCACCAGATACATGCCCTCGACGTTGACACGCAGGAGGCGCCGGAAATCAGCCGGCTCGGTCTCCTCGATGTTGCCCACGTGGCCGACCCCGGCGTTATTCACCAGGATGTCGAGACCATCGAGCGATGCCAGGGCCGCTTCGACGGCAGCTTCGTCGGTGACGTCGAAAATCAGCGGGGAGCTATGGGGAAGCTCGCGGGCCAGTGCGGCGGCCCCGGCGGAGTCGACATCCGCGACGATTACGGAGGCGCCGGCCGCGGAGAACACGCGGCAGATCTGTTCGCCGATACCGCTTGCGCCCCCGGTTACCAGGGCGCGGCGGCCGTCCAGACGGAACGGAGAATTCATAGGGCTATTGTAACGAGCGGACGCAGGCATGGTTCCGCGCGGGCAGGCGGCACCGCTCAACGCCAACATGTCAGGCCATAATAAGGGGAATGGCCAAGCCCAACAACCCGGCGCATCGCAAGCAGGTGCTGAAACAGCGCCGCGCCGAAGAGCAGCGCGAATGGGACCGGAGGAACGCACGAGAGCTGTTCCAGGATGCCCGGTCTCTGCTCTCCGCACGGGACGCGCCGGGCGCCGAGCGGGTGCTCCGAAAGGCCGCGCTTCTCGACCCGGAGTGGGCCGAACCGCTCGTCCATCTGGCCCAAATCCACTTAAGCGCCGGCCACCAAGCCGAAGCGTTGGCGTATCTCCGCCGGGCACGCAAGCTCCACGACGACCCGATGACGCTTTACAACATCGGCGTGATTCACTACCAGATGGGACAACAGGACAGCGCCGTCGAGGCAGTGACGGCGTTTCTGGCCGCTACCGAGAACTTGATCGGGCCGATGTGGCCGAAGCTCCGCCAGTCCGCCGCCATGATCGCAAAGATGCCGCGGGCGAAGACCAAGCCGGTCGAAAAGCCAGCCCCGGCCCCACCGCCCCCAACACCGCCCACGCCAACGCCCCCGCCCGCCCGCGCGCCGGAAACTCCACGCGAGACGCCGCGCGTCAATGTGCAATTCTTTCCCGTGGAAGCGCCTGCCTTTGAAACACGGGGCACGGTGGCGGATTACTTTCTGCGCCGGCGCTGGATGGAACTGCGGCTGGCGCAACGCTTCGAAGATCTGCTTTGCCTGCCATCGCTGCAGGGCGTGGACACTTACGTGTATCAGCAGGAGACGGTTCGCCGGGTACTCCGGCACTTCAAGGGGCGAGCGCTGTTGGCCGACGAGGTGGGGCTGGGCAAGACCATCGAAGCCTGCCTGATTCTCAAGGAGTACTGGATTCGCGGGCTGGTACACAAAGCGCTGGTGCTGACGCCGCCGTCGCTGGTGTCGCAATGGAAGGGCGAGCTGGCCGAAAAATTCGGTTTCACTCCCGTCTCGCCGGACACTCCCGAGTTCCGGCGCAACCCCGCGCAATTCTGGCAAGACGAGCCGCTGGCGGTGGCCTCCATCGCCATGGCGCGGATGGATGCGAACGCCGCCGGCATCGCCGCCGTCCCCTGGGACATGGTGATTGTCGACGAAGCCCATTGCCTGAAGAACCGCACCAGCGCGAACTGGCGCCTGGTGGATTCGCTGCAGAAGAAATTCATCCTCATGCTGACGGCCACGCCGGTGGAGAACAACCTGCTGGAGTTGTACAACCTGATCACGCTGCTCAAGCCCGGCCTGCTCGATACCGAAGCCGAGTTTCGCAAGAAACACGTAGTCACCGGCAAACCGAAATCTCCCAAGCACCCCGAGCAACTCCGCCAACTGCTGGGCGACGTGATGATCCGCAACACGCGGGCGGCGGTGGACGTACAATTGCCGCGCCGCATCGCCGCCACCGTNNGCCGCGCAATACCGCAGGCCGGGGGAAAAGCATGCGCCCGCGCGCGTGCTGGACTTGATGCTGCGGCAGGCGGGCAGCAGTCCGCCGGCGCTTCGCCGGTCGGTGGCCTCCGCCCTGCGCGACGAGAGTTGGGCGCCGGCTGCCAGCCGCCGGGCGCTCGAGGCCATCCTCGACGTGGCATCGGGCATCGAAGAGAGCGGGAAGGGATTGCAACTGGCGCGCATGCTCTCGGCGCGTCCGGGCAAGGCGGTGGTGTTCACCGAATTCCTCCCCACGCTGGAACATCTGCGGGCGGTTTGCGACGGGCACGGCATCTCGTACTCGGTATTCAGCGGCGACCTTTCCCGTGGGGAGAAAGACGCCGCCATCGCGCGCTTCCGCGACGAGGCCAGCGTACTGCTCTCCACCGGCGCGGGCGGGGAGGGACGCAATCTGCAGTTCGCCGACAC
>PLRZ01000101.1:0-11852 GCA_003164075.1 Bryobacterales bacterium | reverse complement strand
CTGGTGGTGGGCGAGATGGACGCGATACTCGGCACGCTGGACGAGAGCCGGGACTTCGCCGAGATCGTGATGGATCTTTGGGTATCGGGCCGCGAGTCGGGGCAGGTGGAGCAATCCTTCGAGGAACTGGCCACCCGGCTACTGGAGGCCAAGAAGCGGCACGGCAACGTGCAGGAACTGGACGATGCGCTTTTTGCGCACGATTTCGAGGTGTAACCGATGGCGGAGATAATCGACTTTGCGCGCGATCTGCTGGTGAGCCGCGGGGCGCTGGTGGAGACGGAGGAGGCCGGGGCGCTGACCGCCATGCTCTCGCGGGAACTGGCGGACGCGTTGCACGCGAGCGATTGGCTGTCGTTACGGTTTGGCGCGGCCGCCGGGTCGGACGATCCTGGCGAGTGGCTGGAGCGGTTGGGCCGTCTGCTGCCGGCCGATGCGCGCCTGGTTAGTGTCCGCCTGCGCCATCCGCAAGCCGCCCGGGCGGTGGATGCCGCGGCGGTGCTGGAACGCGAACTGGCGATTCAGAACGGCATCCACCGCCTGGTGGAAGACTACCAGGGAATGGCGCGCTACTACTTCTTCACGCTGCCTTACACCATCGAATCGGACGATACCAGCCAGGGCGTCCGGATGGTGTGCCTGAATGCGTCGGCGAACTCGCTGGTCGATCAGCCGGAATCGCTGCTGGAGGCGGTGCGCGACGATCTGGAGGAAGATGCGGACTGCGACGCGGCGCGCACGGAACTGCCAAGGCTGTTTCCCATTGCTTTGGGGGCCGCGCGGCCGGTTATCCGGCTGTTGGCGGCGGGCATCGAACAGAGCGCCAACCGCCGCATGGCGCGCGATGCCGAGCGGATCCATTCGTATTACGGGGACTTGCAGCTCCAGATTCAAAAGCGCGTGGCCCGCCATAAGAACGATCCGCCGGCAGCGGAGAAAGAGCGCAGCCGCGCCGCCGCCACGGAACTGGACCGCGCCGCCAAGTTGGACGATCTGGCGAGGAAGTACGCGCTGAAGATCCGCATCGAACCGGCCGATGTTCTGGCGGTTTCGCTGCCGGTGCGCGAGATCGCCGTGCGCGTGATCCGCAAGAAATCCGAGCGGATGGCCAAATTGCATTGGAATGCGGCGCTCGGCAAGCTGGACTCGGTCTGGTGCGAGAGTTGCGGCGCTCCGGCGCGCCCTTTATTTCTGTGCGACGACCGCGTCCACTTCCNNGGGGCGGTGATTGCCGGGAAAACGCCGGCGTCAGGGCCGCCTCATGGCCGGTTCGCGATCAACCGGTCAAGAATCTCCTGGGTAATGTGGAAACTGATGTAGTGTCCGCGAAATAACCAGACAAATACTTGCAGCTACGGGTCTAGGAGGACACGCTTCCATTCCACCTTGGGCCTTTGGAAATTGATGAGCAGTGCCACGCGAAGACCGGAGGCCTTCAAGTAGTTGATACATTGAGCCAGATGTTCGTTGCCAAGCCGGTCCACGCACTTCAATTCCACGATGACCTTCTCGTCGACCACCAAATCGGCACAATATTCGCCCACATACTGCCCCTTGTAGCAAACCGGAAACGAAGCCTGAGTTTTGGCACTCACTCCGCGTAGCGTGAGNNATCCGTGTCCATCCGTGGCCTATTCAATTCGTTCCAAGTAGGGAGAGGAAATCTCATGAATTGGACTTGGAAATTGGCCACGGATGGACACGGATGCACACGGATCCCCCCCCATTGCCGCCGCTTCGCCTCTCGCCGCCCGCGCGGGTTTCATAGATGATGATCTGATCGGCCTCCAGTTCGTCACTGACGGGATCCCAGCCGCACCTTGTAGAAAGTCCTTCACGCGCGCTTTCCGGGCCCGGAGAAATGTCAGCACATATGTGCTAACATGACGGAAGAATGCCGAAAGAAGCTCCACCGAGACCGCCGGTCGGGTACCGCGGCAAGCAGGCCAAAACGGGAAACTCCCTGGGACTGCGCTTTGACAAGGCGCTGTTCCGGAGTCATCCGGAGTTCTCGGGCGAAGTCCGCGCCCACGTGATCGCGCCAGGCCGGATGCTGGTGGTCGCGGAGCCCGTAGCGAAATCGCGGCGGCGCGAGGACGATCCGGTGATGGAAGCGTTTCTGAGCTTCCTGGCGGCGGACATGGCGGTCTCGCCACAACAGATCGAGCCGCTGGACCCTGCGTTGGTCCAGCGTATCGACGCGATGGTTGGCCATCTGCCCGCTCACCCGCAGGAAGACCTGGGCGACGAGCCGCTGGTTTGATGGAAGCCCACGGTTGGCGTCTCTTCGTTCATCCCTTGTTCCAGGCTCAGTTGGAGAGCCTCGCGAAACGCGTCGAAAAAATAGCGTCCAGCGACCCCGGCGGATATGTTTCGCATCCTGCGACAAAAATGCTGGCCACCATCAATCACTACATCCGGGACGCGATTCCGCGAAATCCGAATGGCCCGGAATTTCGCCAGGGTAACACACTGGGGCCGGACAATCGTCATTGGTTCCGGGCCAGGTTTCACCGGCGGTATAGACTGTTCTACCGCTTCTCGACAAAGCAGAGACTCATCGTCTACGTCTGGGTCAATGACGAGGCCGGGTTGCGCAAGTCCGGCTCGAAAACGGACCCGTACGTTGTATTCAAAGGCATGCTGGAAAGTGGGGATCCGCCAAACTCCTTTGGGGAACTCTTGGGAAGTTCGAGGGAGATGGACGCAGGCGGGGATTCGCCGTCAAGGCCGGGGGGAAAGAAGAAGTGAAGGCGCTTTGGCCGGCGGCTCAGATTACATCATCACCGAAGACAAAGCGCTCTTGCGGGTCGGAGCATACGAGGGAATCGAGATTCTGAAGGCAACGGACTTCTTCGCCATTGGCCGGACGTGATAGGGGTTACTGCCGGTGACGGCGCCGGTTCTCGCGCACGATATTCGGCACATCCTCTTCACTGTGCCCCGATGCCTGCCCACGCTCACGCCCATACGCCAGCAACTCCTGCCACGAGTGGTCCTGAAGCGCCTTGCGCAAGGCTTCCTCGGCCAACTCATCGACGGTCTTTCCCTCTTCTGCCGCCTTCGCTTGGAGTTGCGCCAGCAGTTCGTCCGACACGTGAATGGTGTTCTGGGTTGCCATCGCGCCCTTCCATTTCCAGCGTAGCGTATTGTGAACCGCTTCGCATTGTCACCCTCCGATTCGATTCGATTCGACACCGCAATTTCGATCCGGCTTTCCCCCAATACCATCCCGTTCACGCCCGCAATTTCCGGGCGTCACGACTGCAAGGATTCTTCGTCGCCCGCCGTGTTCCAGAGTCTGGCATGGACTCGCTGCTTTACGGTAGGCGGACCTTCAGGCACATGCGAAGCAGCCGGCCCGGCTATCGTCCGCACCCGTGAAGATCGTCCTCGACACCATCATCCTGGTTCGCGCCAACGAGCATTCCCACGGTCTTGCCCGCGAATTGCTGGTGTAGTGTCCGAAAAATAGCTAAGCAATTGATCCGTGTGCATCCGTGTCCATCCGTGGCCAGTTTCCAAGTCCAATTCATGAGATTTCCTCTCCCTACGTGGAGCGAATTGAATAGGGCCACGGATGGACACGGATGCACACGGATTGGTGCCTTTCAACCCATTTGTGACTGCATCCATCCGCGATGTGAACGANNCCCTCGTTTACAATCTGATTTGACGCAAATTTCCTTCGAGCTAGTGGCCGAATGCCCGCACACCGGCGCGCGGGCCGGCCTTCTCCATACCCCCCATGGCACCATCGAGACCCCGGTATTCATGCCCGTCGGCACGCAAGCCACCGTCAAAGGCCTGAGCCAGCGCGACCTGGCCGAGGATCTCGGCGTCAAGATCCTGCTGGCCAATACCTACCATCTTTTCCTGCGCCCGGGCCATGAACTCATCCGCAAAATGGGCGGACTGCACCGCTTCATGTCGTGGCCCAACGCCATCCTCACCGATTCCGGCGGCTTCCAGGTATTCAGCCTGAGCGGCCTGCGGAAAATCACCGACGAGGGCGTCGTCTTCCAATCGCACCTCAATGGCGATCTCCACACCTTCACGCCGGAATCCACGGTCGACGTGCAACTGGCCTTCGGCAGCGACATCTGCATGGTGCTCGACGAATGCCCCGCGTATCCCGTCACCCACGAGTACGCGCGCCAGAGCATGCACCGCACCGTCCGCTGGGCCCAGCAGGCCGGCCGGCACCATCGCATCCGCATGGCTGAAAGCCCTACCCGTCACGCGCTGTTCCCCATCGTACAGGGCTCCATGTTCCCCGATCTGCGCGCCGAATGCGCCACCGCGCTGCTCGATCTCGATAGCGATGGCTATGCCGTGGGGGGCCTGTCGGTGGGCGAACCGCGCGCACTCAGCCTGGAAATGGTGGAAGCGACGCGCGATATCCTGCCGCGGCAGAAGCCGCGCTATGCCATGGGAGTCGGGATGCCCGCGGAACTGCCGGAATACGTGGCCCGCGGCATCGACATGATGGACTGCGTGCTGCCCTCGCGCAACGCGCGGAATGGATATTTATTCACATCCCGGGGCCGCGTGATCATCAAACACGCGCGGTATAAGGACGATGAGCGGCCGATCGACGAAAATTGCCGGTGCTACACTTGCAGCAGGTATTCCCGCTCGTACCTTCGCCATTTGTTCCTGTCCGGGGAGATTCTCTACGCATCGTTGGCCACGCGCCACAACGTGCGGCGGTACCTTGACATCATGGGAGAGATCAGGCACGCTATAATATCGTTTTCATTTCCAGAATACTTGAGGTGTGTGCGCTCGGCTGCCCTGGAGGCCGAGTAGCCTCCGATTGGTCAAAACGTGGTCTTCAACTTGTTTCTGCAAACGGCGACGCCCGGTAGCTCTCTGGGCATGATGTTGCCCATCCTCCTGATGTTCGGAGTTTTGTATTTCCTCCTCTTCCTTCCGATGCAGCGCCAGCGCAAACAGACGCAAAAAATGCTGGCCGGCCTCCACAATGGAGACACGGTCGTGACCAGCGGCGGCGTGGTGGGCACCATCGTCGCGGTGGAGGACGATTCCCTGGTATTGCGCGTGAAACCGGACAATGTGAAGCTCCAGTTCGCGCGAAGCTCGGTTACGAGCCTGGTCTCGGGTGACAAGAAGTAGGTAGCGGCACGAACCCTTATTTAGCAAGGCATCTATTCTCATGCAAAAGAATCTGAAAACGCGGACCGTAATCATTGTTGTGACGATACTGCTGTGCGTCGTCGGGATCATCGGTCTACCGACGTCCAAAGCCGACCTGGTGGACCACCTGAAGAACAGCATTCGCCTGGGGCTCGATCTCAAAGGCGGCAGCCACCTGGTCATGGAAGTGCAAGTCCAGGACGCCGTGAAGGGCGATGCGCAGCAGACCGTGGAACGGCTGCAGCAGGAAGGCGCCAAGCAGGGCATCGTGTGGAACAGCGCGGAAGTCAGCGATCCGCAATCGGTGGACGACGCCGGCAAGGTGACCATCACCATCAAGGGCGTGAATCCGACCAAGTCGAGCGATTTCCGCAACCTGGTGAGCACCGAATTCCCCACCTACATTCTCACCACGGTCAACTCCACCGATTATTCCATGAAGCTCAAGCCGTCCGACCTGATCGACCTCAAGAAGCTGGCGGTGCAAGGCTCTATCGACACCATCAGCAATCGTATTAACGATATGGGCGTGGCGGAGACCTCCGTACAGCAGTACGGGCAGTCGGGCGCGGACTACCAGATTCTGATTGAGCTGCCGGGCGTGGACGATCCGGCCCGCGCCAAGGAGCAGATCGGCACGACGGCCGTGCTGCAGATCACCGGCGTCGACAAGCAGCACGACACGGCGTTCACCAGCCGGGATGACGCTCTGGCGAAATTGGGCGGCGTCCTGCCCCTGAACGAAACCCTGGTGAGGTCCAAACCGCGCGTGCGGGGCCAGGGTGAAGAATGGTTCCTGGTGGGTAAAGTACCGGTGATCACCGGCAAGGATATGCGCAACGCGCGCGCCGGCCAAGGCGACACGGCTCGAACCTGGCAGACCAGCTTCACGCTGTCGCAGGATGGCGGCCGGAGATTCGCCCGTTTCACCGGAGACCACGTGGGCGACAAGCTGGCGGTCATCCTGGACAATGACATTGTGAGCGTCGCTACCATCAACGAACGCATCGAGGATTCCGGCCGCATCATGGGTTTGGGCAGCGAGGAAGAAGCCGCGGATCTGGCGCGCTACCTCCGGTCCGGCTCCCTGCCGGCGCGGGTGACCCCGGCTTTCGAGAATTCCGTCGGCCCGTCGCTGGGCGCCGACTCCATCCACCAGGGAATCGTAGCGGGCATCGCCGGGCTGCTGGCGGTGATCGTGGTGATGCTGGCGTACTACAAGCGCAGCGGTGTGAACGCCGTGCTGGCGCTGTTTCTGAACACCATCATACTTTTGGCGGCGATCTCTTATCTGCACGCCGCGCTGACCCTGCCGGGAATCGCCGGGGTGATTCTGACCATCGGTATGGCGGTGGACTCCAACGTACTGATTTTCGAGAGGATCCGGGAGGAATTGCGGACCGGAAAAGGGGTGATCGCAGCCGTCGATACAGGCTTCAACAAGGCCTGGTGGACGATTGTCGACACCCACGTAACCACCATCGTTTCCTGCGCCTTCCTTTTCCTGTTCGGAGAGGGACCGGTGCGGGGATTTGCGGTAACATTGACGATCGGTCTGTTCGCCAACGTCTTCACCGCGGTATTCGTGTCCCGCACGATCTTCAATTGGGAGCTTTCGGGGCGGCGGGGAATGGAAGCTTTAAGTATTTAATTCCGCTTTGGCGGTTTGAACGGGAACAAAAGGTAAGGAGCTGGTGTCTGATTTAATTGGAGCGCACCAGCACGGCAACGCTCGATGGAATTATTCAAGAACACGAACTACGACTTTCTGGGCAAGAAGTGGCCCTTCATCATCGCCTCGCTGGTGCTGACCGTGGCTGGGTTTGGGAGCATCGCCCTGAAGGGCGGCCTCAAATATGGCATCGATTTCAAGGAGGGGACGCTGATTCAGGTGAAATTCGCCAACCCTCCACAGGACAATAAGATCCGCTCCGCCATGTTGCAGAAGATCAAAACCGAAGTCAGCGTCCAGGACCTGAGCGGCAATGGCGTTGTGAACACGGTGGAGATTGGGACGGAAGCCAAGGGCCAGGGCGAAAGCCAGTTGAACACCAACCAGAACACCATGCGGGCGGTCCTGACGGACACCTTCGGACAACCCGGCAGCGGCAAGCTGGACCTCAACAATACCAGTGAGGAAGAACTTACCAACCGGCTGCGCGATCCGCTGGCCCGCGCGGGCGTGGCGTTGAACGAAGACCAACTGAAAACGCTGATACGCAACATCCTCGGCGAGATGAACACGCAACATTCCGGATTGATCGTGGATTTCAGTCAATTGTCCTCCGTGGCGGGAATGAATTCTGGTATTATGAACACTCTTCGGCAGGAGTGTTATTTGGCGCCATTCCACGTGGTATCGGCACAGATGGTGGGCCCCAAAGTGGGAGCGAAGTTGCGCGAGAAGGCGGTTCTCGCCACTTTGTACGCTTTGGCCGGCATGCTGGCTTACATTGCATTCCGGTTCGAATGGATTTACGGTTTGGGCGCGGTGATCGCGTGCTTCCACGACACGCTCATCACTATCGGACTGTTTTCGTTGTTCGATAAAGAGATCTCCATGACGGTGATTGCGGCCCTGTTGACGCTAGTGGGCTATTCCATGAACGATACGATCGTGATTTTCGATCGCATCCGCGAGAATCTGAAATTCTCGCGCAAAGAGTCTCTGGAAGCTGTGATGAATCGCGCCGTGAACCAGACGTTGAGCCGGACGGTGATGACTTCGGGCCTGACGTTCCTGACGGTGATCGCGCTGTTCATCTTCGGCGGTCCGGTATTGGGCGGTTTCTCGTTTGCGTTGGTTTGCGGGATTATCGTGGGAACGTACTCCTCGGTGTTCATCGCCAGTCCGATCGTATTGTTCTGGCACAATTATGCGGACAGCCGCCGGAAGACGCCAGTGGGTGGCGGACCGGCAACTCCGCGAGTGGAAACGGTTCGCAAAAGTCCGACCAAGGCGGTCCGATGAAGTAAAGTGCGCGGTGGGCCGAGGCTGTTCCCAGCCGAAAGCCGCCGCGGTAAAAGGGAAAGGAAGCTCGTATGTTTGAACAGACGTTCGTAGACGGCGTGGGCAAGACCAACAAGAGCTGGACAGTGATGGTTTCCTTCGCCGGGCAGATCATATTGATCACCGTGGCTGTGATCCTGCCTTTGATCTACACTGAAGTGCTCCCGTCCACCACGCTGCAAAGTTTCCTGGTGGCTCCTCCTCCTCCGCCGCCACCGCCTCCTCCTCCGGCGGCAGCGCCTGCAGTCAAAGTGGTCAAAGTGATTCCCCGGCAGTTCGATGCCGGCAGGCTCATGGCTCCCAAGTCCGTCCCCAGGGAAATCGCCACCATTAGAGAAGATGAGCTTCCGCCACCCTCCTCCGGCGTTGGCGGAGTAGTCGGCGGCGTGGCTGGCGGCGTGGGCGGCGGGGCCGTGGGCGGCGTACTCGGTGGCATTATCGGTGGCATCCCGACAGCGGCGCCGCCTCCGCCTCCGCCTCCGCCGGTGAAGAAGGACGCAGCCCCGATTCGTATTAAGGTGGGTGGCAACGTCCAGGGCGCCATGATTCTCAAGAAGACTCCGCCACTCTATCCGCAGTTGGCGAAGTCCGCGCGCGTTTCGGGTGTGGTACACCTGGCGGCGATCATCTCCAAGGAAGGGACGATTCAGGAATTGCATTCCCTGGGTGGCCCGGCGCTGTTGATCCAGGCAGCCATGGACGCGGTGAAGCAGTGGGTCTACCGGCCGACAATGCTCAACGGCGAGCCGGTGCAGGTAGAGACGACGATTGATGTGAATTTTACGTTGAACCAGTAGTAACCCGGCGCTCCGTTTGCGACGTCGGATAGAAGATCACAATTTCAACTCGTAGGAGAGACAGAAAACAATGCTTTTGCAATTGCATGTATGGGCGCTTTATTTGCTCCAGGAAGGCGGGGACATTGGTTGGGACCCGCGTTCCCTTTGGTCCCAGATGGGTGCGTTGGCCAAGATTGTCGTGATTGGCCTGTTTATCATGTCGGCCTATTCGATCGGCGTCATGATTGACCGCCTCATGGCCTACAGTGCTGCCCGCAAACAGTCGCGGGCATTTGCTCCAGCCGTCGCCGGCGCGTTACGCGAAGGCAAGCTGGATGAAGCCGTAAAGATTGCGGATCGCTACAAGAAGAGCCACTTGGCCAAGGTCGTAGTGGCCGGTCTGCAGGAATTCCAGGCGCATCAGATCAGCAACGAAATTCCCGGTGAGGAAATCGAAGCCTCCAAGCGCGCTCTGGANNTTCGTGGGTCTGTTCGGAACCGTCGTCGGCATCATCAACGCGTTCAAGGGGATTTCGAACAACAAGTCCACCGGTTTGGGCGCTGTGGCCGGCGGTATTTCGGAAGCCCTGGTGACCACGGCTATCGGACTCTTCGTGGCCATTCCCGCGGTCTGGATGTACAACTTCTTCACCAACAAGATTGAAGCCTTCGACGTGGAGATGGGGAATTCCAGTTCCGAATTGATCGACTACTTCCTGAAACGTTCGCAGCGTGGCGCCGGCGCACGCAAGTAGCTTCGATATTTGAAAGGAATCCGGCGAGTTGAAATGGGGGAAGCTTCGGACGAAGCTTCCCCAGCCTACCGGTTTCCAGGGAGAAAGAAGATGGCAGAAAAGAAAAAGCATCACGCCCCACCACCGGTCGCCGATATCAACGTCACACCCATGGTGGACGTCATGTTGGTGCTGTTGATTATCTTCATGGTCATCACGCCCATGTTGTCGAAGGGCGTCAGCGTGGACATGGTGAAGACTAGGAACCCCATCGCCATGCAGGCAGCCGACAAGAGCGACGCGGTTCTCGTCGCGGTGACGCGGGACGGGAAAGTGTTCCTCGGATCCGATGCAATTCTGGCCGAGGACCTGCCGCCCAAGGTCAAGGATCTTCTCACCAACAGGCTGGACAAGACCGTATTCGTAAAAGCGGATCAACGCGCCCGTTACGAAAAGGTAGTGGACGTAGTGGATAACCTGCGCGCGGCTGGCGTGGACCAATTGGGTCTCCTCACCGAACAGATGCAGGGTAAAGAGACCAAGACGCCCGATGCGGCGGCGCCGGTTTTGAAATAACTAAGGATTCTTAAAGGAGTTTCTATATGGGAATGTCACTCGGTGGAGGGGGCGGTCCGAAAAGCGATATCAACATGACGCCCATGATCGACGTCTTGTTGGTGCTCATCATCATTTTCATGGTGATCACGCCCTTGACCCCTAAGGGGCTCGAGGCGCTGGTGCCCCAGCCGCCACCCCCCGGTCAGAAGCAAACGTTGTCCGATCAACGTACGGTGGTGATCGTGATCGATGCGAATCATCACATGCAGATCAACAGCGAAGACACCGATGAGAACAAGTTGGGCGATCGGCTCACGGAGATCTTTAAGACCCGCGCCGAGCGCGTCGTCTTCGTAAAGGGCGATCCGTCCCTTGATTTTCTGTGGGTGGCCAGGGCGATCGACATCGCGCACGGCGCCGGCATCGACAAGGTCGGCCTGATGACGGCGAAAGTGGAGGCGGGGAACTAAGATGCGCAAGTTGGCGTTGAGCGTATTGGCCGCCGTGCTGATCAGCCTCCCAATCATGGGAACGGGTTGCCAGAAGCTGCAAGCCCGCGATCACCTCAATAAGGGCGTTACGGCCTTCAAGAATGCCCAATACCCGGAAGCCGTCGAGCACTTCAAGCAGGCCGTGGAGCTGGATCCGAACTTCCCCACGGCGCGCCTGTACCTGGCTACCGCGTACATGCAGCAATATATCCCGGGTGCGGAATCGGACGACAACAAGAAAATGGCCGACGCCGCCGAGAGCACGTTCAAAGATGTCTTGAAGGACAATCCCAAGGACCCCACGGCGATTGCCTATCTCGCATCGTTGTACTTGAACGAAAAGCGCTGGGACGAATCCAAGGCCTGGTACGACAAGCTGACCAGCGTGGATCCCAAGAGCGCCGTCGGTTATTACAGCAAGGGGTTCATCGCCTGGTCGCAATGGTATCCCGCCGATGGAACGGCCCGCGCCGAATTGGGAATGAAGCTTGAGGATCCGGGGCCTATCAAAGACAAGAAGGTCCGGGAAGAGCTGAAGGCCAAGTACAGTGGGGTCATTGAGGACGGTCTCAAGAACCTCGACATGGCGCTGCAGGTGGATCCGGACTACGACGACGCCATGGCGTACGAGAACCTTCTTATCCGTGAGCGCGCCGATCTGGCCGACAACAAAGAAGAGTACGAGCAGCAGATCAAGATCGCCAACGATTGGGTCGACAAGGCCATGGCGGTCAAGAAGAAAAAGACCGAAGCGAAGCAAAAGACCGGTGGCGGTATCGTCCAGGATACCGGGAAGTAGTTTTTCTCCAAGCTGAGTTTGCATCACGCGGGGAGCCGATCTGAACGATCGGTTCCCCGCTTGTTTTTTGTCCGCCGCGCCGAGACTCCGCGCGCTGCACCAGCCCGCTGCCCAAGCAGGCTACGGTCAGAACTCCTGATGTCGGCCGGGGATTTCGCATAGTTCGGGAAATTGACTTGAGCCATGACGTGGCGCAGACACTCGTGTCCGCGGCGCCGAGACTCTGGACTCCTGATGTCGCCCGCAATTTCGGTTGGCCCGGGGAAATAAGGTGAGCCACTTCGGGCCGCCACTCGCTGGCGAGCGTTTCGAAGGTGGGGC
>PLRZ01000373.1:10256-13885 GCA_003164075.1 Bryobacterales bacterium | reverse complement strand
GACGATTTGAGGTATTCTCTACGTTTCGGGCGTCGTCACGGAACAGAAGAAGGAGAAATTCAGTGAAACCGAAGAGTCTAAGCGTAGTTGTTTTGGCGGTGGCAGGGGCCGTCATACCTCTTGCCGCGGCTATTAAGCAGCCGGTCAAGGTCGAGGGCGGTATGGTTTCCGGCGTTCCGGGCAAGGATGCCTCGGTGACGACCTTCAAAGGGGTCCCGTTCGCCGCGCCGCCGGTTGGCAACCTGCGCTGGCGCGAGCCGCAGCCGGTCGTGGCCTGGCTAGGCGTTCGGCAGGCGGACAAGTTTTCGGCCAGTTGCATTCAGAACATCGTGGCGGAGCACAAGCCGTGGACCTATGAATTCATGACGCACACCGGCATCAGCGAGGATTGCCTGTACCTCAATGTCTATACCGCCGCGAAATCGGCCACCGAGAAACGGCCCGTGTACGTGTTTATTCACGGCGGCGGGTTTACCGAAGGATCGGGGGCGGTGCCGGTCTACGACGGCGAGGGCTTGGCGAAGAAAGGCCTCGTGGTGGTGACGATTAACTACCGCCTTGGCGTACTGGGCCTCATGGCACATCCCGAATTGAGCCAGGAGTCCGGGCACCATGTCTCGGGCAACTATGGGCTGCTGGACCAGATCGCAGCGCTCCGATGGGTGCATGAGAACATCGGCCGCTTCGGCGGCGACGTGAGCCGCGTGACCATCGCGGGGCAGTCGGCCGGCGCCATGTCGGTGCATGACCTGACCGCATCGCCCCTGGCGAAGGGTTTGTTTCAGCGGGCGATTGCGGAAAGCGGCGGTTCCAGCATCGGCGGAGTTGGCTTGGCCAACAACACCGGCGCGCTCGCCGCGGCGGAAGCCAACGGGCAGAGGTTCGCGGACGCGAAAGGCGCCAAATCGGTCGCCGAACTGCGTGCCTTGAGCTGGCAGAAGATCGTGGAACCGGTGCAGAGCGCGGATGCGGGGAGAGGCGGCGGTCGTTTCTCCGTGATCGTGGACGGGTACGTGTTGCCGGCTTCGCCCATGGATGCCATCGTTCAGGGAAAGCAGAACGACGTGGTGACATTGACCGGCAGCAACTTGGGGGAACTGGGGGGAATCAACGGGCCGCGGGCGGCCGTGACGGCGCAGGCCTTTCAGGACCAGGCACGGCAACGGTATGGAGAAGCGGCGGACCAATTCCTGAAGCTCTATCCCGCGGCGACCGAGGAGCAGGCCGCGATGGCGCAAAGCCAGAGTGCCCGCGATCAAGCACTGGTGGCGTTGTATCTGTGGGCCAACGCCCGGTCTAAGACGGCCAAGACGAGGGCATACGAGTACTTGTGGGATCACACGCTGCCCGGGCCCGACGCGGCGCAATACGGGGCGTTCCACACTTCGGAAGTTCCCTACGTGCTGAACACCCTCGACATGTCGGATCGTCCTTTCACCGATGCGGACCGGAAAATAGCCGGCATGATGTCGTCCTACTGGGCGAATTTCGCGGCGACTGGAGATCCGAACGGAAAGGGTCTGCCCTTATGGCCGGCGGTCGGAGAGAAGCGGGAAATCATGGAAGTGGGCGACAACACGGGGCCGATCCCATTGGCCGGAAGTCCGGCGAAGATCGAGTTCTTCGAGACGTTTCTCACTAAACCCAGGTAAGTTCCGAACTCCCGATTTCGCGGAATTCAGGATGAGCCCGGAGGTGGGGCAGGCGGTGCTCGCCTGCCCGCCCGCACTGAATTAGTTAGTTTCTGTCATGAAACTCCGGCTCGTAACGGCAAGACCGCTCCCTGGCGGTCGCGGCTCAGTAACAAGTCCCGTGGAATCATCGCGGCGTTTTCCGAGCCGCGCGCGCAAGCAAGCGGTCCTTGCCACCTGAAGGCAGTTTCATGACAGAAATTAGTTAGGCCCGCTGCTCGAATAGGATCGAGCGAAGGCGAGCACCGCCTGCCCCACCTTCGGGCTCCCTGCAAACTCCCCGACATCAGGAGTTCTGAGGCTTTTCCAGCGGAGCGAATACCAATCCGCTATCGGCGCGCCGGGGGACAAACGCTTGGCCGATAATGTTTACGAAGGACAGAACTTCGATATGCGGATCATCGGTAGTACGAGACAAATCGGCTGTGCCGCCGCGATTGCCGCCCTGTTAGGTGCGTGGATTGTTTCGGCGCAGAATTCGGGCGATGCCCTGGAGCAAGGTTTCCGGAATCCGCCGGACAGCGCAAAACCGCGCGTCTGGTGGCACTGGATGAACGGCAATATCACCAAAGAAGGAATCAAGGCCGACCTGGAATGGATGAAGCGCGTGGGAATCGGCGGCTTCCAGAATTTCGATGCCGCCTTGAGCACACCGCAAATTGTGGAAAAGCGCCTGGTCTACATGACGCCGGAGTGGAAGGATGCATTCCGTTATACCGCCACGCTCGCCGACCAGTTAGGACTCGAGATGGCCATCGCGGGCTCGCCCGGTTGGAGCGAGAGCGGCGGACCGTGGGTGCCACCCGCCCAGGGAATGAAGAAATACGTCTGGAGCGAAACCCGCGTCGAAGGCGGCCGCCCCTTCACCGGCAAGCTTCCTAAACCGCCTTCCACCACGGGTCCCTTCCAGAACATGCCGCCCGGACAGTCGGCGATACTCAGCGAAGCGCCCCCGGTGCCCGCGGATTTTTATGCCGACGCCGCGGTAGTAGCGTATCGCGCGCCTTCCGAGTTGTCCATGGCGCAATTGCAGCCTAAGGTGACCTCCAGCGGCGGTTCTTTCGACCTTGCCGCCCTTACGGATGGAGACTTGGCCAAAGGGAGCCTCTTGCCGGCCGCTCCGGTAGGTGGAACATCGTGGATCCAGTTCGAATTCGCCTCACCTCAGAGTATTCGGGGATTCACCCTGGCATTGGTTGGCGCCGGAGGCCGAGGCTTCGGTAGGGGCGCCGTGAGGACCGGCCAGGTTCTGCAGTCGAGCGATGACGGCCGGCAGTTCCGTGACATCGTCGAAGTACCGCTAGCCGGCGCAGCGGAGCATACCCTCACTTTCCCGCCCGTGACAGCCAAATTCTTCAGAGTCAGCTTCACCACCCAGGCGCCGCCGCCTGCCACGCCTGGACTTGTCGCGCAGGCGCCGCCCACCGCATACCCCATCGCGGAACTCGTGCTACTCACCGGAGCGCGGGTGAACCGCTTCGAAGAGAAGGCCGCTTTTGCAACCGCGCCCGACCTGTACGCCTTCACAACGCCGCCGGTGGCTGCCCGGGATGCCGTCGGCAAGGCGGATGTCATCGACCTGACTTCGAAGATGAGCGCGGATGGCGCCCTGGCCTGGACGCCTCCGCCCGGAAACTGGGTCGTCCTTCGCTTTGGTTATTCGCTGCTCGGTATTACCAACCACCCGGCCTCGCCGGAAGCTACCGGGCTCGAGGTGGACAAGCTCAGCCGCGCTTACGTAAAAGCATATTTCAACAATTATCTGGACCAATACAAAGATACGGTCGGCCCGCTGATGGGCAAGCGCGGCTTGCAGTACGTGGTTACCGACAGTTGGGAAGCGGGGGCCGAGAACTGGACTGACGATATGATCGCCGAGTTCAGCAAGCGCCGCGGCTACGATCCGCACCCC
Organism: Bryobacterales bacterium; assembly: GCA_003164075.1. The sequence continues at coordinate 10,282 of PLRZ01000373.1, read as the reverse complement.
TGGCTCCCGGTCCTGACGGGCCGCGT
>PLRZ01000373.1:7374-10241 GCA_003164075.1 Bryobacterales bacterium | reverse complement strand
TCGCACGAATCGGGCCGCGCCATTATCGCCGACGGCATGGAAGTCAAGCGGAGCGCCGCGGTTCCGATGAGCGCCATGTGGACCCAGATGCCGGGCGTCGACAATGAGCAGTATGGCTACAATGCCGACATCCGCGAATCGGCTTCCGTNNTGGACCTGGTCGCCCGAGACCTTGAAGCCGACCGCCGACAAGGAATTGGCGATGGGCCTCAACCGGTTCGTGATTCATACGTCGGTACACCAGCCCGTGTCGGACAAAGTTCCGGGACTCGGCCTGGGACCGTATGGTCAATGGTTCACCCGCCATGAGACTTGGGCGGAGTTGGCGAAACCCTGGACCACATATCTTGCCCGCGGCTCCTACATGCTCCAGCAGGGTACGTTCGCGGCCGATGTCATTTACTTCTTCGGTGAGGATTCCAATGTCACGGCCATCTTCGCCAACAAATCGCCGGAGGTGCCGGCCGGATACAGTTTCGATTTCGTCAACGCGGACGCGCTGAAGACCCGTCTTTCGGTGAAGGATGGACGCCTCGTCACAGCCACCGGAATGAGCTATCGTGTACTGGCTCTCGATCCTTATAGTCGGCACATGTCCCTGCCGGTTCTGAAGAAAATCCGCGACCTGGTTCACGCCGGAGCCGTGGTGGTGGGTCCCAAGCCCATCGACAGCCCCAGCCTGAGCGACAACCAGGCGGAGTTCAACACCGTTGCCGAGCAGCTCTTTGGTTCGGGTCCGGGTACGCGCGCCTACGGTCAGGGAAAGGTCTACGCCGGCCAGACGCTGGCTCAGGCGCTATTCGCCCAGCAAATTTCCCCGGATTTCGAATTCGGCAAACCGCAGACTGAAACCAGCCTGCTATTCGTGCATCGCAAGCTGGCCGATGGCGAGGTCTACTGGGTCGACAACCGCAAGAACCAGGCCGAATCCTTGAACGCGAGCTTCCGCGTGGCCGGCAAGGAGGCTGAGCTTTGGCATGCCGATACGGGAATCGTGGAACCCGCCACTTACCAGATTGCGGAGGGACGCACCACCGTGCCGCTGCACCTGGACCCCTATGGCGCCGTATTCGTGGTGTTCCGCAAGACGGCCGCCGCGGCTTCCCGGAAGGTGCCGGAACGGGTGGAGTCCCCGGTTGCCGCCTTGACAGGGCCCTGGGACGTCAGCTTCCAGCCCAATCGCGGAGCACCGGCGAAGATCACTCTCGATAAGTTGAGTTCATGGGCGGAAAACACGGATGCCGGCGTGAAGTATTTCTCCGGCACCGGCACTTATTCCAAGACCATCCAAGCTCCCGCCGATTGGTTCCAGCGCGGCGCGCAACTGTGGATGGACCTTGGCGATGTCAAGAACCTGGCTGAAGTTTCGGTTAACGGCAAGCCGCTCGGCATTGTCTGGAAGGCGCCGTTTCGAGTGGATGTAACCGGCGCGTTGCAGCCCGGTGCGAACGCCATCGAGATCAAGGTGACGAATCTGTGGGTCAACCGGCTGGTTGGCGATCAGCAGCCCGGCGCCGCGCAGAAATACACCTACACCGCGCAGCAATTCTATCAGGCCAATTCGCCCCTGTTGCCCTCCGGGTTGCTGGGACCGGTGCAAGTGGTCCGGTCGACAACCCGGTAGGGCTGCTGCCGCCTCTGGCTCCGGGGTCAATCTCAGAGCCGAGGGCAATGTGGCGCAGGCACTCTTGCCTGCCGGGTCNNTACCACAAATTCCACGAATTTGGGATGAGCCGGTGGGGTTTGTCCGACGTCCGTTCGGCTCCAGTCAATAGGCGCGGTACAGGTAAGCCGCAATTCGGTTTTCGGCTATGACATACGCACGGAAATCCGGGGGACGAAGGGTTCGCTGCAGATCGGCTATTTCAGAACTCCTGATGTCGCCCCNNCTGGCGGGGAAAATGGGCTGAGCTATTCCTTTCGATGGCCAGAGCTTCGTAGGTGGGGCAGGCGGTGCCGCCTGCCCCACCTACGGGCTCACTGCAAATTCCACGACCTCAGGAGTTCTGTATTTCCAGCACACTCCCATTTTGGTGATGACCCGGGAGGGCATTACGCACGACGTGGCGCCTGCCTCGCCCAGCTCCAGGATTTCGTGGACCGGGTGCGCCAGGGGCAGCCGCCATCGATCACCGGCGCGGACGCTATCGCGGCGATGCGCATCGGCCGGTGGAGGTGAGGGAAGTAGATACTGCCCCGCCAATCACCGCCGGGTAGAATGACAGAGACCGGGAGGTCCACGAAGACCATGACAAATCCGAAGGTTTCGCTGACGAGGGCGATCGTCACCGACCCGCATTTGTGGTTGCCCATTATTGTCCTGATGATCGGTATTGGCGTCTTGGTGCTGGTGAAATGACCATCTCGCCGGCCAAAGCCAGGTTCTCCACTTACTCCCTGCATGCGCTGGGCGTAATCTGCGGATTGGCCGCTGCCTCGTGGTTGGCGGCGGCCGAGGCCCCCACCAAGCTGGTGACGGCCGGTTTTTCACCGTTCCTGGTTTCGCTGGGGATGGTGGCGGGGGTGTTCGTCGCCCGGTGGACGGTGCCCGTGGCGTTGAAGGGCACCGGTTATGTTTTTGCGGACCTGCGCGAGAAGCCGCATCTCATCATTTGGGCGGTGGTCGCGGGAATGTTGTGGGGGGTGGCCAATACCCTGACGGTCTTCGGGGTCCGAAACGTGGGGTTGTCCATCGCCTTCCCCCTCTGGAATATCAACAGCCTGGTGGGCCTGTTCTGGGGCTGGCTGTTGTTCAAAGAGTTGCGCGGATCCGGCTGGGCGCGGGTGGTTGGCGGCGCCGTCGCGATCGTCGGCGGCGCCGGCGTGCTGGCCTACGCCACCTCGCAGAGAGCCAACACCATGCCGGG
>PLRZ01000373.1:0-7366 GCA_003164075.1 Bryobacterales bacterium | reverse complement strand
TGGGCACGGTGTGGACCCTGGCGCTGGTCTTCGACGGAGGGCTGCACGGTGTGATGGCAGAGCTGGGCAGAGCGCGGCCGGCGCTGTTCTGGCTCTTTCTCGGCGGGTTCTGCTGGGTGGTGGGAGATCTGTTCCAGAATTATGCCGCCAAGTATATCGGGATTGCCCGCGGGATTCCGCTCTCCAACACCAACCAGCTTTGGGGCCTTGCCTGGGGCGTCCTGGTCTTCGGCGAACTGGCCGGGCAAGGCGTCATGGCTCATGTCCTGGTATTCGCCGGCTCTTTAGTCATGATCCTGGGAGCCGGCGCCATCTGCACGGCGAAGGCATCGGAGTCCGAGCGGGGATCGTGGAACAGCGCCATGGAACGGGAGTGTGCGCGTTACGGCATGGACTCCGAGCGCGTCGCGTCGAGCCTGCGCGGAGAAGATCCGCTCTCGCGCGACAAGCCGGTTCGCCACTGGTGGGAAGCGATCGTTGCCATCGGAGCCGTGGCGGTTTTTGTGTGGTTGGCGATCGGGGCGGAACACCAGGCAGTCGCGGTGAATCTACCGTGGATGGCCGTGCTGCTGGTGTTGACGTTCGTGTGTTTGATCGTTTGCGGTCTCCTCTTGTGGAGGCGCACGCGATTCTCGTAAGGTNNTGCTCGCCTTCGCTCGATCCTATCTAATTTCTGTCGCGAAACTCCGGCTCGTAACGGCAAAACCGCTCCCTTGCGGGGTGCCCTCTGGGCCGGGCTCGGTAACCAAGTCCCGTGGAATCGGGCGCGACTGTTACCGAGCCGCGACCGCAAGGGAGCGGTTTCTTGAGTTTCATGACAGAAACTAAGTAATGCTGGTTTGTCTTCTCGCGGCCGGCAATCGCAATGTCCCATCCCCGACGCCAGGAACAAGCGGATATTGGCCTCGGTTTTCAGGCGTAGCCCATCACCGGATAGCACGTGAATGGCTGGTCCGCCACCTCCCAATACGGCATGTACTCGTGCCTGGCATCGCCGGCGATGGTGAAGTGCAGCGGCTGGCCGGGCTTGGGCTGGAGGAACCGCGCCAGATCCGCTTCCGTGATGGGGATGCGCGCCCCGCCCTGTTCATCCACCTCGCCGACCAGCGCCAGCAGGATGGGCCCGTACTCCAGCGCGAATCGCTCCTGGCCCACGGTTCGCTCCTGGCCGGTGTAAGCGGTCAGGCGGAAATCCATGGGCAGCGCGAAAGAGATTGTGTCACCCTCTTTCCACGTGCGGTCCAGCGCGGCATAACTCCCCGCGCTTCCCGTGGCCACCGTGGCGCCGTTCACCCTGATGGGCATGCGGCCGGCGGCCCAGGAAGGCACCCGCACGCGAATCCTGGCGCGCACGGGGCGGGGCGTGGACAGGTGCAGCTCCACCTCCGGCCGCAAGGGGAACCCGGTGGCCATGGCCAGCTTGACCGTCTGCCCCCCGCAACTCCATGCAATACGGGACGCCACGAAGAGGTTCACGTACAATCCGTCCGCGGCGATGGAGTAGATGAACTCCGGCATGGCGCCCAGCAGGCGGGTGCCCTGGCCTTCGCAGCAGGTGTTGGTTCGGAACCCCGGGCGTCCCGCGCTCCCGGCCGGCGAGCTGCGGTCCTTGCGGCCCACCAGGTGCGCCGTGTAGCGTATGCCTTCGGCGCCCACCTGGTTGGCCAGGGCCACGTTGTAGATCGACTTCTCGATCTGGTCCACGTATTTCTCCTGCTCCGGATCGAGCACATGAAACCGCTGGCTGTAGAANNGCCGCCGACGTGCTCCCACTTGTCGCGATACAGGTCCCAGCCGCCCTTCACGGCATCCAGGTACCGCGGTTCACCCGTGGCGCGGTAAAGGTCCATGTAGGCTTCCAGGTCGGTGATCAGGTAGCAGTGCGGCCGGTCGTAGGGATACTCCCAGATGGCCGCCTCCTCACGCTTCGCCAACTGCGCCAGCCAGTAGTTCTCCTGGAAGTACCGCTGCACCACCTGCAAGTCCTCGGGCTTGCCAACGGGTGTGAAGTACATGCGCGTGTTGGCGATCATGCCCTGGACGCCTTGAATCGCGCCGCGCAGCAGCCGCGGCAGGTACTCGCAGCGATCGAACCAGTCGTAGTAGCCGCGCAGCAGGCCGAACGCCTCCTCGTTTCCCGCGTAGCCGGCTTCGATCAGGCCGTGGGTCAGCCAAGCCCTTGTGTAGGCGCCCCGCTCGGAGTAGAAGATTGTGTCGGCCGGGTAGGCCATGATGTAACCGTTCGGCTGGCGGCATTCGGCGATTCCGGCGACCACCTGGTTCAGGCGGTCGCGCAACTCGCGATGCTCGGTCCAGCGCAGCGAATTGCCGGCGCCCATGAGGAACCGGCCGGCATTGGAACCGGCCAGATCGTCCTGCCAGAATCTCTCTCGCGGGGGCAGATCCGGCGGGCTGGGCTTGCCGGCGCGGTCGCGAAAGTCCTGCAGCAACTCGGCCACGCTGAATGAACTGAGCAGGTACCCGATATTGTTCTCGAAAGCCGTCCGGAGCACGCCGGCTTCGAGTTGCACGCCCCCGCGTGGAACCTGCACCCGGCCGGCAACCGGCTTCCAGCCTGCGACTGGCGTGACATTGCCCGGATTGTCGGTGACGATGGTCTCGCCTTGTGGGCGGGCCGGGCGGGTCAAGGGCGTCACGCCCAGCTCGCCTTTGCTCGAATCGGCGATAGGCCGCCCCACGGCGACGTCCTGTCCACCGGAAACCACGTCCATCTTCGCCAGCGAGAACCGGTAGCTGGGCGGCGCAGTGGCGCCGGCCCGGGGCGCCGGGGGAACGGCTCTGAGCCTGGTGGCCGTCACGCGCACGTAACGGCCCTGGGCCCCATGGGCGGCAAATGTCTGAATGCGATCGATGGGATCGGCCTGGTCGGCGCTGGTGTGGTTGGCGACCAGGGTGGCCGCGGCAAACTGCGGATCGTCGGAGATGTCGATCCGGAAGCGAACCGGGAAGCCGATCCCGCGCGGCGGCGAAGGATTGAATTTCGGATAGAGCTTCACCGCGTCGATCTTCCGCGACAATCCCAGGTCTACCTGGACCCAGCGGACCTCGTTCTCTCCGGCGGCCACCGGCGCCTCGTACCCGTCTCCAGTCGGCCAGGTCATCCTTTCCTCGCCGCCGCCGTCCGCCGGACCCTGGGGCACAGCCGCCCGGCCTGCCGCTCCGCCAAGGAGCACCGAACCCACAAACTCGCGTCTTCTCATGATCGGGAAACCTGCCAGTACACCGAATCCGGAATTCCCATTTTAGATTCCCGCGCGCCGTTCAGTATACACCCAGCCGCTCTCCCGGAATCCTGCGAGTTGTCCGGAGTTATCCGGCGCCGGCCACAGACTCCAGGTGGCTTGGGAAAATGGGCTGCCCCGTTGCTTGCTCGGTGGGGCAGGCGAGCACCGCCTGCCCCACCTGTGGGCTCACTGCAAATTCCACGACATCAGGAGTTCTGAGCCTGCACGCCGTAGCCTCAGAACTCCTGATGTCGGCCGGGGATTTCGGTTGACCCGGGCAAATAAGGTGAGCCACTTCGGACCGCCACTCGCTGGCGAGCGTTTCGAAGGTNNGGCTGAAGCCTGGCCCCACCCCCCCGGCTCAGCCTAATTCCATGAGATCAGGAGTCCAGAAGCGCTTCCGCATCGCTCCGGGAATCCTCAATTTGAAGTAAACGAAGACGTTCCGCCATAGAGTCCTACGGTCGATAACTAGGAGCTAAGGACGCGATTGAGGGGCGCGTTGCTGCTACTCGCGTCCGCCCCCCGTGCGGCGGGCTTGAATCAAAACTACTTCCATCAAAGCGCTTTGTTCACCACAGGCAGATTTTGTGCCAACACATGGAAAGCCGTGGCTTCTACGACATCCAGCCGCGACTTTTGTTCGGTTCAAGCGCCGGACATGGGTTATTTCACCCATCAAGAGCCTAAAATCTGTATTTTCACGCACTGTGGGATGATCTAAATGCCTCAATATCAACGCGTAAGAAGACCAGCCGGCCCTTGGCTGAGTGCGTGCAACACTGATTCGGATTTTAGCGATTACATTAACAGGATGGGCCTGCGCTGCATTAAACTCATCGTTGCCGAATAAGTGGTCGGTTGGAATGGGAACTGTAAGCAAGTCGATTAAGCGGTCGAACGAGTCGGCAGCTCTCCCTTACCTTGTCGCCGCAATCGTGACGCTCGCGGCCCTGGGGCTCCGGATGCTACTCGATCCGGTGTTGCGCGACCAAGCAACCTACCTTACCTTCTTACTGGCTGTCTTGGCGGCAAGCCGCTTCGGCGGCTTCCGGCCGGGAGTACTGGCTTCGGTCCTCAGCGCGTTTGCGCTGGATTGGTTCTTCATTGAGCCGCGCTCTTCGTTGGCTATCTCAGGTTCGAAGGAGATCGGGGGACTGACTCTCTTCTGCCTGGGAAGCTTGACCATCAGCCTGGTGGTCGGGCGGCTGCGGCAATCCTTGATAGCTGCCAGAAACGCTGGAATGTCCCGGGAAGAACCGCCGGCTGACCTGCTGGAAGAAGGAGCAGTTGGTGCATCCGTCGTGGGCGCTGTGAAAGGCATGCTTAGCGCCAAAGAATTCCGGCGCAGGCCTCACCGGATATGGCTTGGTTTTGCGGTATTCCTCGTCGCGACCGAAGGCGCCCTCTTCTATGGCACGTGGACGCGGTTCTCCGGCCGGGAACGATTGTCAATCCAAACTCGTCAGGTTCTGGAACAGATCGGGTCGGTGCTTTCGGTTCTGCAGGATGCGGAGACGGGCCAGCAAGGATATCTGCTGACCGGAAAAGCCGCCTATCTGCAGCCTTATTCCGATGCTCTGGGACAAATCTCAAGCCGTTTGGACGGACTCCGCAGCCTGACATCCGACAGTCCGGAGCAACAAAAACGGATCGCGGATCTGCGAGTCCTGGTCGGAGCGAAGCTGGACGAACTCAGGGAGACGATCGAACTGCGAAGGACGGCAGGCGCCGCGGCAGCGCTGGCGACTGTCCAGACCGACAGCGGCAAAAATCTGATGGACCAGATCCGCGAGGGTATCGCGACACTGCGCGCGGCGGAGTTGGCCTTGTTGGATGAACGAGAACGAAGTCTATCGAACGCAGCCTGGGGAATGGTTGTGATCATGGTGTCCGGAATCGGCCTTCTCCTGGTCGTTCTCGTGGCGGGTTCGCGCGCGATTGATGGCCAGATTGCGAGGCGGACGAAGTACGAGAAAGACCTGCGCGAAGCCGAGGAGCGCTTCCGTGTAGCGCAGGAATTCTCACCGGATGGATTCGCCATCCTGCGGCCGGTCCGCGACGGTGAAGGACGCATCACCGACTTTGCGTTCCTGTATCAGAATCCTACGTTCGCTCGCAGAGCCGGAAACGAACCGAATGCCGTCCTCGGCCGCACACTGTCCGCGCTCTATCCGGGTTTTCGAGGCTCCCAATTCGACGGGATCTATCGGCAAGTGGCCGACGGCGGTGAAACGCGCATTCTGGAAGGGCACTTCGATTTCGGCGATTTCTCACCCGCCTGGCTGCGTGCGGCGGTCGTGCCCATGGGCCAAAGCATCGCGGTTTTAACGCAGGACCTGACGGAACGCAGGGAGGCGGAGCAAACGGCCCTGGCCAGCGAAAAGCGCTACCGGACGCTGTTTGAGTCGATGAACGAAGCGGTCGTGTTGCAGGAGATCGTGGTGGATGAATCGCGGAAACCCTGCGACATCCATTACCTCGCCGTGAATCCGGCTTTCGAGCGGCACACCGGCATGAAGGCCTCGGAATTTGTGGGCCACAACGCGTCCGAGTTGTTTCCCGGCATGGTGAACGAGTGGCTGGGCCGGTATGAGGAGATGACGCGGAGCGATGCACCGCTGCGGTTTGAAGACTGGTTCGCCCCCTTGGGGCGCTGGCTTGGCTCAACCCTGTTTCCGACCGAGCCCGGCCAGTTCTGTCACGTCTTACAGGACATCACGGAACGCAAGCGGGCCGAGGAGGCGCTCCGCGAAAGCGAGAACCGGTACCGCACGCTCTTTTCGAACATGAGCGAGGTGGTGTACTACTGGAATCTGGTCCGCGACGAGTCCGGCGCAATCGTGAACTGGCGGCTCGTGGATGCCAATCCGGCTGCTTTGAGGACTTGGGATAAAACACTAACCGAAGTCCAAGGGAGAACTCCGGACGAGATCTTCGGGGCTGAGTCTACCAGGCAGTTCATGCCCGTCGTTCAGAAGATCTTCCGGGAAGGTGTCTCGTATTCCCATGAAGGCTACTTCCCGGCGCTAAACAGGAAGTTCCAGTTCAACAGCGTTCCTCTCGGAGAGTACTTTCTGACGACGGGAGGGGACATCACCGAGCGTGAGAAAGCCGATGAGCGCTTGCGGGCGTCCGAGGAGAAATTTGCCAAAGCCTTCGCGGCAAACCCGGCCGCCGTGGCGATAGAGCGCCTTGACGGCTATATATTGGACGTGAACGGCGCTTGGGAGGAAATGCACGGATATAGCCGCGAGGAGGTTGTGGGGCGTCCTGCCGGCGAACTCGGTATTTGGCCGTCGCCAAAAGAACGGGCTCGATTTGTCGCGGACCTGAAAAGGGATGGGCTGGTTCCAGGACGCGAGCAGTTGTTTTTCCGGAAGTCGGGCGAGCTTTTTGACGCACTATACTCGGCCGTGGTGGTGGGGGTTGGCGGCGAGGAGATAGTGGTTTCTACGTTGGTGGATACCACCGAGCGCAAGCGCGCGGAGGCCTCCGTGCGCGCAAGCCGGGCCAAACTGGAAGCCGCGCTGGCCAGCATGACCGACGCCGTCTTCATCTCCGACGCCGAGGGACGCTTTATCGAGTTCAACGACGCCTTCGCCACGTTCCACAAATTCCGGAATAAGGAGGAATGCGCCAGGACGTTTGCGGAGTACCCGGGCATTCTGGACGTGTTCTTCCCGGACGGCACGCCGGCGCCGGTCGATATGTGGGCCGTTCCCAGAGCGCTTCGGGGTGAGACCGTCACCAATGCCGAATACGGGCTGCGGAGAAAGGATACGGGGGAAACCTGGATCGGCGGCTACAGTTTTGCGCCCATCCGGGACGCGGGCGGCGCGGTGGTCGGATCGGTGGTGGTGGGGCGGGACATCACCGAGTGGAAGCGAACGGAGGAAGCCCTAAGACTCACGCAGGCGTCGGTTGACGGCGCGGCCGACATGGTCGCCTGGTTCACGCCGGACGGCAAAGTCCATTACGCCAACGACGCCACCTGCCGCACGCTTCAATACTCACGCGAAGAGCTCCTCCGGATGACCGCCCTGGACTTCAGCCCCGGATTCACCTGGGAGCAGTACCAGGAGCATTGGGCGGAAGTCAGGAACCGCAAGTCATTCACG
>PLRZ01000649.1 GCA_003164075.1 Bryobacterales bacterium | reverse complement strand
CAGCATCAACTTCGTAACCTGCCACGACGGGTTCACGCTGAACGACCTGGCTAGCTATCTCGACAAGCACAATGAAGCCAACGGAGAAAACAACCATGACGGTACCGACGCCAACTTCAGCGAGAACTACGGCTCCGAAGGCGAAACGACGGATACCGGAATCGAGACCTTGCGGAAACGCCAGATTAAGAACCTCCTTCTGACCCTGCTGATCTCGCGCGGCGTACCGATGCTCTTGGGCGGCGACGAATTCCGCCGCACGCAGGGCGGCAATAACAACGCTTACTGCCAGGACAATGAAACCAGTTGGATTGACTGGAGCTGTCTGGAACGGCACCAGGAGATCCACCGGTTTGCTCGCGGCATGATAGCCTTTCGTCGCGCGCATCCGATTCTGAGTAAGGAGCAATTCTACACGGAAGCCGAGATCCGTTGGTTTGGCCCGCAAGGGGGATTACCCAATTGGGCTGATCCGAAAGCCAGGCAGTTTGCCTGCCTGATCCAGGAGGATGAACACTACGCACTTTGCCTGATGTTCAATGCTGGCGCCGATGCGGTCGATTTCGCCTTGCCCCCCGTACTTCCGGGGGCCCGTTGGCATCTGTCCGTTGACACCTCTCGCGAAACGCCACAAGATTTGTCTGCCGCGGGTGAAGAACCGCTCTGCGAAGATCCACAAACTTATCGCTTGAGCCCCCGATCCAGCGCCATCCTTCTGGCTCGGCAAACGGAGGCCAAATGAAAAGCGCGATGCCGATCACGACGCTGTTTCTGGATATCGGCGGTGTCCTCCTCAACAACGGGTGGGACCACATTGCCCGCAGAAAAGTGGCGAAGCACTTCAACCTGGAGTGGGCCGGGATGGAGGAGCGGCATGCCCTGACCTTCGAAACCCACGAAGAAGGAAAACTTACTTTCGAAGAGTATTTAGGCCTCGTGGTCTTCTACCAAAAACGGCCGTTCACCCGCGCTCAGTTTCGGCGTTTCATGTGCGCCCAATCGAAGCCTTACCCCGAGATGATCGAGCTGATCACTCAGCTCAAGGTCCGGCACGGCTTGAAGATCATCGTTGTCAGCAACGAAGCGAGCGTAGTGAACGATTATCGGATTCACAAGTTTCAACTGGACGCCTTCGTGGACGCCTTTATTTCCTCCTGCTTCGTCCACATCCGCAAGCCCGACGCGGACATCTTTCGGCTTGCGCTGGACGTCGCGCAGACGCCAGCCCGGAAGGTCGTGTATATCGAGAACGCCCCGATGTTCGTCCAGGTCGCCGAAGGTCTGGGCATTCCAAGCGTTCTTCACACGGATTACAAGTCCACCTGCGCGACATTGGCTTCGTTCGGATTGAACACTAGCGAGCCAGCGAAACTGAAAAACAATTAACCAACCGATTATGAAGACTAAAACTGTCTATCCAAGGATCAAGTAAGTGCCAACGCCAAATCCTTCTTCGACTCGGCCAGCCAGAATCTCTTTGCTCAAGACGACAGGTCATGCCCCCCAACCAACCAACGCCCCTGTTAAGAACCCACCCGACCGTTCTGCCCCAAATGGGCCGGGAATTCCCGCGCGCTGGACTTCCAGCGCCAAGACCGGCGTGGGCACAGCCATCAGCAACCAGAGCCGCGTCTGGTTCACGTTGAGCCACGGCATTTTCAACGAGATTTATTACCCGCGCATTGACCATGCCTGCATCCGTGACATGGGGTTGATCGTTACGGACGGCGCGAACTTCTTTTCCGAGGAGAAATGCGATGCCGGGCACAAGGTGGAATGGCTGGCCGACGGAGTGCCGGCGTTCAAGCTGGTCAACACCTGCCGGGATGGCCGTTACCGCATCGAAAAGCAGATCGTGACCGATCCGCATCGGGACACGGTGTTGCAGCAAGTTCAGTTTCACACGCTGCAGGGGGCGTTGTCGGATTATCACCTGTACGTCCTGCTTGCGCCGCATTTGGGAAATCAAGGTGGGGGCAACACTGCGTGGGTGGGTGAATTTGAGGGGATGCCCGTACTGTTCGCACAGCGGGACGATTGCGCCTTGGCGCTGGCGTGTTCCGCCCCGTGGACCAAGCGGTCGGCCGGCTACGTCGGTTCTTCGGATGGCTGGCGGGACTTGAAGGCGCACAATCGGATGACTTGGGAATACACGCGGGCGGAAAACGGCAATGTGGCTTTGACCGCCGGGATCGATTTAATTAAATCTCACGGAAACTTTGTCCTCGCGCTTGGTTTTGGCAAAGACCCGGATGAAGCAGCCCGAAATGCCGTCGCAAGCCTGTGCGACGGTTTTGACAAGGCAAAGCACCACTATGTAGGCGGCTGGCGGGAATGGACGAAGGCGCGCGCGTCGCGCGGGAAAAGCGATAGAAGTGCCGGCGACCTTACCGAAAAAAGCCTTGCCGTCGTGCGCACGCATGAGTCCAAGCAGGCGCCTGGCGCCCTCATCGCCAGCCTCGCCATTCCGTGGGGATTTAGCAAAGGTGACAAAGATCAGGGTGGTTACCATCTGGTCTGGTCGCGCGACATGGTGGAGACGGCGGGCGGTTTGCTCGCGGCCGGCGCCCACGAAGATGCCCGCCGCGTGCTCGCGTTTTTGCAACGAACCCAGCAGCCGGACGGCCACTGGTCGCAAAACATGTGGTTGGACGGCTCGCCTTATTGGAATGGAATCCAACTGGACGAGACGGCGTTGCCGATTCTCCTGGTGGACTTGGCCCATCGCGAAAAGGCATTGGCCGATGGCGATTTGACCAGGTTTTGGCCGATGGTGAAAAAGGCGGCCGGTTATCTGGCGCGCAACGGCCCGGTCAGTCCGCAGGATCGCTGGGAGGAGGATCCTGGCTATACACCGTTCACGGTCGCGGCGGAAATCGCAGCGCTGCTGGCGGCGGCGGAAATGGCCGATCTGAATCGCGAAGCCTCCACCGCGAACCACCTACGCGAGATTGCCGATGTGTGGAATACTTCCATCGAACGCTGGATGTATATGTCCGCCACGGACTGGTGCAGGAAATTCAAAGTCGAAGGCTATTACGTCCGCATCACCCCGAAGACAACCGGAACGGACGGGGCGAGCTTGCAGGAAAATATCACAGTCAAGAATGTGACGGCCTCCGAGGACACCCGCCGGGCCAGTCATCTGATAAGTCCCGACGCGCTGGCGCTGGTGCGTTTTGGTTTGCGCGCGGCCGATGACCCGCGCATCCGCGACACCGCCAAAGTCATTGACGCCTTGCTCAAGGTGGACACCCCGACCGGTTCCACCTGGCATCGCTACAACGACGATGGCTATGGCGAGCGTGAGGATGGTTCGCCGTTCGATGGAACGGGGATTGGCCGTGGCTGGCCGCTGCTAACCGGCGAGCGGGCGCATTACGAACTGGCCGCTGGCCGCACCGAAATCGCCAATCAACTTCTGGCCGCCATGGAATCGTTCGCCAACGAAAGCGGTTTGATTCCCGAGCAAATCTGGGATTCCCCTGACATTGCGGAGCGCGAGCTTCATTTTGGCCGGCCTTCCGGTTCGGCCATGCCGCTGGTCTGGGCGCACGCCGAATATCTTAAGCTGCGGCGCTCCCTGCATGATGCCCGGCTTTTCGACCAGCCGCCTCAAACGGTGCAACGCTATCTGGAGGAAAAGACCGTTTCCCCGCGCCTGACGTGGCGGTACAACCACAAGCTGCGCTCGCTGCCCCTCGGAAAAATCCTGCGCATCGAGTTGATGGCTCCGGCGGTCATTCACTGGACTGCCGATGATTGGAAAACCCGCCAAGACCTGAAGACTCACGATGCCGGACTGGGAATCCACTTGGCCGATCTTCCGACCCAGTCGCTGCCCGAAGGCACGCAGATCAAATTCACTTTCTACTGGCCGGACGCCAGTCATTGGGAAGGCAACGACTTCATGGTTCGCATTGCTACCTGGCGCAAAGAGGACTCTGTCTCGGCTGAAAAGAATGGGGCAAATGGGAAATAAAGCTAAATCGGAAGTGAACGGATTTGTTTACTTCGCTGTGGCGGTCGCCGCTCTTGGCGGCCTGCTCTTTGGCTATGATACGGGCGTTATTTCCGGGGCCATATTGTTCATTAAGAATCAATTTTCTCTGTCGGCCACCATGGAGGAAATTGTCGTCAGCTCCGTTTTAGTGGGTGCCGTTGTTGGCGCCACGATCGGAGGTGCGCTGACTGGCCGCTTCGGCCGCCGCAAAATGATCATACTGGCCGGCATTATCTTTACGGTCAGCGCCATCGGCACGGCGCTGGCGCCAACGGTTAGCTGGTTGATTGCGGCCAGGGTGGTGAGCGGAATCGCCATCGGCATCGCTTCATTTATCTCCCCGATGTATATTGCCGAACTCGTGCCGTCAAGAGTTCGCGGTTCATTGGTGGCGGTCAACATGCTGGCGATCACCAGCGGCATCGTCGTTGCTTACCTTGTGGACTATGCGTTTTCCGGCATCCACGGATGGCGATATATGTTTGGCCTGGCGGCCATACCATCCATCGCCCTGGTCATTGGCATGTGGCGACTGCCCGATAGCCCGCGCTGGTTGATCGGCAAATCAAGAGTTGAACAGGCGAGGCAGATTTTACAGCGCGCGCGGACTGTGCCGGATGTAAGCCCGGAAATCACGGACATCCAGACAAGCATGGAAAAACAGGGTGCCGGCGGGATGAAGGGACTATTCCAGCCTTCACTTAAAGTGCCGATGATTGTCGGCTTGGGACTGGCTGTATTTCAGCAGATAACCGGCATCAACACAGTCATCTATTATGCCCCGACCATTTTTAAGTTCGCCGGAATTAACTCGACCGGACCCGCAATCCTAGCCGGAGCGGGGTTGACTATGGTGATGTGGCTTTTTCATGTGCTGGCCATCTTCCTGCTGGACCGTGTCGGTCGGAGGCCTTTGTTACTGGCCGGAGTGGTCGGCCAGATTATTGGGCTGGCGGTCTTGGGCGCTGCTTTCCAGTTCCAGCAGTTGGCGAGTTTCAAGAGTTATGTCGCCATTGTCGGCCTAGTGATCTATGTCGCTTGTTTCGCTTTTGGACTCGGGCCGATCTTCTGGCTGCTGATTTCCGAGATCTATCCATTGAAGGTTCGTGGTGCGGCCATGAGCGCCGTGACGGTCACTAACTGGGCATTGAATCTGGTGGTGGCCGTGACCTTTCTGACCCTGGTCGGGGTTCTCGGGCACGCGGGAACTTTCTGGTTATACGGTGTAATCGCGATCGGTGCCTGGGTCTTCTTTTATCTGCTGGTGCCGGAAACCAAAGGTAAAACGCTGGAACAAATTGAAGAGCACTGGCGCTCGGGAAAATCCCCTCGGGCATTATGAAGGAGCCACCCATGGAACCCGCTAACCCATCCATCCTGACGATCAATGGCGGCTCGTCGAGCATCAAATTCGCGGTGTACCAGTTTGGCGAACCGCTGAATCGAAGCCTTCATGGGACGGTTGATCGCATCGGCATGAGCGGGACGAATCTGACGTTCCAACTCCCAGGCACACATCAGCACGACAGCCGCCGCCTCGACGCCTCCGATTACAAATCGGCAGCGACCTTTCTGAGCAATTGGCTCGAAGAGCAGGATGGCTTTGCATCGGTCCAGGCCGTGGGACACCGCGTGGTCCATGGCATGCAACACACCGCGCCTGAGCTGGTCACGCAGGAGTTATTGGGGGAACTGCATCGCATCAGCCCATACGACCCGGACCATCTGCCCAGCGAGATTGAACTGATCGAAGTATTCCGCCAGCGTCATCCGAAACTGCCCCAAGTGGCCTGTTTTGACACGGCGTTTCACCGTACCATGCCGCGTGTTGCCAAGCTGCTTCCCATCCCGCGTTGTTACGACGCGAAGGGAGTGCAACGCTACGGCTTTCACGGTTTGTCCTATGCCTATCTGATGGAGGAACTCGCGCGCTTGGGCGACCCGGCGGCAACCGCAGGCCGCGTCATCCTCGCTCATCTGGGCAACGGCGCAAGTCTGGCAGCCGTGCGCGACGGCAAGAGCATTGACACCAGCATGAGTTTCACTCCGACGGCGGGATTGGTGATGAGCACCCGCTCCGGCGATCTGGACCCCAGTCTGTTCCCCTATTTCGCGCGAACCGAACAGATGACCGCAAAACAGTTTTCCGTAATGGTCAACCACCATTCCGGCCTGCTCGGCGTCTCGGAGACGAGTTCCGACATGCGCGAATTACTCGCGCAGGAAGCCCATGATATCCGCGCCGCGGAAGCCGTAGCACTGTTCTGTTATCAGGCGAAAAAGTGGATCGGAGCTTTCGCCGCTGCGCTCGGTGGGGTGGACACGCTTGTGTTCGCCGGAGGGATCGGTGAAAACGCGCCGCTCGTTCGCGCGCGCATCTGCGATGGACTGGGCTTCCTCGGCATCGAGTTGAGCGAGTCGCGCAATGCGGAAACTGCGGGAGTGATTTCTACGGACGCCAGCCGGGCCACGGTTCGCGTCATTCGAACGGACGAAGATCTGATGATTGCGCGATCGGTGTGCCGCATTCTGGGACTTGGCATGGCCG
Organism: Bryobacterales bacterium; assembly: GCA_003164075.1. The sequence continues at coordinate 1,503 of PLRZ01000649.1, read as the reverse complement.
CCGCCAAGAGCGAGACGAAAGGGACTTTATGATGAACCACGGAAACGGATGGATGGGCGGATGGGCGGGCGGAGGAATGTGGACCTGGACTGTAATTGTCGTACTGGTGGTGCTCCTGCTGGTTCTGGTGATCAACAAGGTGTCCCACAAATGATCGTGCGTTTGCGACCCGCCCGAGAAGGCAACGGTTCAGCAGGAGGGCAAGCCTGATGCCGGTCAAATTATCCGCCGACGAATCCGGGAGTAAAGTGGAGCACGGTAGCCGCTCGACGGCGAAGGTTGAATCCCCCACGGCCAACCCCATCTACACGTGCCCGATGCACCCGGAAGTCCAGCAGAACCATCCCGGCGAGTGTCCCAAATGCGGCATGACGCTGGAGCCGAAGACGGTGACAGCGGGTACGGATGACGATGAGAACGCCGAACTGCGCGACATGACGAAGCGCTTCTGGTTCGGCGCCGCGCTGGCGTTGCCGGTGTTCGGCCTGGCGATGGCTCACTTAATCCCGGCACTGGCCAGAGAGTCCTGGGTGGATAGCAGCGTCTCACGCTGGGTGCAATTTGCGCTCGCCACACTCGTGGTCGGATGGGCAGGCTGGCNNTCTCCATCGGCGTGGGTGCGGCATTCGTCTTTAGCGCCGTCGCGATGCTCATGCCCGGCATATTCCCTCCCATGATGCAACACGAGGGAAAGGTCGCCACCTACTTTGAATCCGCGGCGGTGATCGTTGTGCTGGTGCTCCTCGGTCAGGTGCTCGAACTCCGAGCCCGCAGCCGCACGGGCAGCGCCATCAAAGCGTTGCTAAACCTTGCGCCGGCCACCGCCCGGCAGGTCGCACCGGGAGGCGATCATGAGGTCCCGCTCGACCAGGTGAAAGTCGGCGATTGGCTGCGCGTGGTTCCCGGTGACAGGGTGCCCGTTGATGGCGCGGTAGTCGAAGGTCACTCCAGCGTAGAAGAGTCCATGATCACCGGCGAACCGCTCCCGGTGGAAAAAAGCGTCGGCGACAAGGTGACGGGTGGCACTGTCAATGGCCCCGGCAGTTTCATCATGCGCGCCGAGCGAATTGGCAGCGAGACGTTGCTTGGGCAGATCGTGAACATGGTCGCCGAGGCCCAGCGTAGCCGCGCACCGATTCAAGGTCTCGCCGACAAGATCGCGGGCATCTTCGTGCCGGTGGTACTAGCTGTTTCGGCGCTCACCTTCGTCTTGTGGATGTGGCTTGGGCCGCAGCCAAAACTCGCACACGCCATCGTCTGCGCCGTCGCGGTCCTCATCATCGCNNTCGCCTGCCCGTGCGCCCTTGGCCTGGCAACTCCCATGTCCATCATGGTCGGCGTCGGACGCGGTGCGCAGGAAGGCGTCCTCGTAAAAAATGCCGGGGCACTCGAACGGCTGGAGAAGGTCACCACGCTCGTCGTGGACAAGACGGGCACCCTCACGGAGGGGAAACCCAAGCTCATTGATGTCCTGCCCACCGGCGGTTTCGACAAGAAGGAGTT
>PLRZ01000472.1 GCA_003164075.1 Bryobacterales bacterium | reverse complement strand
CGTCATGGCTCAGGTCAATTTTCCCAACTATCCGAAATCCCCGGCCGACATCAGGAGTTCTGAGTCTAGGGCCCATATCGCGTCAGCCGCATGGGCCGCGCATCGGGCTCGAACAGCAGGGCCGTGCGGGTGGGGTAGTAGCCGAGCAGTTTGGCGTTCTCGTCCGGCCCCAGGTCGCGGGCCCATACCACGCGTGCACGGTCGATATCGGCGGCGTTCCAGACCCATTCTTCCTGGAACATGTGCTGCGGCGCGTAGCGCACGAAAACCAGAACGTCGCCGGACGCCTGCTCCAACTCGTGGTTCACGGCGATGCGGCGCTCCGGATTGCCGTGGTTGATGTTGTCCCAAGTCTCATAGGGCTCGACTGCCTGCGAAATCTCCCCCGGGTCGAACCCATGCAGGCCGTACCAGAAGAGAAAATGCGCCACGCACAGGAAGAAGACCAGGCGCGCCGCCTCGTCCCCGGCTGGACGGCCGCCGATTCTCAGCTTCGAGAGCCATGCGAGCCCCGTGACGCTCATCAGCACGAATAGACAAGTGACGGCCGCGATGTAGTGCACCTGGAACGCCGGAAAAAAATTGGCTCCCAGTGCAAACAGTGTTACCGCGATGGCTACCCAGGCGAAGCGGTACTGGCGCAGGGCCGGCAAAAAGGCGGCCAGCGCCAGGTAGAGCGGTGGGAGGAAGAAGAAACGGTAGTAGCGTACGCGATATTCCAGGCGCTCCAGGTAGGTGCGCAGGCTCTCGCCGCCGTGCGGCCGGAAGGACGTCTGCATGCGGTAGTCGAGCTGCTGCTGGGGTGTCAATTCCGCGTGCGGCACGGGATTCGCCCGGATGGTCAAGGAAGCCGGCACGCCATATTGGTATTGGCTGAGCGAATAAGGCAGCGTGGTCCAGCGGCCGGTGACCTGGCGGTTCTGCCACAGCGTGAGTCCCACAGCCGGCGCCACCACCAGCGCGGCCACGGCGGCGATTCCCGCAAGCCTCCGCACTCCGCCAGCCGCACGCAGGGCCGGGACGAAATACAGCGCCACCGCCAGACCCAGGAAAAGGGTTTCATAGGGCCGTGTCAGCAGGTGGACGGCGAGGCCCAGCCCCAGCAGTGCCGCGTCCCGCCGGCGGTTCGACTGGCGCAATCGCGGCAGGGCGCCGAATACCAGGCAGCCCGCGGCGGCGGCCACGGCGCCGCCCCAATAGCCGTTCATCCACTGGCTCAGCGGGCCGAATTCCATCACCGCCAGTACCCCGCCGGCCAGAGCCCAGCCCGGCGTAGTCCAGGCGCGCAGCATCCAGTAGCACAGCGAGCAAAAGGCCGCGGTGGCCAGAATCACTCCCGCCCAGGGTGTTCCGAAAATTATCCAGCCCAACGCCATCGCCAGCCCCTGCCCCAGCGGATAGATGGAACTGTAACTGGGCTCCTGGAGAACGAAAAACGTCTCGAAAAACTGGTGCAGGGGGTGCATCGGGTTGGCCAATCGGAAGTGCCGCAGCGTGTCGGCCACCAGCACATGGCTGAACTCGTCGTAGACATCCGGCGTGGGGACCGGATGGTGGGGCAGGAGAACCAGCCGCAGGACCACCGGCAGGGCCGCCAGCAGCGCCATCGACCAGACGGTGCGCTCCGCCAGGCGGTGGGCTCGCGGCTCAAGGCGTTTCCGCCACCCGAGCGCGGCAATCAGCAGGAGCGCAGCCAGCAGCAATTCCAGATAGTCGCCCGCACCGAACCCCAGGGGATTCTCGATGGGCAGAAAGGAACGGAAAAAATCGAACATGCCGGTCAGCTCGCGTAGACCGACACGCGGGTAATCTTGCGATAGCCCATGCGTTCATACAGACGCAAGCCGGCGGGCGTGGATTGCAGGATACTGCGCTCCATGCCGTGCTCCTTCTGCGCCTCACCGACGGCGTACCGCATGACGGCTTCGCCGTAGCCGTGCCGCTGCTGGTCCGGCATGGTGGCGACATTGTATACGCCGATGGCCCCGCCGCCCATCACAATGGCCGCCGTGGAAACCGGGGCTTCGTTCCGGTAGCCCACGTAAGCGGCGAAATTATCCCAGACCACGCGGTTGTCGAATACCTCGCGAAACCAGTTGATGGGTACGTGGAAGCAGACAGATCCGATGGCGCAAAAGGCCTCGCGCGTGGCCGTATCGGCCACCCGGCGGACGGTCAGGGCGGGCAAGGGTTTTACGGGTGGAGCGATGCGGTCCGCCACCATTCCAGGCAGGTCCACCGAGTGCCGCAGCCCCTGCCGCTCGAAAATCTGCCGCGATTTGCGCCGCGTGCGGCCGTCTATCCAATCCTCGCAGACCCAATAGGCCCACTCCATGCCGCGCACGTTGAAATGCGACGCGGAGAGCAAAATGCGCTGGTGCAGTTCGGCCTCGGTAAGCACAGGAGCCGAAAGGAACGCCGCATTGAACATCTGAAAGGTGACGCCGGCAGCCGCGATACTGACGCCGGGCAGCTCGCGGACCTCGCCCCTTTCGCGGCCGGCCGCTACCACACGAAACGACTCGCGCAGGTTATCCGCCACGTTCTCAAAGGTCACTGGACATTAGTATAAAGGGCGGCGCCTATTTCTTGGGGATTTCGCCTTTTTTGGGTTCCGGCTTCGGCGGCTCGGCCGCGGGGGCTTCGGGCTTCGGATCCAGGTATTGCACAATTACGGAGATGCGCCGGTTGGAAGCGTGCTGCGGGTCTTCCGGATGGCGCAACTGGCGGTCGGCATAGCCGCGCACCTGTTGCACCTGCTCCGCCCTGAGACCGTGGCCCTCCATCAACTTGCGCGCGGAATTGGCCCTGTCGGTGGAAAGCTCCCAATTGGAATAGCCGTTGTCGCTGGAGAATGGTTTGGAATCGGTGTGGCCCTCAATCAGCATGCTGTTGGGCATCTTGCCTAACTCTTCCGCCAGGCGCGCCAAAAGAGCGGCACCGGTTTCCGTGGGCACCGCCTTCCCCGATTCGAAGAACATTCCAGCTTCGGTCTCCAGCAGTTCGATGCGCAAACCGTCGGCTGTGATGGTGACTTCCACGTGGTCTTTCATATCCTTGAAATTGGGTGTCTGCGCCAGAGCCTCCTGAATTTTCTCGCGTAGCTTGGCCATATCCTGCTCCGGCAACTGAATGGCATGGCCCAAGCCCGCCGCCGCCAAGCCCGTCAGTTTGCCCGGTCCGGTGGGGTTATTGAAGTAGGCGCTCACAGCCTCTTTGACTTTTTCGTCCGCGCTGGTCAACCACAGCACGATGAACAGAGCCATCATGGCCGTCACAAAATCGGCGTATGCCACTTTCCAGGCGCCGCCATGGTGCCCACCGTGTCCGGACACCTTCTTCCGGATCACGATAATAGGCTTCACCTGGACTGGCGGGGGCGGTGCTTCCTCTTGAACAGGCATGGTTATCCCGCCGTCTTGGCGCCCCGGCAGGCGCCTTCCACTTCCTGAAATGTCGGACGGACCGTGCTGGGAATCGAACGGCGCGCCAGTTCTACCGCCATGATGGGACTGAGTCCCTTAATGAAACCGATCGCCGCCATGCGCAGGAATCCGAAATAATAGGCCTCGGCGTCATTCTGCTTGCCCATGGCTGCCGCTAAAGGACCGAACACGCCGTAGCACAACAGAATCCCCAGGAACGTGCCCACCAGCGCGGAGGCCACATGTTCGCCGATCTGCTCCTTGGGGCCGCCCAAAGAACCCATGGTGATGACGATGCCCAACACGGCCGCCACAATTCCCAATCCGGGCAGAGAATCCGCCATGGTACTGAGCGCCGCGATAGGTTCCCCGGCTTCGCGATGATGGACCTCCAGATCCACTTCCATCATTTGGTCGATCTCCATGGGATCCACGCCGCCCGATACCGCCATGCGCAGCGTGTCGCATAGAAAATTCACCGCGTGGTGCGCTTTCATAAACTTGGGGTATTTCGAGAACACCGGACTCTTACCGGGATTATCGACCTCTTCCTCCAGTTTGGCCGTGCCGCTCTTGCGCGCCACGTTGTACAACTCATAGATCATTTTCAGGTTTTCCAGATAAAACGCCTTATTAAACGGACTTCCCGATAAAATCCCCAGCATTCCTTTGACAATGCGCATCAGCGTGGGCAAAGGGTTTGCCACCACCACCGTGCCAATCGCCGAGCCGAGAATGATGAGCAGTTCCGCCGGCTGCACCAGCACCAGAAACTTTCCATGTTCCATCAGGTAGCCACCGGCGATGGCTCCCAGAACGACGACGAGACCGATGAGAGAAATCATGCTTTTTCACGAAAGACGCACGACACAGTACATATCGGCGCTCCGTAAGGGAGCTTTAGGCTGAGGAGACCGAGTCTGTGGCAAAAGTTCAGAACTCCTGATGTCGCCCCGCAATTTCTGCCTGGCGGGGAAAATGGGCTGAGCCATTCCTCAATGGCGAGAGCTTCAAAGGTGGGCAGGCGGTGGCGATGTGGCGCAGGCACTCCTGCCTACCGGGTCGAGACTCCGAACTCCTGAGGTCATCCGGCATTTGGGGCCGCCAAGGAATCAGGCTGAGCCACCGCATCGCAGAAACAAGTTTAGAATGTTTTTGCCTTGACGCGAGGTGAGATCACCCCGATTCCAAGACCTCAGAGTTCGGAGACTCATCTCGGCCCCCTTTGAAAGCGGCGGCAGGCGTCTCGGTGCGGCGGACTGAGAGTCTGCGCCACGACGCCAGGTGGGAAGTTATTCTTGCGCGATTGCTTATTTAGTTTCTGTCATGAAACTGCTGCGCGGCGGAGCAGCACCGCTCCCTTGCGGTCGCGGCTCGGTAACAAGTCCCGTGGAATCAGGCACGACTGTTACCGAGCCGCGCGCGCAAGCAAGCGGTCCGTGCCATTTTCTTGAGTTTCATGACAGAAACTAAAATAGGATCGAGCGAAGGCGAGCANNCGCCGGTTCCGCAGCACCTCGATGAGGAACGCATCGCGCCTGGCGCGGACCTCGTCGGCGCTCTTAACCGACCAGTCGTAGAAACCCTTGCCGGCGGACGCGCCGGTCTCGCCGCGCCGCACCAGTTCGCGGAAATACTCCGGCGCGCGCGGTTCGTTATAAAGGTCGTGCGCCACATATTCCACCACCGCCAGGCCCAAGTTCAGGCCCACCACGTCCTGGTGTTCCAGAATGCCGTACGCCGGCATGCGCAAGCCGAATCCGTTGCGGGCCACCGTGTCGATGTCGTCGGCGCTGGCAATCCCTTCCGCGATGATGTTGGCGGCCTCACGCACCAGCGCCATCTGCAGGCGGTTGCCAAGCTGTCCGGGCCGGTCCTTGCGCACGATCACGGGAGTCTTGCCGCATGCCGCCAGCACCCCGCGCAACTCCTCCGCCGCCTGGTCCGAGGTCCTCGCGCCCATGACGATTTCCACCAGCGGCATCAGGTGCGGCGGATTCCAGAAGTGCGCCGTCAGCACCCGTTCGGGCCGCGAACAACGGGCCGCCACCGCGGTAATGCTCAGTCCCGAGGTGTTCGACGCCAACAGCGCCCGCGGCCCCGCCACGGCGTCGAGGTGGGCGAATAGCTCCTGTTTGAACGCCATTTCCTCGGGGCCGGACTCCACCACCAGGCCTGCGCCGGCGATGGTCTCGTCGAAGGCCGTGGAGGCGCTCAATAACTCCGCCGCCCGCTCCGTCAGGGCACGGTCCGCCAGCTCGTTATCCGCCAACAGGAGCGCCTGCGCGCGGACCTTTTCCAGGCCGCGGGCGGCATTTTCAGCGGTGCGGCTCAGGAGGGTGGTCCGCAACCCTCCCAGGGCGAGCGTCAGGGCGATTCCCGGCCCCATCATTCCGGTCCCGATTACCGCCGCCTGGGTAAATCCACGATTAGCCATGTTCGACCATTCTATTCCACCGCGCCCCGTAGTTTTCCCTTGCTATCCCCGGCACTGGCCTGAAACAATAGCCTTTGGTAAAAGACGATGCGCATACGCGTCCTGGGTATCGTGCTGGCGGGCGGCAAGGGCACCCGCTTATTTCCGCTCACTAGGGAACGGGCCAAGCCGGCCGTCCCGTTCGGCGGCAAATACCGGATCATCGATTTCGTGTTGAGTAATTTCATCAACTCCGGAATCTTCTCGGTGTATGTATTGACACAGTTCCGCAGCCAGTCGCTGCTCCAGCACCTGGCCGAGGGATGGCAGTTCGGGAGCCTGCTCAAATCCCAGTTCGTAATTCCCGTGCCGGCCCAGATGCGATCCGAGGACGAAACCTGGTATCAGGGAACGGCCGACGCCATCTACCAGAACATCAACCTGGTGGAGCAGTCCGATCCGGAAGTGGTGGCGATCTTCGGCGGCGACCATATCTACCGCATGAACATCACCAGCATGATCGAATACCATGTCGCCAAGAAGGCCGACGTGACGGTGGCGGCAATTCCGGCGCCGCGCGACATGGCCAGCGAGTTCGGCGTCATTGAAGCCGACGAAAACGGACGGATTCTGGCTTTCCACGAGAAGAATCCCGACGCTCCCTCCATGCCCGGCGACCCCCATCGCGTGTTTGCCTCCATGGGCAATTACATCTTCTCCACGCGCACTCTGTTGAAGCTGCTGTACGACGATGCCGCCGAGGAAAGCAGCCAGCACGATTTCGGGCACAACATTCTGCCCAAACTGGCCGGCAAGTCCGAGATCTACGCCTACGACTTCCAGACCAACCGCATCCCCGGCGAACCGCCCGACACCGAACCGTACTGGCGCGACGTGGGAACCATCGACGCTTTTTACGATGCCAATATGGATCTTCGCTCCGTGAAGCCGGCGCTCAACCTCTACAACCGCTCCTGGCCGCTGCGCAGTTCCAGCTATCCCGACCCGCCCGCCAAGTTCACTTTCGACGAGGAGAACCGCCGCGGCCAGGCCATCGACAGTATTGTGTCCGGCGGGTGCATCCTGGGCGGCGGAGTGGTGCGCAATTCCGTGTTGGGGCGCGGCGTCCGCGTGCATGCCGGCGCGCTGGTGGAGGATTGCATCATTATGGACAACTGCGACATCGGCCGCCGCGCGAAACTTCGCCGCGCTATCCTCGACAAGAATGTCAAGGTGCAGGCGGATATCACGGTTGGCTACGACCGGGCGGCCGACGAAGCGCGCTATTTTGTGACCGAGAGCGGCATCGTGGTGATCGCCGGGGAGCGGTCCCCGGTGGACATCAGCGGCCTGGTGGTGTGAAAGCAGGTTTAGCCACGGATGAATGCGGATGAACACGGATAAAAATAGCTTCTGTCTTCTCCGCGTCGATCCGTGTTCATCCGTGGCCATTCCCGTCTTTCCGGATACCTTCTGAATGGAACACCAGGTTCTCGGCTGGATCGCGCAGTATGGCTACTTCGCCATCTTTCTTCTTCTGGTGTGCGGAATCGTGGGCCTGCCGGTACCCGATGAGACACTGCTGACGTTCACCGGTTTCCTGGTTTTCAAGGGCAATCTTTCCCTGCCCCTGGCGTACGCCTCGGCGCTCTGCGGCAGCCTGAGCGGCATCACCATCAGCTACACCCTGGGCCGCACCTTCGGCATGACGCTGATCCACCGCTACGGACGCTACATCCACATCACCGAAGATCACGTCAACAAGGCGCACGCCTGGTTCGCCCGCGTGGGCCACTGGGGGCTCACGTTCGGCTACTTCGTTCCCGGCGTCCGCCACCTCAGCGCCTACGCCGCGGGCATGAGCGCGGTCGAGCTTCCGCAGTTCGCCCTGTTCGCTTACAGCGGCGGCTGCCTCTGGGTGGCCACCTTCCTCGGATTGGGATACTTTCTCGGGGACCGCTGGCAGGCGGTGGAAAAGAATATCGAGCGCTACTTCGCCGCGGGGGGCATCGGCCTCGCTATCCTGGTTGCGGCGTACGTTCTCTGGCGGATTGTGCGGGCTCGCCGGGCTCGCCCGTTGGGGGCGCAAGATAAGTAATCGTCAGCGCCGTACCCACCACCACCGCGCAGCCCAACACGTTGTACCACAGCCACGAAATATTGGTGAAGAGGAACGCCCAGAAGATGGCCGCTTCGCCCGCCAGCATGCCCGCAAACGTCGCCGTACCGCGCACTTTGCGGAAACCGAATGCCAGCACGAAACAGCCCAGCAGCGACCCGTAAAACAGCGAGCCCACCACGTTGACAGCCACAATCAGGGGCCCCAGCCGCTTGCCCCACCCGGCGAACACCACGGCATACACACCCCAGAACAGCGTGGCCATTCGCGACGCCACCACATAATGATGGTCGCTGCGTCCCTGCCGGATATGGCGGCGGTATAAGTCCACAATGGTCACCGTGGCCAGCGAATTGATCTCCCCGGAGCTGGCCGACATGGTGGCCGCGAAGATCACCGCGATCACCAGGCCCACCAGCCCCGCCGGCAGATATTTGGTCACGAAGGAGAGAAAGATGTAGTTGGTGTCGCTGAATCCCTTTTCACCGCCGGTCCGCTCCACCAGGCGGGCCGCCTCCGCGCGGGTCTGGTCGATCCGCTTCTGCGCCGCGCGGTACTGCGCGATCTGGCGCCGCTCCCCCGCGGTATCGCCGTGGTGGTGCGCGTCCACCAATGCCAGGGTCGCCTGGCGCCGCGCGTCGAAGGCCTGCTGGTAGCTTTCCGCCACTGGATGGAACTCGGCGCGGGCTTCGAGGCGGGCGAGCTCGGTGTGCTGGAACAGCAGCGGCGGCTGGACGAAGTGGTAGAACACGAACACCATGGTCCCGATGAACAATATGAAGAACTGCATGGGGATTTTGGCCACGGCGTTGAACAGCAGCCCCAGGCGGCTCTGGCTGATGGACCGGCCGGTCAGGTAGCGCTGCACCTGCGACTGGTCGCAGCCGAAATAGGAAAGAAACAGGAACGTGCCGCCGAACAATCCGCTCCAGACGTTAAACCGGTCGTTCCAGTCGAAGGTGGTGGTGACCGCGTTCAGCCTGCCGGCCGCGCCCGCCAGGAATACCGCATCGCCAAACGACACCGTATGGGGCAGCAGCACCATCACGGTGATCAGCGAGACCACCAGTCCCACAAAAATGATGCACATCTGCTGCACGTCCGACCAGGTCACCGCCTTGATGCCGCCCAACACCGTATAGGTGACGACCGTGGCGCCCATCAGGAGGGTGGTGAGATGCTCGGGCCATCCGAGGATCACCGAAAGAACCAGCGCCGGCGCGTAGATCGTAAGTCCCGCGGAGAGTCCGCGCTGGCACAGGAAAATGAGGCTGGCCAGGGCGCGCGTTTTGGCGTCGAAGCGCTTCTCCAGGTACTCATACGCGGTATACACTTTGGCCCGATGGAACAGCGGCACGGCCGTGGCGCAGATGATCACCATGGCAATGGGGAGTCCGAAATAGAACTGGACGAAGCGCATTCCGTCCACGTAGGATTGGCCGGTGGTGGAGATGAAGGTGATGG
>PLRZ01000065.1 GCA_003164075.1 Bryobacterales bacterium | reverse complement strand
AAGCGCAGCGACTGGTCCTCTTCCAAAATGCGGTGGACCGCCTGGCCCATGCGGTCTTCGTCGTTGCGGGACTTGGCCTCGATAGCGAACGCGATGGACGGCTCCGGCAGTTTCACCGGCGGATAGACCACATTCGACCCTTTTTCTTCCAACGTATCGCCGGTGAGGGTATCCTTCAGCTTGGCGACCGCGCCGATGTCGCCGGCCTGGACTTCGGTAACGGGTTGCAGCGTCTTCCCCTGCGGACTGGCGATGTGGGCCAGCCGCTCCGTGCTGCTGTGCGTGACGTTCAGCAGGTTGGCGTCGTTTTTCACCACTCCGGTGATCACCTTGAAGTAAGTAATGCGCCCGGAAAACGGATCCGCCGTCGTCTTGAAGACGAAAGCCGAGGGGGAGCCCTTGGCGGAGATTTTCTGCGTGCCTTCCTTGCCGCCGATGACGGCCGGGACACCTTCCCGCTCAGTGGGCGCGGGCAGGTTTTCGGCGATAAAGTTGAGAATCAGGTCGTTTCCGATACAGTGCAGACCAGAGGCGCAGAACACCGGGAAAATGCGCATCTCGACGATTCCCTGCTTCAGGCCGTCGACAATCTGGTCGATTTCGAGCGTCCCTTTGTCGAAGAACTGTTCCATGAGGGCGTCATTGCCCTCGGCCACCATTTCGATGAGCGCTTCGTGGGCCTTTTGGGCGGCGTCCGCGAGGTCGGCGGGGATATCGCTTTCCTTGCCTTTGCCGTCGCCATCGGGGGTATAGGTGTAGGCCTTCATGCGGATGAGGTCGACCACTCCTTTGAAGTCGCGTTCGGCGCCGATGGGGATCTGGACGGGGACGGCGGCGCGGCCGAAGTTTTCCTGGACGCTTTCAAGGGCGCGCTGGAAGTCGGCGCGTTCGCGGTCCAGCTTATTGATCACGATGGCGCGGGGAAGCTTGAAATCGCTGGCAAAGCCCCAGACTTTCTCGGTCTGCACTTCGACGCCGGCGACGCCATCCACCAGGACGAGGGCGGAATCGGCGGCCACCAGAGCGGCGCGGGCATCATTAATAAAGATGTTGTAGCCCGGGGTATCGAGGATATTGATCTTGATCTTTTTCCATTCCGCGACGGCGATGGCGGTGGAGATGGTGATTCGGCGGAAGATTTCCTCCTCGTCGAAATCGGTAATCGTATTGCCTTCATCTACGCGGAGGAGGCGGTTGGTGGCTCCGGAGGTGAAGAGCAATCCGGCGGTGAGAGTGGTCTTACCGGAATCGCCGTGGCCCACCACCCCCACGTTCCGAATGTCTTTGCTTTCGTATACTTTCACGGATACGCTCCAGGATTAAAACGGAATAGTAACACGCTGGATGCGGGCGGGGGTGGAATGTTGGGGGAGAGGGTGGCTGACCGATCCGGGGAAGGTCCGTCACCCGTGAACGCTCCCTAACGGTCGCGGCTCGGTAACTAATTGCAAACACGCGGGCACTCGTTACAGAGCCGGGCCCAGAGGGCACCCCGTGAGGGAGCGTATTCCGCGCCTATGCCACCAAATCCCGAGATCGGTTGCGGAATCGAAGCCACCCCCACCGTGCCCCCCGAGCAACTACTCACGCTCATACGGGAACTCAGTCCGAGTCCAGCGCCCGCTGGCACGCGCGCCGCAATAGACGACTACCCCAGCAACTCCCGCTGCCCCGCGATCCGCTGCTCCCGTTCGCGCGCAAACCGCTCGATGCCCGCGAAGATCGACTTCGGGTCCAGGTGCGCCTCCACGATCACTTCCGCCTCCAACCCGCCGGTGAGCCACTGATTGTCCCAATCGGACGTCAGCGAGTACTCATCGGTCAGCGGCCCCACATTGCGCACCGGGAGCATGCGCCGCGTTCCGGTCGATACCACCATCAAGTCGTAATAGGCCTCGGGCGGAAGCACCGAGTGCCGATATGCTTCGGGCTGCCGGTCGAACAGGTCCTCGCTGACGGCGGCGATTACTTTCACGTTGACGACCGCCTGTTCCAGGTGCGGCAGTTCCTTCATCAGGTTGACCGTGGAACTCGACCCCTGCACCACCACGTAGCCATGGCGCGGCCCCGGGGCGAAATCGCGCAGCACATAGAAGCCTTTGGCGGCCGCTTTCAGGTCGCTATCGGCGAAGGCCGAGCGATCGGCCACGGGGAAATCGGGGCGCGCCACCTCGAGGGTGATGAGCCCCACTTTGGGATCGCGCGCGGCGATCTCGGCGGCGGCAAAATAGCCCGCGGCCACGTCGTTATAATCCCAGAAGTTGAGATTGATGGCCTGCCCGCGGGGGAACAGCTTCCACACCTGCGGCGCGAAAATGCCGAAGTGCGTGCGCGCGTCGGCCGCCGTCTCCGGTCCCGAATGCGCCGAGAGAATGTGCAGCACGCCCATGCGGAAACGGCTGTCCTGATTCTGCTGGCTCCAGACGCGCGCCGGCGTGTACATCAGCGGCGTGAAAGCGCCGTAGGTGCCGCTCAGCGCCCATACGCCGGCAAACTTCGCGGGATCCACCGACGCGCTCTGGCTGATCAGCCCGATGGCCGTCGAAACGTTGCCGGCTTCCTGAATGGGCGCCTTGAGCCGCGTGCCCAGCGGATTCGCGTCGGGCGAGTAATGGCCCCACAGGCTGCCGTGCTCCACGTTGATGGATTCCGACAGGTCGGCCGCCACGGTGAAGAAGCGGTTGCCGGTGACGTAGTTCATCCACTTGATGATTTCCGAGATCCCGCGGCGCGGGCCGGCCGTTTCGCCGGCCTTGCGGAAGAGCGTGATCTCGACCTGCTTCGCGGCCCCCGATACGGCATTGCGCACGGTCACCTTTTGGGGTTCCACGGGAAGCTGCGCCACGCGCAGGCGGTTGTCCAGGAACGGGTCTTCGCGAGTGTCGATGCGCAGCGGCAGGTCGTATTTGACGGTGTCGCCGATGGCCACCAGCCGGTCGGCCAGCCAGTCGCCCAGCCCGTTGCGGTCGAGCAGCGACATCACCACATCGATATTGGTTTTGAACTGGATCAGCCGCTCGCGCGGATCGCTCACCGCGCCTTGCCGGATGCCGGCGAACTCCACGCCGTAATGCTTCTCAAAGGTCTCGGCCAGGGCGACGAAATACTCGGAATTCATTTTCATCGCGAACGGATGGCTCTTGTATCCCACCAACTGGTCGCCGAAGCCGGGGATCTTGCCGTCCACCGCGCCCGGCCAATAGCCCTTGGTCGTCTTGCCGATGAGCACCATCGGGCGGCGATCCTGGGGGTCCCAATCTTCCATCGTCTTAAGCGCCGCCAGCACCGATGGATAGTCGTTCCCGTGCTCCGTTTGGAGCACGTTCCAACCATAGGACGTCCACTGATCGGCCAGCCGGTAAGCCTGGTAGCGGGAATCGATGACGCCGCCCAGCAAGCTGTCGTCGATGCCGGCGTTGTTGTCGGAAAGCAGCAAGCGCAGCCGCTTGCCCACCTGTAGCGCCAGGGCCTGCGTCTTGAACTCCTGGGCGTGGCCTTCGGTGAGCGCGAATTCGCCTTCCAGCGCGAAGATCTTGGGCGAACTGAGGCTCGCCGCGCCGGCATAATCCCAGAACGCCGCCTTTCCGGCAGCCGACGCGATACCGACGCCCGACGGCCCGCCATTCACGTCGTTGGTGAGGTCGGTCGATTCCGAATGGCCCGAGAGCGCGCGGATGCCGCGGGTTTTCGCCTGGGCGAACAGGGGATGGCCGTCGAGGCCGGCATCGGCGAGCAGAGTAGCCAGCGCACCTGCGCCGCGGCGGAAGCCCAGCGCGTCGATGGGCAACATGGCGATGTGCGGGTCCACGTAATAGCGCCGGTCGCCGGTGGCCTCGAACCTGCGCGCCAGCGCCTGGCCCAGGATCATCCACAGGGCGTAGCAGGTTGGAACGCTGTGCCCCGCGGCCATCATGAACCTGTCGCCGTAGGGATGTTTGGGACGCCGGTAGTCATAGCGCAGTCCGCCCAGGCCGGGCCCCGCCAGATGCACCGCGACGTTGTACGGAGTATAGGCCAGCGGCCCGCCGAAATGGCCGGTCTGAGCGTAGTTTCCGAGCATGACCAGCGTCATGCAGGTCATATACCCGACATCTTCGAGATTCTTCAGGTCCTGCGACGACAGCAGTTCCGACGGTGAGACGAGAGGTTCAATACTTAGAGACAATTTCAGACTCCCAAGCGTGATGATACCAGGAGGCGCGGCACGCCTCCTCGTTGCCCCGGAGTATTGCAAAAATGCAATACTGAATACGGATGTCGTGGATCGTAGAACTGCTCGACGCTCGCGTTCGGGATGAACTCGAGGCTCTCTTTTTCGAGATGCGGGCGCGCTTTCGCCGGATTGCCGAACTGATTCAGGTCCATGGTCTCGAAGCAATGCGCGAGATGCGGATGAAGGGCAGAGACGGGATTTCCCGCGCCATTTACGTCACCGCGCGAAACCGCCGGGTAGTGGTGGTCCGAGTGTTTGTCAAGCAGACCCGGAAGACGCCGCGGCGGGAGATTGATCTGGCGTTGGAACGAGCCAGGGAGGTAGACTCATGAGCCGAATTCGAGTTGACGATTTGCACGACAACTGGATGAAGGACCCCAAGTATCGGCGCGAGTACGAGGCGCTGGAAGAGGAGTTCTCCCTAGTGGCCGCTCTAATCGAGGCGCGCACCCGCGCCGGTCTGACCCAGGAGCAGGTGGCACGCCGCATGAAGACGACTCAGGCGGTGATCGCCCGCCTGGAAGGTGGAGGAAGCAAGCCTTCCACCCGCACGTTGGAGCGTTACGCGGAGGCCACGGGTTCGCGCCTGAGAATCACCTTCGAACCGGAACGCGCGCGGCCCTAGCCGGCCGGTGCTTCTTTCCTGGCTCGCTCGAAACGCTCGATCATGCCCTGCGGCATTGGATATTGCGTCTTGATCTGTTCAAAGATGCGGTCCTGATCTTTCAGGTATGCTTCAATTTCAGCCGGGTGCTCCAAAACGAAGGTGATGGCGCCATATACCTTTGCCAGCGATCCAATGGACGGGTATGCCTCGAAAATCGCTTCCGCCGACCGTCCCCGCCGAAAATCGTAAACCAGGACGTCGAGGCCAATGCGGGTACCGGCCACGTAGTAGCCACCGTGGCGAACTTCGATGCATTCGTTGGCCGGCATCGTCTCAGTTCAACTCACCTTCATTTTACTCGTTCTGAGACTTGCGAGCCAGCGGGTGACCGCCGAATGCCGTCAACCGGAGTTTGGGGCGGAAGTCATTCTTGTGTGGACGTTCCAACCAAGACTTCTAAGACCGCTGCACGCTCCGGCCCAAGCGGCCCACATTTGTGGCGCTCTCTCGATTTTAGCCGCGAAACATTTTCTGGCGGAAATGATTGGGGGGAGTGATGTCGAGAGCAGCGCTCCGCCGAATCGCCAACTTTCCCTGCTTGGCAAGCGTCCGAAAGACCTTCAGTTCCGTACACTCTATGCGGCGACGGTTTTCTTGTTTCGTTTGCCGCCTGAAATCGGCTTGTCAGGCAAGACAGTTTCCGTACAGCCGTTTCGGTGGGAATCAAGGGCCGTCATCGCCGGGATGCCAAGTTTCTTGCCGATGGCCCGCCAGGACAAGCCTACCTCATCCCGGAGCCGAACGACTTCATCACGGGCGAAGATGCGCTTGGGTCTGCCAACAACTTTACCGGCAGCTTGGGCCGCACGGATGCCCGATAGCGTGCGCTCCCGGATCATCTCTCGCTCGAATTCGGCTACACTCGCCAAAATTTGCAATAGTAGTCGGCTGGTGGGATTCTTTTCGTCCGTGTCGAGCGATTGGCTTGTGGCTATGAACCGAACGCCGTGGCTGGTGAGTGCCGCCAACTGCTGATTCAGGTGGAGCACAGAGCGGCCAAAACGATCAATCTTGTAGACAGCGATGCAATCGAACTTTCGCTTGGCGGCATCGGTCATGAGCTTGTCCAGCGCAGGACGGCTTGCCTTGCTGCCGCTGAAGCCGGTGTCCACGTACTCCCCGGCAATCTTCCAGTCACGGCGGGAAATGTATTCACGAAGCTCACGCAACTGCATCTCGCAATTTTGATCGGTGGTGCTGACACGGGCGTAAATGGCGCAACGCATATTATTATCGTACACTATTTCCGTACACTTTGTCAATCGCCATCGGTTCCATCGAAAGCGGCAACGAGCCGCCCAAAAATGCTCTACGCTTGAGCTATGTCCCTTTGGAAAACAGTGGAGAGCGAACTCGCCGCAATTGAAGCTGCGCTTGTTGCGGTCCCGCCGAAGGTTGCCGAAGCTCAACAGCGAGTTGCGGATCTTGGTCTGAAGGTCAACAGCCGCATGGCTCCCGCTCCAAGGGCATTCAGTGTTGATGAACTGAAAAAGGCGGTCGAGCACCTTGCCTTTGAGATGCAGCACTTCCGTTGCTACAGCAAGCTCTACAAGAATTCCGATCTGTCCCGGTTCTGCGGTGCCGCTCATCAAGCTGTGCTGTACGCTCTTCTCCTGCATCTACGTTTGCTCATTGATTTCTTCTACGGCGAGGCAAGACAGGATGATTGCAATGTCGATCACTTCAACGTTCTTAACGGCTTTGAAGCTGCCTTTCCCGCCAGCATTCACCTTCACAGCGCACGAAACAAAAAGATGAGCGCTGACCTGAATAAGTTGCTGGCGCACATGACGGCGACTCGTTGGGAGAAGAACCGGCCACCAATGAATGACTACGACAGTTTCATCCCAACAATAGATGATCTGATAACGAAGTTTGAGGCTGCGCTGCCGGAAGAAGTGCGCCAAGTCTACCTGAGACACTACCAACGTTGGGAATCGTCCCACCCTGCCACAGTTCTTCAGCAGGGCAATCAAGGCCAACGGGCTTAAAGGGCCGCATCCGCTGTGTCGGACGAACAGAACCCCGAACAGCGGCCAAGACAAGGATGATCGACGTTCGGGATTGAAAGCTGGCACACTTCGCCGGGAGAGTGGAGCCACACCCGGCACCCCACCACGGTTGACCAGTGCCCCTGCGGAGTGGGTTCCCATCTGCGCCCGTTATGTAATAACCCGGCGTACTCGTTGTGGGATCGGGCAGAATCAAGCCAGCGAAATTTCAGAAGAAGGTACTCTCCCTAAGATTCCTGGCCGTGACTCCAAGAAGTTTTCGATGCGCCGAACAATTCTGAAATGGGACTCCGGCCAGAGACTCCCGGCAGTGTTTTCCGGTTGGACTCCCCGGCGCAAGATTCCCGATGGGACTCCTGCCCGGAGTTCCGGCAACGTTCACAGCAGAACGCCTTAAGCTGGTCGAATGGACTTGATGCCGTCTCGCACTCCCTTCACCTCTGCCCGGATCGTCGCCAGCTTGCGCAACACGGCGGCGCTGAGGGTAGCAATGAATGGTCAAGCGTCATTCAATGGGACAACGGCCCAACCACGGACCCGCCCGCCGCACTGGGGCCTTTCATGTACGACCCTACGGTAGCTTGGGGCGATGCGTATGGGCAGCAACCTAGAATCCGTGGCATCATTCCAGACGCTAGAATTTCGAGCTTGCCAACACCGATGGACACTCTAGTGACCGACGAAGACGGCTCGACGTGGCTCAACTATACAAATAATTTCATCAAGGGCGGTCTGTGGCTCCTGGTGAACGCTACGCCGGTTTCAGTTGCGACCGCCAGCAACCCGCAGTATAGGAAACCTCTGAACCTCGGCGTTCCTCCCACCTAAGCTCTTTCGCTCTTGATAAGCTCACTGCGTCTTTCGGGTGGGTTGTCTTAGGTTGAGGGTCTGATTTCGTCTAGTGATTTGTGCTACGATCCCGATCCAAAGGAGTCTATGGAGAACTTCGACATACCTACAAGCGTTCTTTCTGCGTTGGATGCCATCGTCAACTTGGGAAGGGATAACCCTCCAATGCTCTACCACTACACCGATTTTAACGGCTTTAAGGGCATACTCGAATCCCGTTCGTTGAGAGCGACATACCTTAAGGCACTGAGCGATAGCGCCGAACAAGTACATGGCGAAGATTTGGTGTGCCGGATGTTGAAGGATTGTACGAGTACCGCCCTGCATAGTCGAATAGACGAAGGGATGAAGGCACCGAACCGTTACCGAAGGTGGTTTGTTACCTGCTTTTGCACGAGACCAACTCTATCTAACATGTGGGAGACATATGCATCTCGTGGAGGCGGGTATTGCTTGGGATTTTACGTGCCAGAACTACCGATGCGCCGCAGTTTCATGTTTCACGTTGTTTACGACGAAACGGATTCCACGTTGGTGAAAGGCGTCCAAGATGTTGCTAAGATTATCGAGGAATATCCGAATGATCCACTCCCCTTTGAGGTGGCGTGCATACTGGCCAGCGGCATCAAGCACCCGGATTTCAAAGATGAGAACGAATGGCGCATTGTGATTCATAACCCGCCCGTTGAGGCGATGAACTTCAGACAAGCGCCGAATAATATCATTCCCTACATTAATCTGGGGTGGGATCAGATCGTTGGAAAGTCACCACTCCGAGAGGTATTTTGCGGTCCCACAATTCGATGTGATGATGAGTTAAAACAGGCCATCAGGTGGATGCTGAAGAAGTATGGATATAGTTTTCCTCCGACAGTCGATGTAACAGCCGTCAGACGGCCTATCGACCTTGAGCTAGAATGTCCTCCATTATGAGCACGGAGAGCTACTATCTCATTGAACCGATCTCAATATAGCAGCCCTTATCTGCGTCGAGTGTGCGTGTCACTGTCCACCTTGGCTCGTTCCAGCCATTACCGTGTACCTCAAAGCCCATAGCTTCCAGTTGTCGCAGCCCACTTACTATTTGATTGCTATTATCGGTTGTCTTCTTAAGTTTATCTGCCACGCCTTCCATGACTGTGGCTTTTTCGGATAGTGATCGGGTTGTGTCGTTGGATTCGGCCCGCAGTCGGTCCACTTGCCTTGCCATGTAGAGCAGCTTACCATCTTCGTCTGAGAATTCACCCATAAATCGACGTAATTCTCTTGATGAATCTAAAGCAGTAGGATGTTTTGGATTAACCTCAAACCAAGTAGACACTTCCCGCAATAGCGCTAAGACTCTTTTCTCTTTTCCCAAAACAATGTCGGCTTGGGCGTCTAAATCTGAGAACGTCCAGTGAGGTGTCTTGGGACAGTCAGGGAGTGTGGCTGGTGTGGGCGGCGGTACGAACGGGCGAAGTTTCTTCGTGGATTTCTGATCCTGCACTTGCTGTGCCTGAATACTACAAGCGGCAAGCGTGAGCACAAGCGCTCCGAAAAGGACTGCCGACGAAGGGCGTCTCATGATCCCTAATGATCGCACTTGCGTATCCGAAATTCAATCCGCCATAGTATACTGATTTCAAAGGAAGAACAGTGTCCGCCTCGTTGCGGGTGCGCTGGTGGCGGCGTATTGGGCGGCTGTGATCGTTGGACGGGTGGTTTGAAGTTTAGTTCAATACGGAGAGCACGATAAATCGGATTTGGCAAATTCTGCGATCACAGTTATTTGTTTCTGAAACGCCATACGACTTGGCTGAATGTTGCCAGTCCTGCGTGTCTCCGTGACCTCGCCCATAAGCGCAAGTGCCAGATCGTTCAATCGTCGGAGTTCTGCGAAGCGACTTTCATCCAGAAGTATTAAGCCAAGCGAAATAGCAGAAACCAGAGCCAGTTTTGCCGTATCAATTTCATTTACCTGGAGCTTTTCTTGTGCAACGAATTCGGACGGCACACGTTCGCCAGCTTCAAGGCTCTGTCTAAGTGTGTAGGTAAAGGCTCCGTATCTCACGATTCGATCTTCAAACGTGTACGCAGTGGTGATAAGGGCGGTATAGAACCGTCTCTTGGCCTGTAGTGTATTTTCTCGAAGCCAACGTTCCATTTCGTGCCTGTGGTTTTCCAAATTTGTTCGCCGGTTGTTTCGGTTCGTCAGGTAGACTGCGATCAAGGCTGATAGTGCGCCTATGAACCCCGGCACAGCAAGATCGAGGGCGTGCGTCCATGGGTTCGGTGGACTGATCGGCGGCATCTGTACCTGTACGACAATCGGCGGTTGGGCCGGTGCCGGTGCCGGTTGCGCCCAGGCGGAAACGCTGAGAACGGTGAGAAGGGAGAATGATCGTCGCATTGCTGTTGTAGATGACGAAACAGGGTCAGGCTTTGTCGTCTGATTCCGTTTCGTCGTCTGGCGCTGCTGGCTTCGGCTATTTCTTTTTGGTGTATACTTTCTTGCCGCTGTCGCTGTAGTGGTAGACGCCACCTTTGGGACCGACGTACACTTCTTGACCTTTTGTGGTTGTCGTTCCGGTGTCCGTGCTTCCGGCTGGTGTACTGGCTGGTTTGGTGGTCGTCGCCGCTGTCTCTGTACTTGCCTTGGTCGCTGGTGGCGTCGTGGAAGTCGCAGAAGTCGTTGTGGTGGACGCCGCCGTAGTGGAAGTCTTGGTCGCTGCCTCAGCCTTCTTTGGAGCGCACGTGCAGAGATACTGATCGTCACCGATGGCCTTGCAACTACAATCTTTGTTTGTTGGCAGTTGCCCAAACAGGGAAGCGGCCAGCGTAAAGATCAGTAGTAGTATCCGTGAAATGCCTGTGTTCATTTGTTTGTCACGCCTTTTAAATCGCCTTTATTGCACCTCTACGCACGTTTTCGTTCCGATGAATCACAATCCACAGAGAGGGGTTGATCTTATGCAACCCTTACTCTCCGCTCAACCGGCTTGTTTTCAACCTTATCCTTCAGGTAGCGCACACCCTTCAGATCAACGATTATTTCAAAAGATTTCCAAGGTGATCGGCGAAATCGCCTTCGGGATTCGTCGCCGTAGCGATGCGTTAGGCGGCGGGGAAACTCAATGGAGCAGTACCGGAGACTGGGCGCTGTGTGCGCCGCCGTCGCCGGGGATGCCGTCATACCACCGGGCCCGGTGCGGAGCGATTCTGACCCATCTGTGCGCCTTCAGCGGCCAAGCTGGAGAGTGGCGGCGTGGTGGTGACGGTGATTACAGCGATGACGGTGAAGAAATCGGCGGCCTATTGAACAGGGGCTTTGACCCATAGCGGAATCCTGTTGCTGCCAATGTTTCATGCGGTTGCGGCCAGAGACACCCGAAACGGTATCCGAAGTACGTTCGGCGTGTTGCAGTCCCCCGCAACCAGCGTCTCGTCCTCACCCCGCACATAGCCCTCGAAACGCGTCCAAGATGTACTCCACCATGGACTCCGTAATCCCCGGGTACACCCCCACCCAGAAGACCCGATCCATCACGAAGTCGGTATTGGCCAAATCGCCCACCACGCGATGCGCTGCCCCCTGGTAGGCCGGCTGGCGCGTCAAGTTGCCGCCGAACAACAGGCGCGTCGCAATCTTGCGCGCTTCCAGGTGAGCCACCACCCGATTCCGCGAGAACGGAGCCCCCTTGCGCACCCCAATCGGGAAGCCGAACCAGCTCGGGTCCGAACCCGGCGTGGCCTCCGGCAGCACGAAAAACTCCTCCATCCCGCGCAGTCCCTCATACAACGCCCGGGCATTGCGCCGCCGCGTCTCGATAAAGCCGTCTAACTTCTGTAACTGCGCCACGCCCACCGCCGCCTGCATATCCGTCAGCTTTAAGTTGTAGCCTATGTGCGAGTAAGTGTACTTATGGTCGTAGCCATGCGGCAGTTCGCCTAACTGCCAGTCGAACCGCTTGCCGCAG
>PLRZ01000347.1:16376-17602 GCA_003164075.1 Bryobacterales bacterium | reverse complement strand
CTCGCTGGCGGCTTGCCGCGATTGCAGCCCCAGGAGCCGTAAGGCGATCAGCACCTGCTGCATGTCCGGAGCTTCTTCCTGGCAGCGTATGGCGAGGTTTCGGATCTCCGCGAGCAGATCCTCCGGCCCATCCACCCCGCGAACCATTTCATCCAGCACCGCGCCGAACGCCATCACGTCCTGCCGTCCATCGCCAAAATGCGTCAGGCCGCCGGTATTCCGCAGTGCCGCGCCCGCCGGCCCCAGTAGGATCAACTGCGAACTCACCGCGCCGTAAGCCAGACCGTGCAGATGCAGGTCGCGGAGAGACGTGGCGATCTGGGTGGCGTAACGCAGTGCTTCCGCCAACGGCAGCCGGCCGCGCGCCATTCGTTCGGTCAGAGACTCCTGGTCGACTTCGGAGACTTGGGCGGCGTTGGTACTCATTAACGCACTCTCGCATTCGGCGGCATGATCCCGATGGCCTCAAAGATCCCTAACGGAAATTCGAACGTGACCGGCTCGCAGTGGCCGCTGACCCAGGTCTGGTTCACCAGCCGATACTCTTCCACGTCGTCGCTGTCTTTGAGCGCGACTCGCATGTTGGCCCCGGTCAACGCCAGGATTACCGCCGGTTGTTTGGTCCCACTTGAATTCCTGACTAGCATCATGTTCGTAAGGTAGACTCAGCTTAAGTCCAAACGAATGTTGCTACAAGGACCAAAGGGACTGGCCGGGGACTACCCCCTTCCTAGTACAAATCAGTGAATTTACCGGAAAAGTTAGTGTTATCCGCGGGGATCAAGTGGGCGGACTATGCGGATGGGGCTCTAGCGTGCCGCTTCCGACTTTGATCAAGGTATAGACGCCGTCGCCCATGGGGCCGTCTTCCAGCGTCCATTCGGTGGTATTCAGCTCCACGTGTACAAATGCAAACTGGAAAATAATCAGTTTCAGAGCTCCCGATGCCGTGGAATTTGGGATGAGCCCACAGGCGGGGCAGGCGGTGCTCGCCTGCCCGCCCGCGCCGAATTAGCCCCGCTGCTCGAATAGGATCGANNTCAGCCCATTTTCCCCGCCAGGGAGCGGTCTTGCCGTTACGAGTCGGAGTTTCGCGCCAGAAACAAATTAATGACAGTTTGGGAACAAACGAGCCGCGATGGCCGCCTGCCCCAGCGCGATTCCGCCGTCGTTGGGTGGCACCCGGGCGTGCAGGAAGACTTCGAATCCGGCGGCGCGCAGTCCCG
>PLRZ01000347.1:9988-16364 GCA_003164075.1 Bryobacterales bacterium | reverse complement strand
CCCGGCGGAAACTTCGCGCGCGATGCTCTCGATGGCCGGCCGGAAGTCCACCTCCCATGGGCCGCCGCCGTCGATCCCATAAGGATAGCGCTCCGTATTGCCGTCCTCGGCGATGGTTTCCAGTTCGATGGCCGCCTGCCCCTCGAAGTTGACCTCCTGGCGCAGCCCGATCAGGGACGCCACGGCGTCGAAGAGCCGGCCGCAGGACGAAGTCGGCACCGTATTCACGCCGGTCGCAATCATGCGGCGCACCACGCGAATGTGCTCTTCGGGCGCCGCTGCAAAGGGTACGCCGGGGCCGAAGGTATCGACGAGATAGGCCAGGGCCATGCGCCAGGGCTGGCGTACCGCGGCATCGCTTCCGGCCAGGCTGACATACCGCAGGTGGGCGCGCCGTTCGAACGCGCCGAAGCCCGCCACCAGAAACTCGCCTCCCCAAATGGCCCCGTCGGCGCCGTATCCCGTCCCATCGAAGGCCACCCCGATCACATCGCCATCGAGCCCGTTTTCGGCCATACATGAGGCGATGTGCGCATGATGGTGCTGCACTCCGATCTTGGGCACGCCCTCCAGTTCCAGCGCGTATCTGGTGCTGAGGTAGAGCGGGTGTAGGTCGTGCGCCACCGCCCGCGGCGTCACGCGAAACAGCTTTTTCAAATTGGCCAGGGTCTCCTGGAAGAAGACGAGCGTCTGGTAGTTTTCCAGGTCGCCGATATGCTGGCTCAGGATGGCGTGCCGCCCCTTGGTGAGGCAGAATGTGTTTTTCAACTCGCCGCCGCAGGCCAACAGTTCCGGGACCGTGCGGCCCAGGTCGAGGGTTTGCGGCGCATAGCCGCGCGACCGGCGCAGCACCCGTTCGCGCCCTTCGAAGGTGCGGACCACCGAATCGTCGGTGCGCATGTAGATNNAGGTTGCCGCTGGTCATCACCAGCGCGTCGTAAGCGGCGCCGTCGAACAGCAGATGGTGCAAAGGAGTATAGGGCAGCATGATTCCCAGGGTGCGATTCCCCGGCGCGATGGCCGGCGGCAGCGCGGTCTCCGGCCGGCGCGGTAGCAGCACGATGGGCCGCCGCCAACCGAGCAGCGCGGCGCGATCCGCGTCCGAGACTTTGCACAGCGATTCCACTACTGAGAGGTCGCGCGCCATGAGTGCGAATGGCTTGTCGCTGCGCCGTTTGCGCGCACGGAGCCGCTCCACGGCGCCGGTATTCCGCGGATCGCAGGCCAGGTGGTAGCCGCCGAGTCCCTTGATAGCCAGAATCTCGCCCGCCGCCAGACGCCGCCGCGCCTCGGAGAGAATCGCTCCCTCAGAAGCTATAGAGCCTCGCATAATAGAGTTACGGTCCGGCGGGGCTGAAGCCCCGCGCAGGCTGAAGCCTGCCCCACCAGGGCTGTCACGCAAATCTGCAAGACTCAATAGCGCAGGCGGCACCGCCTGCGCCACCAAAACAATGCCAGTGTTTGCCATGGTGGGGCAGGCGGTGCCGCCTGCCGGCTCACCACCAGAGGGCACCCCGTCAGGGAGCGTTATGTTCCCCGCGAGCGACGGCCCGCACTCCGGGCAGGCATTCGGCTGCGCATGGAACCGGCGATTGGCCGGGTCGTCATACTCCCGCTGGCACTCCTCGCACATGCGGAATGGAGCCATTGTCGTCGCGGCGCGATCGTACGGGATGTCGCGAATGATGGTATAGCGCGGCCCGCAGTTGGTGCAATTGGTGAAAGGATATCCGAAGCGCCGATTGCCCGGCTCGCGGAAATCGCGCAGACAATCGGGACAAGTGGCCACGTCCGGTGAAATCAGCGCGAACTCTCCCGTCTCCACCGCGCTGTGGCGAATCTCGAAGCCCGTGCCGCCTTCGGGCGCGAGCTCGGCGACCTCCATCTCCTGGATCCATGCCAGCGGCGGCGCTTCCGCGCGCACCGCTTGCACGAAGCCGTCCACCGCCGCGCCATCGCCTTCCACTTCCGCAATCAATCCCGCCGAGGAGTTCAGAACGTAGCCGGCAAGCTGCCACTTCCCTGCCAGATTGTGGACGAACGGCCGGAATCCCACGCCCTGCACGATGCCCCGCAAACGGATGCGAACCCGCTTCATCCATCCCACCGGCCGCGCTCGCGCAACCTGCTTACCTCGTCGCGCGCCAGTTGCTGCAAGCGGGTGACGTCCACCTTGGCGGTGCGGTTCATGGGCATGGCGCCGGGTTCCAGAATCACGTAGTGCAACGGACGCATGTAGCTCGCCAGGCCGCGCGCGTGTTTGCGCAACTCGGTCTGCGTAAGATCGGCGCCCGGAAGCTTTTCGACGAACGCCACGATTCCTTCGCTCCACATGCGGTGCTCGTGCCCCACCACGCCGACATTGGCCACGCGGTCGGCCAGCGCGCTGAAATGATTCTCCACATCGCCCGGGAAAACCTGATGGCCCGCGGGTTTCAGCACCCATTTGGCGCGGCCCGAGAAGTGCAGCCCGTACTCGTCGACGGAGCCCAGGTCGCCAGTGTAGAGCCAGCCGTCGCGGGAAAGCGTGGCCGCCGTAGCGTCAGGGTCGTTGACATAGCCCAGGAAATTTTGCGGACCCGCAAAACAGATGTGCCCCACCTGGCCGGCGGACAACTCCGCGCCGGCCGATCCCGCGGCGTCCATGGATTCGCGGATCGACAGCCGGTAGGCCGGCATGGCCCATCCGATACCGCGCGCCACTTCGCCGGCATCGGGCGTGAGCGCCGTGTAGGTGCAAAAGCCCGAGGCCTCCGTCAGTCCCAGACCCGTGGCGATGGCCGGCGCCATGGTCAGCATGCGCTCCAGGAACGGCCGCGGCACCGCCTGCCCGCCGTAAACCGCCGACCGCAAGCTGGCGAAATTGCGCTGCCCGTAATCCGCCGTGCGCCACTCCAGATTGAACATCGCCGGAATCTGCCCCAGCAGCGTGACCCCGTGCCGCTCGATGGCCTCCAGGCTTTTCACCGCGTCGAAAACCTCCAGCGTCACCGCCGTGGCGCCGGTAAAAAGCGACGTGATCAGAATTTCCGCCTGCCCGCCGACATGCGACGCCGGCAAATTGCACAGCACCCGCTGGCCCGGGCCAAAGGCGAACGCCGTGCCCAGACAGAGATTCTGGCAGGTGATGCCGCGATGCGACAGCAGCGCCGGCTTGGGCGATCCCGTGGACCCCGTGGTGAAGATGACTTGCGCTCCGTCATGCTCCGTGGGGCCGGGATACCGTGCCGCCGGCCGGTCCGCGGCGGCGCGTATCCAATCGGCGAAACTACCCGCGCCGGCGATGCAGTCCGCGGGGGGCGAGAATTGCACCAGGTGTTCGACGAAGCCGCATTTCTGCCGGACCGCTTCTCCCAGCGCCGCGAAATCGGCCGCCGCGGTCTTCCCCAGGAAGAAGAAGCCTTTGGCGCGCACCAGGCCGAGGCAGCGGATCGCCTCGGCCGGAGGCAGGCGCAAGTCCAGCGGCACGTGGATCACGCCCAGCCGGAAGCAGGCATACTCCAGCAGAATGTGCTCGTCGAGCAGCGGCAGTGAGGCCGCCAGGTAATCGCCCGCGCGAAAGCCCCGGTGCCACAATTCGTTGGCGAGGGCCATGGACCCGGCCTGCAGGCGCCGCCAGGGGAGCACTGTGCCGCGCGTGGCGTTGACGATGGCGGCTTCCTCGGGCTTGCGCGCGGCCCAATAATCCACCGCGGAATGAATCGTGTGCAGGTCCCGATACTGTTCGTATTGGTCCAGGGTAACTTGGGGAATGGGAGGAGCGGTCATGGCAAAGTGCGGCCGCGGTCGCGGCGATTGAGCGGCAGTTCGTAGCTCTCGTGGTGCAGTTTCACAATCGTGTCCAGTATAAACCCGCGGGCCGCGATCCTCATGGCGCGGGCCTCCGCAGCACGGCCAGCAGCGACTGTCCGAACGGCGGTTTCACGGCGCCTTCGATGGCCGAGAGCACCGGTACCAGCCAGCGGTCGAAAACCGCGATTTGCCCGTCGGACTGTGCCTCGCGTTGGAGCACATGCACATTCACCCACCAGCCGAAGAAGCCCGCGGCGTTCATGTAATGGAGCTTGCGAATCTCGAGCCCCGCCGCGCCGGCCAGCTTGACGATGGAGCCGCGGCGATAGCGGCGGTAGTGGCCCAGGTTGCGGTCGATCGGCCCGTAGAGCGCGTCGAAAGCCGGGACCAGCAGCACGACGACGCCGCCCGGCACGAGGATTTCCGCCATGGCGCGCAACGCCGCGCCGTCGTCCTCGATATGTTCCAGGACGTTGACGCAGACCACCGAATCCGGGCGGAATCGCGCCAGTTCGCGGAACGCGCCGCTGGGAGCCTCGCAGGTGAGAACGTGCAGGTTATCGCGGCCCGGGAAACGCTCGCGAAGGGTGCGGACGCAAGCCTCCTCGCGGTCGAGTGCGACCACCAATTCGCGATCCAGCAGCACGCCGGTAAAATTTCCGATGCCGCAGCCGACTTCGATTACCCGTTGCCCCAGCTCGCTGGCCACCAGACGGCTCTGCCAGGCGAAATAGTTCATCGCGCGAGTCATCTGGCGCTGATCTTTGAGAGTGAAGGCNNGCTCGCCTGCCCGCTATTCTGTTTGGGCAGCCGGCCTGGTTCAGCGCGGGCCAACCGGCAGGCGAGCACCGCCTGGCCACCCGGCCCCGGCTCTCTAGAAACTGCTCCCGCAGTTTCAGACTCCCTTGGACCGCGCCTCCACGCGGCGCCCCGGCTGAAAGCTGCGTGTCCATGCGTCCTCATCGTCCAAAGTCTCTAGCTGGTTTCTGTCGCGAAACTCCGGCTCGTAACGGCAAAACCGCTCCCTGGCGGTCGCGGCTCAATAACAAGTCCCGTGGAATCATCGCTGCGTTACCGAGCCGCGACCGCCAGGGAGCGGTTTCTTGAGTTTTGCGACAGAAACTAGCTGGCCAGTCATGCCCATTCGGATAGCGCGGAGCGTTTCTCCGGGAATCTCATGGACTCAGTAGCTAAAGCGTCGGAACGCTCTTCGGGTCCTTCAGAACCACCGATGCGGCCGGGTAACTGAAGGAGTCGCCCTTTGTCACCTTGCCCGTTCTGTCGATTTCGGTGGTTACCCCACTGATCGTCTTCTTATCGATTGTCAGTGTCATGAACCCCCACGCCTTGTCCGCGCCGTACTTCAGAACCGCACCCGTGTCGGGGGCGGCGTCTCCGGGTTTCGAATGGATCGCGTGCAGATTATGGTAGCCGCCATTTCCGCAGACGATGAATGGTGTTTCGCCGCCGGGCGCGATCTTCATTTCGATGCGCTGGTAATCGTGAACATGGCCCGACAGCACCATGTTCGGCACGCGTCCCGTATCGCGAATCGCGTTTTCGAGGACGTCGGCCATCTTCGAACTGCCGCTGTGATAGGCGTCGAACGAGAAGATCGGATGATGCAGCGCAAGAATGAGGGCCCGGTCGGCCGGAGCGGTGGCAAATTCGTTGGTCACCCATTGTTGCTGCACCGAATCGATCGATCCGCCCTCGGGAACGTTGGTATACATGCCGACGATCGTGGCGAAGGGCGTCACCAGCGTCCAGTAAGGGTTGGGAAGGTTCAGGCCGACACGAGGCGCGTCCTTGGAAATGGGGTCGACGTCGGGAGTTGCCTGCATGAAATACTCCACCCAGCCATCCAGCGACGTCTGTGCCGTGGGGTCGTCCACTTCGCCGTCATGGTTGCCCGGAATCGCCAGGATCGGCGGCGCGTAATGAGCGTAGGGCTCGTAGAACTGGGCGTAGTAATCCTCGTTCATTCCAGTGAAGTAAACCACGTCGCCGACGTGGTAACAGAACTGCGGAACCGCGGCCCCGCCCGGGGCGGTCTGTTCCACCATTTGCGCGGCGACATTGTTCTGGAACTCTCCGTCCTGAACACCCCCGGAATCGCCCAATACGTGAAAGATCATCTTCTTCTCCGCCTCTATGTTGGTTGCGACCTCCTGGAAGTTATCGGTCAGCGAATAGTGATAGGGCGGCAGACCCAGGGGCCGCGGCAACGGCTGGAAACTCGTATTGCGATGTCCCACGGAACTTAGTGGGCTGATGCCGGGATGCGCCTGGGAATTCTTGGATGTGTGGTGTGGACGCACCGCCCCGGGTTGCAGGGCGTTAGTGGGAGAATGTTTCTTCGTGGTGGTAGGCATGCTGTTTCCTCTCTGATTCGCTTTCGGCGTGGGAGGCCGGGAATTTCCGCTTTGCCTCCGAGTGCGCAATCGAGTATATACCGAATTTGTTTATATAAGATAAGAAAAAACGCGGGAGCGGGAAAAACTTCGCAGCGTAGTTCTCCGGCCCAAGGGGCACCCCGTAAGGGAGCGTTAGGCAAGCTTATTTCTTAACAGCTCTTAAGGCG
>PLRZ01000347.1:0-9956 GCA_003164075.1 Bryobacterales bacterium | reverse complement strand
TGGGTCTGAAATGCACAGGATATTCTTTCGCGGCCCCTAAGCCAATCCGTCAATACAAAACCTGCCCCCCGGTCAGCGTCTTTTGGCGGATCTCCAGGCATCCCCGGCCGGTAGGCAGCACCTTCCCGGGATTCAACCGGCCATCGGGATCGAACAGCGTCTTCAGCCTCCCCATCGTCTCCAGCGTTTCCGGCGAGAACTGTTTGCCCATGAGCTCATTCTTTTCCATGCCCACGCCGTGCTCCCCCGTAATCGACCCGCCGGCCTCAATGCAGTACGTCAGAATCTCCCCGCCCGCCGCGCGCGCCCGCTCCATCTCGCCCGGCTTGCGAGCGTCGAACAGAATGATAGGGTGCATGTTGCCGTCGCCCGCGTGGAAAATATTGCTGATGGTCAGCCCGTATTTGATCGCCGTTTCGCCGATGAAATGAAGCGTCGGAGCGATCTTGGTGCGCGGCACCACGCCGTCCTGCACATAGTAAGTGGGGCTCACGCGTCCCACCGCTCCGAATGCATTCTTGCGTCCCTTCCACAGCAAATCGCGCTCTTCGGCGGTCCGCGCCACGCGGAATTCACGCGCCCCGCACACCGCGCAAGCTTCGCGTATCTGCGCCACCTGCTCTTCCACCACTTCCCCCAGACCTTCCAACTCGATCAGCAGGACCGCCGCGGCGTCCATGGGATAACCCGCGTGAGTAGCCTCTTCCACCATCCGCAGCATCACCCCGTCCAGCATCTCCACCGCTACCGGCGTAATGGCCCGCGCCGTGATTTCGGCCACCGTCCGTCCGGCATCCTCGTTGGTTTCGTATACCGCCAGAATCGTTTTGACCGCCTCCGGCTTGTACATCAACCGGGTGATGACGCGTGTCACCAGCACCATGGTGCCTTCCGACCCGGTCAACAGGCCCGTCAAATCGTACCCCGGCAGGTCCATCTCCTTCCCGCCGGTCTCCACCACCGTGCCATCGGGCATCACCACTTCGAGCCCCAGCACGTGGTTGGTGGTCACCCCATAGGCCAGCGTGTGCGGTCCGCCGGCGTTCTCCGAGACGTTCCCGCCGATGGTGCAGGCGCGCTGGCTCGATGGGTCTGGCGCGTAAAAATAGCCGTTGCGCTCCACCGCCCCGGTGATGTCCAGATTCACCACGCCCGGCTGGACCGTGGCGCGCTCGTTCTCGATGTCGATTTCGAGGATGGCGTTCATACGCGCGAAGGCGATCAGGATGCCGCCCTCCCGCGGGATGGCCCCACCCGAGAGCCCCGTGCCCGCGCCGCGCCCCACAAACGGCACCGCGAATTCCTGTGCGATCTTCACGATCCCGGCGACATCTTTGGTATCGCGCGGAAACACCACCACGTCCGGGCGATGTTTGTCGATGCCGCCATCGTACTCGTAGAGCGCCAGGTCTTCCGGCCGGTCGAGGCAGGCCCGCGGTCCCAGCAACAAGACCAGCCGTTTCACGCAACCTGGAGGCAGCATGGATTCAGTGTAGCCAAAATGAATGGTCACGGATCGACACGGATAAGGAAAAACGGTACGGATGGCGGTCCTGTCGATACTGGAGCCGATCTTCATCGGGAGTTCGGAGTCTCGGCGCGGCAGACAGGAGTGTCTGCGCCGCGTCCGTGGCCGGCGGATTCAAGGACAACTGAGACCATTAACTGCATAAATCAAGTCGGTGTTACCACTTTTGTTTCACGTGCGTCCAATGAATTGTGACGCGGGCCGCGCCGCTATAGCTGGATTCTGTCGCGAAACTCATGAAACCGCTCCCTTGCGGTCGCGGCTCGGTAACGCAGCGACGATTCCACGGGACTTGTTACCGAGCCGCGATCGCCAGGGAGCGGTCTTGCCGTCACGAGCCGGAGTTTCGCACCAGAAACTAGCTACACTGTAGGAAGCGGATGAAATTCAAGGTAGTCCTGCTATTGAGCCTGGTGTCCTGGGGGCAGGCCGGCTCCCCGGCGTACTTCTCCCCGTCGCACCGGATCTCCGGTGTCGGCGTGGATCGCGACGATCTATCGCCCGACGTCCTCCAGGCGCGCACGGATCTCATGATTCAATCGCAGACCTTCGGCATCATGCGCGAACAGGATGCCGTGGCCGGCGCCAAACGCATCACCGATAACAAACTGCAGGCTATCATTCGCGCCGCCGCCCAGAGCAGCGGATTCCCGGCCGCCATCATTGAAGGCATCGCCTACCTCGAGAGCTGGGGCGACCCGAAAGCCGAGAGCCCGGCCGGTCCAAAAGGAATCATGCAGATCTCCGAGGCCACCGCGCACGACATGGGCTTGAAAGTGGTGCGCGCCACAAGGTACAAGGTGACGCGC
Organism: Bryobacterales bacterium; assembly: GCA_003164075.1. The sequence continues at coordinate 7,619 of PLRZ01000347.1, read as the reverse complement.
GAAAAAGTGCTCGTCAAGAGTAAGAGCAAGAAGCCTAAGTACAAGACTGTTACCCACAAAGAGCCTTACATAGTGACCGTGCGCGACGACCGCCTGGTGCCCGATCGCGCGATTCCCGCCGCGGCCCAGTACCTGGCGAACATGGAGCGTCATTTCGGCGGGCAGGATTGGGCCATCTTCGCATACCACTGCGGCACCGGCTGCGTCACCTTCATGAAGGGCCTCACAAGCCGTGCGCGCGGCATTCCCACGGACGAAATCACCGTGCCGCGGATGTTTTTCTCCTGCAGCCCCACCTGGAACCGCGAACTGTATCAGGCTATCCAGCAGGAGATGCTGCGCGATTACTCACCCACTTACTACTTCCGCATCCAACGCGCCGCCCAGTTACTGGCCCTGTATCGGCGCGACCCGGGCGAGTTCGTGGCGCTGCAGCAGGAGTACAAGAACCAGTTTGCCTCGGGTCCGCGCGCGCCGCACCGGCTTTCCGCGTGGCTCCGGCGGGATGACCTGATCTATCGTACCCAGGAGGATATTCGCGCCAACCCGGGCGACCGGCTGATTAAGGCGCCGCGGAGCGCCGAATATCTGGGCTATAGCCTGCAGCTTCCAGCGGAGGATTCGGCCACCGCGGATTTCTCGCAGGCCGCGCCCTCGGCGCTGGGCGCTTTGACCTACGTCGCCTTTGAAACGCGCCGCCTCTTTGAGGAAATGAACGCGCTCGGCGAGACCTTCCAGCCTCTGTCCGTTACGGCGCTGGTGGAACCGGAGACCTACGCCCGCCAGCAACCCTCGCAGCACGAAGCCTTCGCGCACAGCTCGGGACAAGTCTTCGACATCGATATCTCGCACATGCCGGAGGGTGAATTGGAGTGCCTGCGGTTCGTGCTGGACGATCTGGGGTGGTGCGGATATCTGGGCTTCGTGGAGGATGGCGCCGGCCGTCTGCACATCGGCTGCTCGCCCGGCTCGCGCGAGTTCTTCGCCGGCGTATGGCAGGAAGCCCAGGAGCACCTGTCAGCGAATTAGGTGATTGGCCGCGAAGGCCCCCACGTAGGCCAGGCCCGTCATGTAACTGAATTGCAGGATGGGCCACTTCCATCCACCGGTTTCCCGCCGCACCACCGCAATGGTGGAGATACATTGCATGGCGAAGGCGAAGAAAATCAGCAGCGCCACCGCTCCTCCCGGGGTGAGATCGTGGTGCAGCGCAACTTGCATCCCCTCTTTGTTCGACTCCGGATCCATCCCATAGATGGTCCCCATCGTAGCGATAATGGTCTCCCGCGCAAACACCGCGGTGAGCAGCCCGATGCCGATTTTCCAATTGAAGCCCAGCGGCTTGATCACCGGTTCGATGGTTCGTCCCACGGTGCCGGCCAGGCTGTTGGCGATCTCCGGTGGCTTGCCGCCGGAGTAGGGTAGGTTGAGCATGGCCCAGAGGATGACGCTCACCAGCAGGATGATGGTGCCGGCCCGCACCAGGAAGACTTTGGATCGATCGAGCAACCGCAGCCCCAGGGAGGTGAACGTGGGCCAGCGGTACGACGGCATTTCCAGCAGGAAGGGCGTGCGCCCGCTCTTCAGGATGGAGGATTTTAGCAGCCGGGCGGTCACCACCGCGGCCAGGAATCCCAACACATACAGCCCCAGCATTGCCGCGGCGCGCGCCGAAAGCAGCCATCCCAGCAGCGGACGGCGGGGTATGAACGCCGCGATGATCAGGGTGTAGACCGGCAGGCGCGCCGAGCACGTCATGAACGGGGCGATCAGGATGGTGGCGATGCGATCGCGCCGGTTTTCGATGGTGCGCGTCGACATGATGGCCGGCACCGCGCACGCATGGGCGGAAAGCAGCGGGATGAACGACTTGCCCTGCAGTCCCACCCTGGCCATGGTGCGGTCGGCAATCAATGCGGCCCGCGCCAGGTAGCCCGAGTCTTCCAGAATGCTGATGAACAGGAACAGCAGCAGGATCTGCGGCAGGAAGACGATCACCGAGCCGACGCCCTTCCATACGCCATCGATTACCAGCGACTTGAAAAGGCCATTCGGCAGCACCGATGCAACCCAATTGCCGGAATGTTGGATGAGCCAATCCACCGCGTCCTTGGAAGGATCCGCCACGCTAAAAATGGTCTGAAAAATGGCCACCACCACCGCCAGAAACAGCAGCGGACCGGCCACCGGATGCAGGAATACGGCGTCCAGCCGCCGCGTCCATTTAGGTGGCGCCGGTGCGCGGTAGGCCGACTGGCTGCCCACCCGGCCGGCCCATTCGCGGCACTTGGGGACATCCTGCAGAACGGGAAGTTCCCTGGGCGAGGGCTTCGCCATGGCGCCCGCCAGAAAATCGAACACCTGATCCACGCCTTCGCCACGCCGCGCGCTGATCAGCGCCACGGGCGCGCCCAGTTCCGCTGCCAGTTTCTGCAAATCCACGCGGCCGCCGCGGCTGCGCAGGTCGTCGGCCATGTTGAGGATCACCAGCGTGGGCAGGCCCAGCGCCAGGATGGGCGCGGCCAGCATCAGGTGGCGCGCCATGTTAGTGGAATCGAGCACCAGCAGCACGGCTTCCGGCTTGGGGGTGTCGGCGCGTTGGCCGGTCAGAACGTCGTGCGCCACCTGCTCGTCCTCCGAACGGGGCGAAAGACTGTACACTCCCGGGAGGTCGATCAGTTGGATGGTGCGGCCATCGGGTAGGGCCGCGACGCCGGTGTGCTGTTCGACAGTGACGCCGGGGAAGTTGGCGACCTTTTGGTGCAGGCCGGTGAGACGATTAAAAAGGGTGGTTTTGCCCGAGTTCGGCGGGCCGATCACGGCGACGGTTTTAGGCGCGGTCCGCGATCCGGGAAACTCCAGTACTGCCTCTCGGTTGCAACTGCTGCAATCGCTGCATCCGCCCATCACGCCCTCGGCGCCTGACCCGGCTTAGCGATTTTCTGGCGGCGGACGGTGAGACGCCGCGCGGTCTCGCGGCGCAACGCGATCTCCGAACCATCCACCTGGAAGACCTGTGGGTCGCCCCCGGGAGCGCTGCGGCCCGCGGTGATCTGCGTGCCCGGCACAAAACCCAGCTCCATCAGGCGGCGCGCATCGTCCACCGGTAAATCGATCCCTTCCAGGATGGCGGCATCGCCGCGGCGCAGGTCCATCAGGCTCGCGGGGAGCGTTTCCGACTGATCGCAGTTGACACTCAGTTGCATCTTGATTCCAGTATGCGCCGGTCTGAAATTGTTGTCAAGAGGAGCTGGCACTTTCCTGCGTCTTTTTGAACCCACCGGTTTCGAACCGCCTCCAAGTGCGCCAAAATAAAGGATAACAGAATGACTACGCCATTTTCCATCCGGCTTCTAAGGCTCTCCGATCTGGACCGCATTCTGCAAATAGAACACGCCAGCTTCGGAGACGATGCATACGACCGCAATCTATTTGCAGATTTTTACCACAAATGTGGGGAATTGTTCCTGGTCGCGGTGAGGGGCCGGAACGTTTGCGGGTACATGCTCACCTGCACAGGCGGGAGATCGCCTACCGGCCGCGCCGAACTCGTCTCCGTGGCAGTGGATCCCAGGCGGCGCGGGAAGGGAATCGCCTCCGCGCTGATGGACAGCACTCTGCGCCGATTGCGCCGCCGTGGGATCGTTCGGTTGACCCTCACGGTGAAGGTGACGAATCGGGTAGCCATCCGGTTCTATGAGGGGTACGGTTTTGCCAGGTCGCGAATCGTCCGCCGGTACTACGAGGATGGCGCCGACGGTTTTCGCATGGCCAAGTCCTTAACCTGACTTTTCGAGAAACGCATCTGCCCCGTCGATACGTCCCACAGACATGCAAAAGGAANNCCCTCGCAATGGACCGGCGAAGAGATCGATCGGCTTACCACCAAGTCGCCGTGGGCGAAATCCGTGACGGCGCAATACGCCCCCGGTGAAAACAACGGCGGTTACGGGCAGGGATCGCCGAGCGGTGGCGGATATCCGCGGAGCGGGGGCGGCGGCATGGGCGGCCCGGGCATCGGGATTGGCGGAATCGGTATCGGCATGCCCCGCGGCCGCATGGGCGGAGGGCGCAACGGCGGCGGCCGCAACGGCGGCGGCCGCAACGGCGGAGGGGCTTCCAGCTATAAGGGTACGGTGCGATGGGAAAGCGCCCAGCCGATCCTCGACGCACTGAAGACTACGCTGCCCGACGCGTTCGCCAAACATTATGTAATCGGTGTCCGCGACATCCCGCTAATCGACAACCGCCAACGGCAGCAGACACAGAATCCCGACGACACGGACCAGGATTCGCCCAAACTCTCCACGCCCTCGGACGCGTCGGCCTCCAAGCAGACCCTCGACGACCTCAAACAGTTCACCACGCTGCAGCCCAAGGGCAGGGAAATGGCGCAGCCCGGAGTGGTCCAGCAGATGACTGCCGGGGGCACTTACTTTCTATTCGCCTTTTCCAGGGAGTTCCTGGATTTCGGCAAGAAAGATCACGAAGTGGATTTCACCACGCGCCTCGGAAAGCTGATCGTGAAGGCCAAATTCGATCCGTCCGAGATGCTGTATCACGGGCAGTTAGCGGTGTAGGTACGATGTGGCGCNNTGCAATCATCGCAGCGTTTTCCGAGCCGCGCGCGGTGATTCTGTTTAATCCCAAGACTTCTTCTCTACTTATAAATCGCCGCTATTAGTCTCATATCCCGCAGCCCTTCCGTGCCGTTTGGCCCCGGTTCCCGATTACTGAAGATACATTCGGCGAAATGATCGGCCTCGCGCACAAAGCAGCCGGGATCGCGGAAGCTGCTCGGCTCGTTGATGGGCGGCCCGCCGTCCATCACGGCCATCAGGTGCTGGCCTTCGTAGGCGAAGGCTTGCTCCACGTAAAGTTCCGCCTTTGAACCAAGCACCCGAAAGTAACTCGTCATATTGGCGCCATAAGTGGTGCTGCAACTCGCCACCGCGCCCGAAGGGAACTTCATACTCCAGGAGACATTCTCTTCCACTTCGCGAAAGCGGCCGTCCTGGTCCACCACCGCCGAGTAACCTTTGATATCGACCGGCTCTTCGCCGGTCAGCCGCCGGCACGCATTCAACGAGTAAATGCCGACGTCCATCAGCGGACCGCCGCCGGCCATCGCCTTGTTGAGGCGCCATTCCCCCGGCGCGATGTTGTAGCCGAAGGCGCTGTCGATAGCCTCGATCTTCCCCAGCCTGCCGTCGCGTATAAGTTGGATCGCCCGCAAATGCGCCGGCTCGAAGTGGCAGCGGTAACCGACCATGAGCTTGCGATTGGCCTTGCGGCAGGCATCGTCCATAGCCTGTGCGTCGGCCGCCGTGGAGGCCATGGGCTTCTCGCACAGCACNNCCGGCCTGCGCGGCGCGAATGGTGTACTCGGCGTGCATGCTGTTGGGCAGAGCGATGTAGACCGCGTCGATGTCCGGGTTCCCGGCGATGCCGTTGTAGTTGTCGTAACTGTAGATGTTCCTGGCAGGCACGCCATATTCCGCCGCCATGCGTTCGGCCTTGTCGCGATGGCCGCTGACGATCGCCGTTACCCGGGCGTTTTGCGACATTTTGGTGGCCGGCATGAAATGCTGCATCGAAATCCGGCCCAGCCCCACGATGCAGTACCCCAGCTTCCGCGTCGACAATTGAGCCCGCGCGCCGGCCGCCAGTCCCGTAGCGGCTCCCAGTGCGGCCATACCGTTGAATTGCCGGCGCGTCCAGTTCATCGCGAATCCTCTCTTGAGAGCATATCGCAAGCCAGGCACTTGCAAACCGCCGCCGTCTGCGCCATGTTTGAAACAGAATGAACGTTCCCATGGAGTTCCTGCGCGGCGTGCTGGGGCTGCTCGGCCTGGCTTGCGCCTACATGACCGGCCGCACCTTTGCCGCGGTCCGCAAGGGCTGGCACAAACCCTCGCGCCTGTATGGCTGGATCATTCGCACTGTCTTGTGCCTGGGCGCGGTGGCCTTTCGCTACTCCCTCGATGTGGTGGACATCCTGGTATGGGCGCTCTCGGCGGTGGCCTTTAGCCTGGCGCTCTGGGGAACCTCCCGTGAAAAGGAACCGGAGGATCTCACGCATACCATTTTTCCGGACGAGCCCTGACGGCGGTGCTGCATCTGGCCGGAACTGACGCGATAAGCTGGAAAGTAGTTATGGATGTCCCGTCGTCACCGGAAAAGGAAGCCCGGCTCCGGCACGTCGCCGAATACGACGCCCGGTTCATTGAGGCCGTCGAAGAAGGCCGCGCCGCGGCACGCCGTGGCGAGTTGCTCGAGCACGACGAAGTGGTGGCTCGCGTCGAGGGTATGTTCCAATCTTGCCCGCATTTCAGGCAGAACAGCGATTCATCAGGCCCTTGAACTCCGCAGGATGGGCAGAACACCCGACACCTCCTGATTCGGATTTAAATCTACGACATCGGAACGAGCCTACACCCCAACAGGAAGCCCGGCAAGGAAAGGGGCCTGTCTCAGGAGCAGCTTGCAGCCGCGGTCGAATTGGACCGCTCTTTCGTCTTCATGGTGGAACGCGGGATTCAGAGCCCTAATCCGGTGGTTCTATTCAAGCTGGCCGCTATTACCCCCATGAGCCAAGTTGTGTGCATCAAGTAAGAGCCGAACGGGGTACGCCCTGGGGTACGCCCTGGCGCATCACCGTAAAATCACCATGTTGGCGTATTGGGCTACAATCTGTTCTTACATGTCGCTGATCGTCGTAGGTTCCATAGCGTATGACGGCGTGGAAACGCCCCATGGGAAGGTCGACCGCATGCTGGGCGGCGCCGCCACCTATATTGCCCTCGCCGCCAGCTATTTCACTCCCGTCAAAGTGGTCGCCGTAGTGGGCGACGATTTCGACCAGGTGGATATCGACCTGCTGGCGTCGCGCCACATCGATCTCACCGGCCTCGAACGCGTGCCGGGAGGCAAAACGTTCTTCTGGGCGGGCGTCTATTCCGCCGACATGAACGACCGCACCACCCTGCGTACCGATCTCAACGTGTTCGCCGATTTCAACCCCAAACTGCCCGAGTCTTACCGCTCCGAACCGTACCTCTTTTTGGGCAACATCCAGCCCGCCCTGCAGCGCAGCGTGCGCGCCCAGATGAACGGCGTCAAGCTCACCGGCGGCGACACCATGAATTACTGGATTAGCGATTTTCGCGGCGAGCTGCTCGAAACCATCAAACAGTGGGACTTCCTGCTCATCAACGACGGCGAAGCGCGCCAGCTTTCGGGCGAGTATAACCTGCGTTCCGCCGCCGCCAAAGTGCAGGCCATGGGGCCGGGGACGCTGGTCATCAAACGCGGTGAATACGGCGCCATTCTGTTCCACGGCGGCCGCCATTTTATGGCGCCGGGCTACCTGCTGGAATCCGTTTTCGATCCCACCGGCGCGGGCGATTGCTTCGCCGGCGGCTTCATTGGATATCTCGCGGGGCGCGGCCTGGACCTCTCCGAAAGCAAGCTCGACTTTGCCGAATTGCGCCGCGCCGTGATCTACGGCTCGGTGATGGGCAGCTTCTGCTGCGAGAAATTCGGCGTAGACCGTTTCCGCACACTCACCCGTCAGGAAATCGATGCACGCTATACCGAGTTCCAAGACTGCACCGGCT
>PLRZ01000146.1:14066-18186 GCA_003164075.1 Bryobacterales bacterium | reverse complement strand
CCGCGACGTTGAACGCCATAGTATGGCTGAAGCCGCGGAAATTGTCGTCGCGGATGGATTCGCCGTGAGGCAGTGCGGCGTGTATGTACGCGGGGCAGAGAATCACGTCGTAACTGCGCAGGAATCGCATCATTTCGGCGCGATACGCGTCGAGCTCCGACCAGTAGCGCGCCAGGCCGGCGAGGTCGGTGCGGTAGGGCTCCAGCTTGTCGAGCCAGCCGGTGAGCAGCGGATGCACTTCCGCGGAACCGAGATCGCGGAGATAGGCACGCAGACCGTCGCCGCCATCCGGGCCGATGAATTTCATCTCCAGATCGTAAGCGTCGGGCAGACAGGCGGGGCGCGATTCCTCGACGGAGCGGACCGCGGGCGCGACAGCGGCCGCCGCGGCGCGGACTACGGCGGAGACCTCGCCATCCGCGGCGGCAAACCCGTTATCGGTATAGAACGCCACTCGCAAGCCGGCCAGATTCACTTGCTCCGGTTCACGGAACGGCACGTCGGGAACTGTGAAGTCGATACCGTCGGGGCCGGTGAGCAGGCGCATGGCGTCGATGAGGTCCTCCACGCGCCGGGCCAGGGGACCCATCTGCCACACCATCTCGAGCCATCCGCCGGCGGGCGGAAAGTGGCCCGTGCGCGGCAGGCGGCCGGAGGTCGGCTTGATGCCGGCGATTCCCGAAAAGGCGGCGGGCAGCCGCACCGAGCCGGCGGCATCGCTGCCCAGCCCTAGTGGCGAGCCGCAGGCGGCGATGAGCGCGGCTTCTCCGCCGCTGCTGCCGCCGCAGGTGCGCGTCACGTCGTAGGGATTGTTGGTCTGCCCGTAGATGAGGTTGGCGCTCTCGAAAGCGAAGAGAAGGTCGGGGAGATTGGTGCGCGCGATGGGGATGGCGCCGGCGTGGCGCAGGCGCGCGACTAGCGTGGCGTCGGCAGTGGAGGGCGCCGCGTTTTTGCGGCCCAATGTGCCGGCGGTGCAGCGCGTGCCCGCCTGCTCGATGGAGTCCTTGACGCTGAACGGCACACCTTGCAGCGGGCCGCGCAGGGTGCCGGCGGCCAATTCGCGGTCGGCCGCGGCGGCATCGTCCAGCGCGCGGTCGTGGAGCACTTCCACGGCGGCGTTCAGCGCGGGGTTCACGGCGGCGATCTGTTGCAGATGGGCGGCGATCAGCTCGCGGGAGGAGAGCTGGCGTTCAAGGACGAGGCGAGCTTGTTCGCGGGCGGAGAGAGTGAGGATGTGGGTCAAATATCATTCTCGCTCATCCCCGGCGGGGGACGAAATGCTGGCATACTGTCAGATAGATGCACGGAAAATTTCGCGGGTTCGTGTGGGCGGCGGTACTGGCTGCGATGGGCGGCGCAAGCTGGCTGGTTCTGGGACAAAGTCCCAACGACCCGCGCCTGTGGCAGCATCGCAATCTGGGCAAGGCGTTCTACGAGAATCCCGCCACTCACGACGAGGCCGTGGCGGAGTTGAAGCAGGCGCTGGCACTGGCGCCCGACTCGGTCCGCGAACAACTGAACTACGGGCTGGCCCTCCTGCGCCAGGGCGACCTGGAAACGGCCACGGCACTGTTGCTGAAGGTCCAGAAGCTCGATCCCAAACTGCCGCACACCTGGTTCAATCTGGGCCTCCTCTATAAGAAGCAGAACGAAACGGACCTGGCGCTGGCGCAGTTCCAGGAGATGGTGCGGCTGGCGCCCAGCGAGCCGGTGTCGCATTACCAGTTGGGCGCGCTCTATAAGATGAAGGAAGACTACCCCGCGGCCATCGCGCAATTCGAAGCGGCGCGCGACCTCAGCCCGCGGCTGGCGGCTCCTCACTTCCAGCTCTATGGATTGTACCGGCAGGCGGGCCGCGCCGACGAGGCGGCCGCGGAGTTGAAGGTCTTCCAGGACCTGAAAAAGCAGCAGGAAGGCGCCGCCATTCCGGAAGACATGGACTGGTGTGCGTACGCTGAACTCTACGACCCTATCGACGCGCCGCCCGGCATTCCACCGGCCGCGCCGACTTATCGCGATCAAAAACTGGCGGCGGGATTCACCGGGCCGGGCGCGGGCGTCACCGCCATGCCGGGCCCCGGCGGGCATCCCGACCTGATTGCATGGTCCGCGGGCCGCGTGGCATGGTTCCGCGGGGGCCGCACGCTGGTGGCGAACTCGGGGCTGGAAGCGCTGCGCGACGTGCAGTTCATCGCGCCCGGCGATTTCGACAACGACGGGCTGCCCGACCTCTGCGTGATCACCAGCAAAGGCGCGGCGCTCTATCGCAATACCGGCAAGGCGTTCGTGAAGCACGCCGACCTGGCGGCGGGCTCCTTCCGCAAGGCGGTGTGGATCGACTACGACCACGATTACGACGAAGACATCGTGCTGATCGGCGACGATTCCCGTCTGATGCGCAACAACGGCGAGGCCGGTTTCAGCGACGAAACCAAGCGCTTCCCGTTCGTCGCGGGGAAGGCATTGGACGCCGTGCGCTTCGATCTGGAACCGGACACTCCCGGCTTCGACCTGGTGGTCTCCTACGCCGGCCGTCCCGGTGTGCTCTACCGCGACCAGTTAGGCGGCACTTACCAGGCAGTTCCGCTGGATGTGCTGCCGGCCGACGCCCTTGGGTTAGTGGCGGTCGACTTCAATCGCGATGGTTTTACCGACCTGGAGTTCGAACCCGCAGGGAACTTAGTGAACCGCGGGGGCGTGCTGCAGGCCGCTCCGTCGAGTGATCGTCCGCCGTTCCCGGCCAGTGCCGCCGCGGCCGATTTCAGCGGCAACGGGCGCCTCGACTGGGCGCGAATCGCGGCCGATGGCAGCCTCATTATGGCGCACGATACCACGGCGGCATACGGTAACTGGATCGAGATCGGGCTCATCGGAGTGAAGAATGCCAAGCTGTCGATGAACGCCAAAGTGGAAGTGAAGGCCGGCAGCAGTTACCAGAAGATGACTTACGCCGGGATCCCGCTGGTGTTTCGGCTGGGCAATCTTACCAGCGTGGATACGGTCCGGATCACGTGGGCGAACGGTTTGATCCAGAACGAAATGAAACAGCCGGTGAACAAGGTAACGATGGTCACGGAGGCGCCGCGCCTCGCCGGGTCGTGCCCCATGATCTTCACCTGGAACGGCGAGCGCTTCCAATTCATTACCGACGTGCTGGGCGTCGCGCCGCTGGGCGCCAGTTCCGGCGACGGCCAATATTTTCCGGTGGATCACCAGGAGTGGGTCTCCATCCCGGCGGGCGCGCTGCAGGAGCGCGACGGAGCGTATGAGATCCGCATGACGGAGGAACTCCGCGAGGTCTCGTATATCGACCAACTGAAGCTGATGGCGTTGGACCATCCGGCGGATACCGAAATCGTGACGAATGAAAAGTTCAAGTCGCCGCCGTTCCCGGAGTTCCGTTTGTACGGAGGGACGCGGCGGATTTACCCCACGGCGGCGCGGGACGGGCATGGAACGGATGTGCGGGCGGCGCTGCTGGCTCGCGACCAGCGCTATCCCGATGCCTTCCAGCGCGACCATGCCGGCGTGGCGGAGTTGCACACGCTCGATCTGGATTTCGCCGGCGCGGCCGCGGACGGCAAGGCCACGCTGGTGCTTCAGGGCTGGGTGGATTGGGCCGACGGCAGCACGTTTCTGGCGGCCACCGAGGCGCATCGCGACCTGGTGTTCCCGTATCTTCAAGTGAAGGACGCGCAGGGTAAGTGGAAGACAGTCATCGAAGATATGGGGATGCCTTCGGGCAAGCCGAAGCCGATGGCGGTGGATCTTACCGGTAAGTTTCTGAGTGCTTCGCGCGAAGTGCGCATCGTGACTAGTCTGTGCGTCTATTGGGATGAGATCTATCTGTTCGAAAACAACGTGCCGCCACAGACGCGCTTGACGGAGATCGCCATGAGCTCGGCGGACTTACACTTTCGGGGCTTCTCGCGCGCTACTATCGATCCGGAGCGGAAACAGCCGGAGTCATTCGACTATTTGACAGTTAGTCCCACGACTATGTGGAATCCCACGCCGGGTAAGTACACGCGTTATGGGGCGGTGGAGGACTTACTGCGTCAGCCGGACGACCGCATGGTGGTGATGGGATCGGGCGACGAGATCCGCATGCGATTTCCGG
>PLRZ01000146.1:0-14030 GCA_003164075.1 Bryobacterales bacterium | reverse complement strand
TGACGCGTCCCGCGCTGCGGCTGTTGCGGCCGGTGGTAAGTAGCGTGCAGCACCCCTGACGCGCCTACTCGGTGGCACGGTAACGAGTCCCGTGGAATCATCGCAGCGTTTTCCGAGCCGCGAGCGTGAGCAAGCGTTCGGCGCCACTTGAAGTGAGTTTCGCGACAGAAACGGATCCGGCCTGTTTCCCGGAGGAAGAGAATCGCTTACATCACCTATGCTCACAACTCCTGATGTCGTGGAATTTGCAGGGAGACCGCAGGTGGGGCAGGCGGTGCTCGCCTTCGCTCGATCCGATTCGAGCCGCGGTCCCAAATTCAGCGCGGGCGGGCNNATTGCGGGGCGACATCGGGAGTTCTGATGCTGCCCGACGTCCGTACGCGAAAAATGGAACATCGGCTGCCGGCATCGCGTATGGTTGCGGAAGGAGATTCCATCTATGCCAGATTTCTTTGCCCGGCCATGGAAAAGACCGGCTGTCGAACGGCACTGCTGTGAAGGAGCCGAAGAGACACTCGCAAGGGAGGGGCGATCATGACTGGTGGGAGCGCGGAACAGTTGGATCTACGCGAAGCTGCCGGAATGTTCTGGCGTGACGTGAAGTACGCCCTCCGCTCGCTCGCCAAAGCCAAGGGGCTCACGATTACAGTGGTCCTCACGCTGGCGCTCGGAATCGGAGCCAACGCCGCTATCTTCACGCTGGTCCGCGGGGTTCTTCTGCGCCCGTTAGTGAATCGCGACGAAAACAGGCTGATTTACATCCGGCAGAGCGCGCGGGGCATGGGCACGGAGAACGCCACGTTTTCCGTCCCGGAGATCGAGGACCTGCGGCAGCGCGTGAAATCCTTCAGCGCGATCGGCGATTTCTCCACCATCGGCTTCACCCTGAATGGGCTGGGGGAGCCGCGCGAGGTGCGGGCGGGAGTTGTCGGCGGTACGTACTTCGACGTGATGGGTCTGCATCCGGTAATGGGGCGGCTGCTCGATATGCGGGACGACGGCCCGGCCGCCGCCGGCGCCGTGGTTCTGACGTATCGCTTCTGGAGCACCGCGTTGAAGAGCGATCCGTCGGTGCTCGGGAAAGTCGTCAGGCTGGGATCGTTCGGATCGCGTACAGCAACTGTCGTAGGGGTATTGGAACCATCCATCCCGTATCCGGCCGAAACCGAGATCATCGCCAACGTGGTGACCAGTCCACACCATCTGTCGGCGACCATGGTCACGGGCCGGCTCCATCGCATGACGGAGCTGTTTGGCCGGCTGGCCCCCGGCGCGACACTGGAACAGGCCCGCGCCGAGCTCACGGTGGCGTACGGCGCCATCGTGAAAGAGCATCCCGAGGCGTATCCCGTGAAGGCTGACTACCGCATTAGCGCGGTGCTTCTGCGCGACCAGATCACGTCCAAAGCCAGGACCGTGTTGTGGGTGCTGCTGGCCGCGTCGGGATTGGTCTTCGTCATCGCCTGTTCCAACGTGGCCAACCTGATCTTGGCGCGGACGATTCGCCGCGAAGGTGAACTCGTGGTTCGCGCTGCATTGGGCGCCAGCACCGCCGCGCTGCGGCGTGTCCTGCTGGCGGAAAGCCTCCTGCTCTGTGGCGCGGGAGCGGTGCTGGGTGTGCTGAGCGCGCGGCCCATGGTGGCGATCCTGGCGCGGTACGCGTCCCGGTTCTCCATCCGCGCGCTGGATCTGACGGTGGACTCCAGCATGCTGTGGGTCGGCGCGGGACTGGCGCTGGTGGCCGCGGCGCTGCTGGCGTTTGTGCCGCGCCTGCCGTCGGGCTACGGGTCGAACGGAATCAGCCTGTCCAGCGTGCGGGTGACGGGCGGCGCGGCGCGGCGTCTGCGGGCGTTCGCGGTCACGCAGATCGCCGCCTCCTTTGTCCTGCTGGCGGGCGCCGCCATGCTGCTCCAGACGCTGCTGGCGATTCAGGCGGTCAACACCGGCATCGACACGCGCCGCGTGCTCGCCATCAACGTGCCGGTGATTTCGTATGGGCGGACGGACCCCCAGGTGGTGGACTTCTACAAAGAAGCCATGAGGCGCGTACACCAGTTGCCCGGCGTGGACGGCGTCGCTCTGGGCGTCCTCACGCCGTGGCGCGAGGGAGCCTCGTTCGGTCCCGGCCTGCAATTCACGGCCGAAGGTTACGTTCGCGGGACGGCGGAAGACGATCCGCGCGGCCAATTCCGCATCGTCTCGCCCGGATTTTTCGCCGCGCTCGGCGTGCCCGTAATCGCCGGGCGCGATTTCAACGATCTCGACCGCAACGGCAGCGAGCCGGTGGCGATTATCAGCCAAAGCGTGGCGCAGCGCATGTTTCCGAACCAGGAGGCACTCAACCGGCACCTCACCTGGACGGATCCCCTGATCAAATTTATCGGCATGACGCCGACGCCGCTGCGCATCGTCGGAATCGCCGCGGATATCGACGACGAGCACCTGGTTCCGGGCCCGACCCTGACAGTGTACAACCCGTTCGGGCAGGGACCGCTTATGGGCGGGCGCCTCTTCGTCCACGTGCGATCGGATCCGTATGCCCTGGTCAGCCCGATCACGCGGACCATCCGCGGCCTCTCGGTGGACCAGCCCGTGGAGCGCGCCGCGACGCTCGAAGATGTCCGCGCGGAGGTCCTGACGCCGGACCGGCTGAACGCCATGGTTTTCGGCGGCTTCGCCCTGGTGGCGCTGACGATTGCGGTGGTGGGTGTGGCGGGCGTACTGGCATTTTCAGTGAGCGCACGGACGCGCGAATTCGGCATCCGGCTGGCGATCGGGTCGCAACCGCGGCATCTGCTCACGCAGGTGATCGCGGAGGGCACGGTCATCACGGCGATCGGGATTGGCGCCGGATTGGCGTGCGGGCTGGCGCTGCAGCGGCTGGCCGGCAGTTATTTCGAGAGCGTGCGGATGCCGGGGGCGTGGGTGGTGGTCGGGTCGGCGGGCGTATTGCTGGCAGCGGCCGTGGCCGCGTCGGCGTGGCCCGCGGTGCGAGCCGCGCGCGTGGATGTGATTCAAGCGCTACGGGCGGACTAGGTTTGGGGTCCGGCCTGTTGGGGGGAAACATCGGCCTGAAACGATTAGCGACGCCACGAGGTTGGCCGGAATCGTCTCTCGGCGCGAGCCCTTGTGAGGTAGACTAATGGCCGAGTGCCGATGGTTTCGAGACATTTCGCCCACAGTTTAGCGGGGCGCCCCTTGGAGGAGTGGCACGGCGCCGCCCATCGGACACGCGGGGCCAGAATCGGAGAAAGGCCCCGCAGTTACACCACTTACACCCATGCCACGCCGCCTCGGCCGGGGGCTCAGCTTCACCCCCCCACTAATCCCATGGGGGGGTGAGATAATCGGACCAAGCCACAGCCAGAGGAACGCCGCACCATGACCATAGACGAACACCTCGCAGCCATCGCAGCCACACTCCACGCCCTCGCAGAAGCACAACTGCGCACCCAGACAGCCACCGAAGGGCTGGTAAGAGCGCAGACCCAAACGCAGGAAACCATCGGCAGCATGGCAACCTCCATCGGCAAGTACGTCGACGCGGCAGACGCCCGCATGAAGCGCCTGGAAGAGAACCTCGACGGCCTCATACGCGCCATCACCGCCGAGCACTCCAACGGCAAGAGCAAACACCAGTAAAAGGGCCGAACGCCTCCCGCGCGGGAGGCATGGATTGAAACCCGGATGAAGACACCCACAGGCCGGCGCGTGTTCCGCTACCGAGCTTAAGTGCTGCACCGGAACCGCGTCCGACCACGTAGTTGGACACCGTTTAGCCGCAATGAACTTGCCGCCGAGTCACGCCAGTGAGCCTATCCAAACCACGAGCCCCATCAGGGCAGCACGCCTTACCTGATAGCGGCCACCTTCCTACTGCACCGATACCGTAATACCGTTTTGCGTACTGGCCGCCGAGGTCCCCGTCCCCACCGTAATGACAATCGGCACCGACGGACCCGACGGGGCGTTCAAGGGAATCTGGACGTTCACCTGCATGGCGCCGGTGACGATGCCGGGAGCCGTCCCCGCGTAAATCACCGTTGCCGGAATGCCTCCCACGGTGGCGGTCACCGGCAATACCGGTGAGAGCAGACCGGTGGCGATGGCGCCATCCGCCGCCCCCACCGTGTAGCCTTCGCCCGTCATATATACCGCTACCACGGAGCCCTTGGAGGCGGGCGTGGCGGGCAGGTTGATGCTGTAATCCTGGTTCAGAATGGCGCCCGGTCCGGTTCCCTGAGCATTCTGCGAGTAGATCCCCGGCGCGGTCGGAGTCAACGTGTATTCCACCGGCGACGATTGCACGCCCTGGTATTCCACCACCACGTTGACGGTCGACCGTCCCGTGACCTCGTAGGGCGCCATGGCGCTGGTCTGCGAGGAAAGAGCGTAGATCATGGGACTCGCGATGCCATCGAACAACACCCGCGTGGCCGCCACCGACGTGTCCACCACCCCGTTCGTCACCGTGCCTCTGGTCAGTTGAGGCGGCCCGATACCGCTGCCGAAAATTACGATGTTCTCGCCCGGCGCAATGGCCCCGCTGAAGTAGCTGGCGGCGTTGGCGACGGCATTCACCACGGGACTGGAAACCGTCCCCACCACCAGGTTCACCGTCACCGTCACAGCGGTAATCGAGTTGGGAGAGCTGAGAGTGAAGGTCCCGGAATACGCTCCGGTCAACAAGGCCGTAGGATTCGCGGTCACGGTGATGGTGGCGGGCGTGGCGCCGCTGGAGGGGGAGGCTCCCAGCCACGTGCCGCCCGATGTTGCCACGGTGTAGGAAGTGGACCCGCCCGCGGAGGAGAGCTGCACCTGGGCCGACTGAACGGCGGTGCTCCCCGGCTGGGTGGTGAAAGTGATCAGGGTCGGAGAGACGGAGAGAGCGTGCGGGACCAATACGTTGAGGGTTACGGGGACCATGATCGGGCTGCCATCGGCGCCCGCCGCGGCCACCGTGACGTTACCGCTATAGCTCCCCACTTCCAGGCTATTTGCCGCGACGCTCACTTGTACGGTCCCGGGCGTACTTCCGCTGGCGGGCGACGCGCTCAGCCAGGCTCCGCCGCTGCCGGTGGCCGCCGCAGTTTGAAATGAGATCGCGCCAGGGGCGCCGGACAAGGTAAAGCTCTGCGATGCCGGCGGCGGGCCGGCTGACACCTGCGTGAACACCAGGCTGGTGGGGCTCGCCGAGATGGTTCCGGCATTCACCGTGAGAGTCACGGGGAGGAATGCCGGGCTGTTGCCCGCGTTGGGAGTGGTGGCCAATAGCGTCACGGTGCCGGTGTAAGTACCCTGAGGCAGCTTGGATCCGTCCACCCCGACCGAGATGCTACCGGGCGTCGAACCTGAGGGCGTCACTTTCAGCCAGCTCACCGATCCGCTGTTGTAGGCCGATGCCGCGAAGTTGAGCGGCTGGCCGGTGGACGTAATGCCGACCGCCTGGTTGACCGGCGGCGCACCGCCGGAGGCTTGCTTGAAACTGAGCGCCGTCTGGCCCACCACCAGCGACCCGGTGGTCACGGCGAAAGTCACGGGTATGGTGAGGGGCTGTTGGCTACCGTTGCGCCGCCCGGTCCGGAGGCCGTGACGGTGACGGCGCCGGTATACACTCCGGCCGCCAGTTGGCCGGGCTGCACGGTGATCCCCAGGGTGTTGAAGCCGGGGGCGGTGGATCCATTGATCTGCGAGACCTGCAGCCAGGCGCTGCCGCCGTTAGTGGTGGCGCCGGCGGCGGTGAAACTCAACACGTCGGTGTCGCTGCTGGTCAGGGTGAAAACTTGCAGCCCTTGCGGATTGCCGCCGGACTGCGCGGTAAAGACCGCGGGAGTGAGTGGCGATACCACCAGCAGCGCGCTGGAACTCACCGTCACGTTCACCGGTATGACTAACGGGCTGTTGATGGCTGCCGCGCCGGTGACGGCGTTGACGGCGGCAATCGACACGGTACCGTTGCAGGTTCCCACTGCCAGGCCTTGCGGATTCAGCGCCACCGTCACCTGTCCGGGGGTGGCGCCGTTGGCGGAGCCAAGCGCCAGCCAACTGGCGCCACAACTGGTGGTGGCGGCCGTGGCGATGAAGTTCATCGGCACGCCGTTACTGCTGCTCAGAGCGATGGCTTGCGATACGATCTGTATCTGGCCGAGTTGGTAGGGCAGGGCCAGCGCGGTGAAATTGGCGGCGATGGAAGGGTCGTTCGAAACCTTCAACGTGACGGGGATCTGCTGCGCTCCGTTGCCCGCGCCCACTCCGGTTACGGTGACGGCGCCAGTGTACGATCCCGGCGCCAGTCCCGCGGGGCTTACGGAAATGCTGAGCGGGCCCGGCGTGGTTCCGGTGGTGGGAGCTACCAGCCATGCGTGGCCATCGGCAGTGGAGACCAACACCCCGTAAGTGTGCGGCGCCGCGCTGGTGGAAGCGATGGTGACGGATTGCGGCGCCGGGTTGGCGGAGTTCACCTCGGCGGTGAAGTTCAGGGTAGTCGCGGGAACGATCAGCAGCGGCAGGGAGGACACCAACAGGGTTACCGGAATACTGGTGGTGGTGGGCGAACCGTTGGGCGTGTTGACCGTCACGGTGCTGGTCCACGTGCCTGCGGGGAGATTGGCGAAAGTGTTGTAGCCGACGGTCACCAGCGTGCCGGCGGAGGTGATCGATCCGGCGGCAGGATTGGCCACCACCCACGTTCCGCCGGCAGGATTGGTCTGGCTGGTAGCCGTGATGGTGAAGGCTACCCCCTGGGTACTCGGCGAGGTTAGCGTGATGGTCTGCTGCGCGGCACTCGTCGAGCCGCCGATCTGGTACTCGAGGTTCAGCGAGGCGGGACTCACGGTGACGGCCGGGGCCGGCGTGACTGTCAAGGTAACCGGTACGAGGACGGGCGTAAGATCGGTTCCGCTGGTGGGAGTGATGGTGATGGTTCCGTTGTACGTTCCGGGACTCAGCAAAGGCACAATCGTGGAGTCCGGGATGGCAGTCACGGCGCTGAAGTTCGAGACCGTGCCGGAGGCCGGGGAAACCGCCAGCCAATTGCCGCCGCTCGAAGTGGAGCCTGCCGCGGTAAATGTCACCGGCGCGGTGCTGGTCAAAGTGACGCTCTGGACCAGCGGGGTGCTGCCCACGGCCGTCTGAAAAGTCAGTGACGCGGGGTTCACGTCGATGGTGCTCACCGTGAGGCTCACCGCGACGGTGATGGAACCGGAGCCACCAAAAACTGAGACCACCACCGATCCGGTATAGGCGCCCGAACTCAGTTTGGAGGGATCCACGGTTACCGTCAGGACCGCGGGAGTGGGGCCGCCACTGGGGCTGACACTCAGCCATGCAACCGACGGATCGGTCTGCTCCACGACCGTTGCCAGTATGATCGCTGAAGTGGGCGAACTGCCGATGTTGAGAGGCAGCGACGTAGGCGACCCGTTTCACCGGGGCCGTGAACGCCAGGGACTGCCGATCCGCCGTTAACGCGTTTGGGCGTGAAGCGCCGGCGCCGCCAGGAGCGCCATTGACAGGCTCCACAGCGGCCACAGCTTCGTCAAGACACACCTCCTGCGCCGGGCACCCGGACGCGTGGGCACGACTCGATCTTTGGCACTATAGCACGGTTCACGCCGCCACTCCGGTTCCGTAGAGACCGTGTTTCAGGATGTAGTCCAATACCGCTTGGGGAATCTCAGCCGGCCGCCTGCCGGCCGCCAGTTCCCGGCGAATCTCCGATGAAGAGACCGCCATTTCCAGCCTCTCGAGGCGCTCCAGGCGCACTTCCGGCGGCGCTTCGTACTTTACGCCGGGACGGCTCACCACCAGGAAGCAGACCGCCCGGGCAACGTCCCGCCATCGCCGCCAGGCACGGATATCGGCGAAGGCATCGGCGCCGATTACGAAGAAAAGCTGGTCGTCCGGCGCCATTCGCGCGCGCACCTTTTCGATGGTGTCGATGGAGTAGCTCCACACGGTGCCCTCTTCCAGGCGTGACACTTCCAGGTGTGCCAGGCCGCGGCAGGCCAGTTCCGCCATGTGCACGCGATTCTCGTAGGGGGTGTGCGTGACCGCGGTTTTGTGCGGCGGATTGGCTGCCGGTACCAGCAGAACCAGGTCCAGGCGGCAGCGTTCCGCGGCTTCTTGGGCGATTGCCAGGTGGGCTTGATGAATAGGGTCGAAAGTACCGCCGAAGATCGCCAGTCTCACAGCACGCGGCTATGCCCGCTCGATCTTTACCGAGAGAACCTTGATTTCCTTCGCCGGCCGGTCCTGCGCGCCGCGCGGGGCCATGGAGATTTTATTTACCACGTCGTAGCCTTCCACCACCTCGCCGAATACGCTGTGCTTTTTGTCCAGCCACGGCGTTGGCGCTACGGTGATGAAGAACTGGCTGCCGTTGGTGTTGGGGCCGGCGTTGGCCATGGACATGATGCCCTTCTTGGAATGCTTGAGGTCGGGGTGAAACTCGTCGGCGAAGCGGTAGCCCGGTCCGCCGCGTCCCGTGCCTTCCGGATCGCCGCCTTGAATCATGAAGTCGGGGATCACGCGATGAAAGACGGTCCCGTCGTAAAACGGTTTGCCCGTTTTGGCGCCTTCCGCCAGGCTGACGAAGTTCTCCACGGTGGCGGGAACTTTGTCGGCGAAAAGCTTGAGTTTGAACTTGCCTTCTGTGGTATCGAATACTGCGTAGATCTCGTTGGCCATCTCTGCGATTGTAGCAAGTTGGAACGCTGCTACACTTGAAACACGCTGCGGATCGGATGAGATGAACACCCCAACCTACCAATGTTGCTTTTGTGGCAAAACTGTCGAGCCCGTTCCCCCGGACGTCGGATCGCTTCTGTTCACCACGTGCCACGGTGGCCCCTCGGATCTGCAACACGAGCAGATCGACTTCTGCCACGCGGAATGCCTGCGCGCCCGGCTCCATCCGTCAGCCACGTTGTACGCGGTCGATCTTCTCAAGCTAGCCCTTCGGAAGCGTAGTGTGGACGGGCCGGATCTGCCGGTGCCCGGTCCACCGGTCTCCAGCTAGAGATCCACCACTCCGCGAGTGCCGGGCGCGCCCTCTTCGGCGTCCCGCGGTCCTAGCGGTCCGCCGGTCCGCATCTTGGCGCTCCATTGCTCGATCTCCACTTCGATCAACGCGGTGGATTCCAGATGCGCAGCCGTGGGCGCGGCATAGTCGCGGCCCTCGGTCCGTCCCGGAAAATAGCGGCTCACCATGGCCTCATAAACGGTGCGCTGCACCGCGGAATCCGTCACCCGCCGCCCGCGGCCGAAGCACACCGCGCTGCGATAGTTCATGGAATGATTGAGCGCCGTGCGCGAGTAGACCAGCCCGTCGAGCAGGGTGACCGAGACGCAAACCGGCGCGCCCGAGGCCAGATGCCGCATGAGCCGGCTGGCCAGGGAGCCGTGAAAATAGAGGCTGCGGGGAAGTCGCCGGACTGAATTGATATCCCACCGGAATCACGTACGGCTGGCCCTCCTCGACGAAGCCCACGTGCGCGACGTAGCCTTCCGCCAGAATTTTCGCCGCTTCTTCGGGCACGCTGCGGTCGGCATGGGTGCGAATGGTGGAGCGTGGTGACATCACCTGACTATACTGTCTTTACTGGCTCCGCCAAAAGAGCCACTTCCGGAAATCTTAAGGCGCCCCTCGTCCTCTCGCTCGACCCGCGATCCGCCTCCCCGCTGCGTCGCCCACTTCAGCACTCCTGATGTCGTGGAATTTGCCGCGAGCCCGCAGGTGGGGCAGGCGGTGNNGCGGCGGCCCTAATTCAGCGCGGGCAACCTCTCGCCATCGAAAGGAATGGCTCAACCCATTTTCCCCGCCAGGCAGAAATTGTGGGGCGACATCAGGAGTTCCGACTCTACGAAGGGATCCGTGCCGCGGTGCTCGGAGGACGCCTGTCTGCCGGTGCGCGGCTGCCGTCCACCAGGGCGGCGGACTTGGCCGTCTCGCGCAATACCGTCGCGGGCGTGAGCGCGCCGCCCCTGTCGGCTTACTATCTTTCGGCCACCGCGCGCCCCGGTTTATGGCTGGGATACTGGTCGACCAATGGCCGTAAGATTCAGGAAGGAGCCAGAAGACTGACTGGCGCCATGTTAAACTGGCTCAGGTAGTTCGTTGGCTTCTGCGGGATTCCACGCCTTGGCGTACCGGTTCCTCGGCGGACCAAATCGTGACCTTACACTGAATTATGAGCTTGTCGTCGAAGGGTTGGACATGCGTCCTCAGACTCCCGTACCTCTAACCTTAGAGGAACATCGGGAGCTGGGCGCGGAGATGCGGGCTGTCAACGCGCGCTTGCAAGAGCTGTGCAAAGTGGTGGTCAGCGTCTATGGTCCCCACACGCAGGCTGCCTTTACCTTCCAAAAGGCGGCCGACCAGGTGCATCGGCTGTGTCAGGATCTTCAGGCGCAGGCTGCCAGGGATCTGCCCGGTTATCCCATCGACGGGTTTTACCTGTAGCTTCCACTTCTGCCCGGGTGACGGACCTTCCCCAGATCGGTTACGCACCGCCTGCCCCACCTTCGGGCTCACTGCAAATTCCACGACGTCAGGAGTTCTGAACTCGTCACGCGATGGCCCGAGGACTGCTGGAACAACGCCGGCGCGGAACAACTGCCCGGAAATGCGAAAATCGATGCCAGGGAGGTGGTACGTGGCGGTCACAGTGTGGTCCGCTTGGGCCGTCGGTTTGGCGGTCTGGGCGCCGGCCGCTCCACTGCTGGCGCAGGAAGCGCCCGCGGAGAAATGTGTCTTCGAGGGTACCGCGCGCAATAGCGTGACCTTGCTGGCCCTGGGAAAAGTCTCGATCCACTTGATTCCCAGCAACCGGGCCATCGGCTATGCGGGCTCCAGCAAGGCCGACGGTACTTTCCGCTTCGAAGGAGTGGTGGCCGGCGACTACATGTTGGAAGCGCAACGGACCGGTTACTCGGCGCAGTGGGTGCTGTCCGATAAGTCGGGGCGCGCGGTCTCCACGCTGCATCTGGCGCCAGGCAAGGTTTTCTCGGGAAACGATCTCTGGTTTACGCCCGAAGGCGCGATTGAAGGCCAGGTGATGGGACCCGATGGCGAGCCGCTTCCCGCGGCATCCGTCACGCTGATCGCGCGGCAATGGCGGCGCGGGAAGCGCGTCTACGTGGGGGCCGGCAGCGAGACTACCGACGACACGGGAGCGTTCCGATTTTCCGCGGTGGCCGCCGGCCGCTATCTGATTTATGCCGCGCGGCCGCGGCAGGGTCCATTAGCTGGTTCCGTTCTGGAAGCGCCGGGTAAACCGGAAATGCGCGTCGCCGGCCGCTATCACCCCAATGCCGCGCAGGTGGACGGGGCCGCCGCCATCGAACTCCGCCCCGGCGAAGAGGTCTCCGGCATCGACTTCAAGCTCCCGTTCGCGCCGGTATTTCACCTTACAGGCACCGCCGCACAGGGCGAAGCCGCGGCCACGGGTATCGACCTCAAGCCCCGGTATGACGACCAGACGCTGGACTGGGCGGCGGAGAGCGCTTCCATCGGGAGCGACGGTAAGTTCGACTTAGAGGGTGTGACACCGGGCACTTACTTCTTATCCTCCTTCGAAACCAGCCTCCACGATCGACTGGTGAGCGCCAAACTGCCGGTCACCGTCGTGTCCCAGGACAGCGCCGGAGTGGTGGCGCCGCCGGTGGCGCGATTCGAACTAAAGGGGCGGGCCCGGGTGGAGGGCGGCGGCCCGCCGGAGAAGATCCCGGTGCAGATTTTCTATGAGGGCAGCGAGGCCGACGAGTACACGTCGTACCAGCGGCGGGCCGAGCCCCAGCCCGACGGAACTTTCGCCATTCGCGATCTGACCCCCGACCGTTACACCATCCGGATCGCCAACCTGGACACCGGCAAGGAGGGCGGTTTCTATCTGAAATCGGTATACGTCAACGGCGTAGAGGCGGCCGGCCGCGAGATCGACCTGACCGACGGCCCGGTGGGGGACGTGGAATTGATTCTGAGCGCGGCCGTGGGGAGCGCGGCGGGAACGGTGGTTTGGCCGGAAGAACGCGGGGACAATCATGCCGCGCCGGAGCCGGCGGCGGAATTGACGGTGGTGTTGATTCCGGAGAAAGTGCCGTCCGGAGATACCCGTCCGGTGGAAGCCTATCTCGATCAGGATGGCCGCTTCCAGGTGACCGACCTGGAGCCGGGAACTTATCGCGCTTTCGCGGTGACTCACTACGATCTGGGCCTGTGGCAGAACGCCGAATTCCTGCGCCAGGTGGCGGACCGCGGCGTGGCCCTGGAAGTTGCGGGCAAATCGGGCGCGCCGATCGAGGTGCCGGCGTTGCGCGCGGCCGATGTGCGGCAGGTAGAGGAGCGGCTCGAGTGATGCGGACGGCTGGCGCTGCCATCGCAATTCTCTGCCTGCGGGCCATGGCCCAGGAGCCCGTCCCATGCACCATCGGCGGCGCCGTGGTGGACGAAGGCAGTAGTAAGCCTGTAGTAAGAGCAAGAGTGATCGTGGAAGCGGCGAGTTATTCGTTCCTGAAGTTGACGAACGACCAGGGTAATTTCTGTTTCGAGCGGCTTACTCCTAACGATTACCACGTGACGGTGCAGAAGGCCGGGTATGAGGAGTGGCGCCATCCGGTGACCCTGGCGGTGGAAGAAAACAGCCCGTTAAAGCCTCTGGCCATCCGCATGACACGGTATGCCGGCCTTTCCGGCACGGTGTTGGACGCCGAGGGCGAGCCGCTGCCCGGCGCCGAAGTGATCGTTTGGCAGCGCTTGCGGGGCCAGAACGGCGGCGGTCCGGACGAAGTGGATCGAACCCACGCCGACGGCCAAGGCGCATTCCATATCTCGCAGTTGTCCCCGGGCACTTACTATCTGAGTGCGAATAGCGGTTCCCTGTACGAGAGCAGGTATGTCAACCCATTCGTCGACAGCCGCGGACAGATGCCGCGCGAGCGGGAAGTAGAGACATTCTACGCCGCGTCGTTCACTTTTGCGGACGCCACCGCGGTGGAGTTGAAGGCCGGGCAGAAGTTGGACAACCTGGTGCTGGCGCTCAGGAAGACGCGCCTGCGCCGCGTGACGGGACGAATCGTGACTCCTCCGCGCTCGGGTTTCCTGTATTTCGAGAGTGAAACGGAGACCGGTGCGGACGATGGCGGAGCGATTCCGATTTCGAGTGACGGCAGTTTCGCGAAAGCCGACCTGCCCCCGGCCAGGTATAGCTTCCGCCTCAAGGACGGCCAGAAGCTGATCGCGCGGAAAGACGTCGATTTGTCCGCCGGCGACGCGTTGGGGATTACGCTCGAGCCCACGGAGACGGTGGACGTCCCGGTGACTTTTCGGACGGAGGGCAAGGGGCCGGCATTTCGGCCTCGGCCCGCGGGTCCCGGTTGGGGAGCGAGTATGCTGGTGCGGGAGGGATCGGATGAGGCCGTCGGGTTGCAGATGGCCGACGACGGCACTTACCGTTTCCCCGGCGTGGAACGCGGCGCCTACCGGCTGCAAATAGAACTGGCGGGGCAGAAGTTATATCTCAAGGGAGTAACTTACGGCGGCGAGACTCAAACCGGAGACAAGGTGGACCTGCGTAGCGCCCGCCCGGGTGGTTTGGAAATTACTCTTAGCTCCAATGTGGCGGAGGTACAGGGGCGAGTTACGGCAGTCGAAGACGAGAGCGCCGACCTTACCGTGATTCTGGTAGACGAAGCGAAAGTGCGCATTGCCGGCGAGGCGGGCACCGACCAGAAAGGGCGATTCCGCATGCCGGGGCTGGCGCCGGGGAAGTACCGGCTGTTCGCCATCCAGGGGTTTGACGACGATGAATGGGGCAGTCCGGAACTGGCGAAGGTACTGGAGGCGAAGTCGGTGGAACTGGAGTTAAAGGAGAGCGACAAGAAGCAGGTAAGCGTGACAGTGATCTCGGCCGGCGAGTGGGCCGCGGCGGTGAAGAAGATCGGGGGCTGAGAGAAAGCGGTCGGAAACTGCTCGCAAGTTCTTGATTCTTGGTCAGACCTGGGATGACTCCCAAGGTGGGGCAGGCGGTGCT
>PLRZ01000721.1:4073-24097 GCA_003164075.1 Bryobacterales bacterium | reverse complement strand
CTGCTTCATGCTGCTCCAACCGCGAAGTCAGCCGCAATTCCATCTGCGGCAATTCGGCCGCCGCTTGCTGCACGCCAGCCAACACCCCTTCGTGCTGCTCCAACCGCGACGTCAGCCGCAGTTCCATCTGCCGCAATTCGGCGGCCGCTTGCTGCACGCCAGCCAACGCCTCTTCGTGCTGCTCCAACCGCGACGTCAGCCGCGATTCCATCTGCGGCAATTCGGCCGCCACTTGCTGCACGCCTGCCAACACGCCTTCATGCTGCTCCAACCGCGACGTCAGCCGCAGTTCCATCTGCGGCAATTCGGCGGCCGCTTGCTGCACGCCAGCCAACGCTGCTTCATCCCGCTCCAACCGCGAGGTGAGGCGCGATTCCATCTGCGGCAACTCGGCGGCCAACGCCGCTTCATGCTGCTCCAACCGCGAGGTCAGCCGCGATTCCATCTGCGGCAACTCGGCGGCCAACGCCGCTTCATGCTGCTCCAACCGCGACGTCAGCCGCAATTCCAACTGCGGTAGCTCGGCGGCCACTTGCTGCACGCCAGCCAACGCTGCTTCATGCTGCTCCAGGCGCGACGTCAGCCGCGATTCCATCTGCGGCAACTCGGCAGACAGATGTCGCACATCGGCCAGCGCCTCGCCACACCGCTGTTCCAGGCGCGACGACAGATGCGATTCCATCAACGGCAACTCGGCGGCCACGTGCCGTAATGCAGCCGTCGTCTCGCCGTACTGTTCTTCCAGGCGCGCCGTCAGGTGGGATTCCAACCGCGGCAGTTGGGCGGATAAGTGCCGCAGCCCGGCTGCCGCCTCTCCAAACTGCTGTTCCAAACGCACCGCCAGGCGGGATTCCACCTGCCGCAACTCGGCCTGGAGCGCGGCGTCCGGCTGGCGCGGCAAGCCGGCGGATTGCGCGCGCCTCGCGGAGAAGATCAGGATTTTGAACTCCATGTGGATCTGCTGGACGCGCTGCCAGCGGCCCGCCGGATCCTTGACCAGACAGTTCAGCACCAGGCGGTCAAGCGCCGTGTCGCCGATGGGCACAGGCATCGAGTTTTCGATGGATACAGCCAACTCTTCGGCGCTCTCACCGGCAAATGCACGCTGGCCGGTGAACATCTCGTAAAGCAGCGCGCCCAGAGAAAAGATGTCCGTGCGGGCGTCCGGCGCTTGCCCCTGGAGCAACTCAGGCGCAGTGTACGGGGTGAGAGCTCCGACCGCCCCGGGCTGCGCCGGGACCAACTCCACGCTTGCGCCCGTCAATATCACGGCATCCGGCGTCAACGCTCCGTGGCAGTAGCCCTCTTCATGCGCGTGCCGCAAGGCA
The DNA here is from genome assembly GCA_003164075.1 of Bryobacterales bacterium. The sequence continues at coordinate 22,769 of PLRZ01000721.1, read as the reverse complement.
TCCACAATCTGCACGGCGTAACGCAGGGCGTCGTTCATCGGCAGGCGTCCGGCGGCGAGGCGCTGCGTCAGGGTCTGGGCGTTGGCGGTCATTCCAAGAGATACCTTCCCGACTAAAGACTACTCGAAGTTCTTTCGGAAGTCCAACTCCTCCAAAGAGATGACAGTACCAACCGTACGTCAACCTCAGTTAACCGGGCCTAGGCATCTAACCTAATCCACATAGTACTGAATATACTGATATGGTACTCGAAGGACTGTTTCCGGACCTGTGGAGGCAACACACTGGACAAGAGCGGAATTTCCGGGATGCAGCCATCCGCGGCGACACATAGCGACATATGGCCTTGGGCGCCGCACCGCTGCCCGCGCTGCAGCCGCCTCGATACCATTCCCATGCCCGCCGATAGTCTGCTGGATAAGCTGATCGGCTGCATCCGGTTCGCGCCTTTCAAGTGCCGTGCCTGCCGCGCTAAGTTTTACCGCCGGCCGCAGCCCCCGGACTCCCCGCCGGTAGTGGAAAGCGCGCCGGCGCGGAATGTGGCAGTATGTCAGAGGGATCCGGCGGATACCTTGCGGCGGTTGGACAAGATCATCCGTAATGCCGAAAGCCGGCGTCTCCCGAGGGGGTAAGTGGCCATGGCGCCAGAACCTGGGTTGAGGCAACTCGCGGCGATCGAATCGCGCATCATCGAGGTCCCCGCCGCGGAGGACGCGGGAACGGGCATCCCGGTCACCATCGTACGGGGCGCCCGGCCGGGCCCCACCCTGGCGGTGATCGCCGGGAATCACGGCTACGAATATCCACCCATCCTGGCCCTGCAGAGGCTCCGCGGCCAGATGGATCCGGCCGAACTGAGCGGCCGGATTCTCATGGTGCATGCGGCCAACATGCCATCGTTTCTGGGACGCACGGTGTATTTCAGTCCGGTGGATGGCAAGGACCTGAATCGCGTGTACCCCGGTAGAATCGACGGCACGGTCTCGGAGCGGATCGCCTACGCCATCACCGCCGAGGTGATTGAGAAGGCCGATTACGTGCTGGATCTGCACTGCGGGGACGGCAATGAGTGGCTGCGGCCCTACGTCTACCAGAACGTCACCGGGAATGCCGCCATGGATAAAGCCATCGCGCGGCTGGTGATGGCATTTGGCATCGACCACGTGGTGGTGGACCGCGGCCGGCCGGCCGACCCGGCACGTTCGCTCTATTGTTCCACCACCGCGATCACCCGCGGCAAGCCGGCCATGACCGTGGAGAGCGGCTCGCTGGGAATGTCCGACGAAGAATCCGTGGAGCGGATCGTGACCGGGATCCACGGAGTGTTGCGCGAATTGCACATGAAGGAGGGTGGTCCGGAGCCGTTGGCGCGGGCTGTCTATCTGGAGCCCACCGAGGTGGTGACCAGCCCGGAGACCGGCATTCTCTACGCCCAGGCGGAGTGCGGCCAGACGGTGCCCAAGGGGGCCTTACTGGCGCACATCACCGACTTTTTCGGCAAGACGGTGGCGGAAGTGCGCTCGCCTTTCGACGGGCTGGTGCTGTACATCGTGGCCACGCCGCCCATCACGAAAGGCCAGCCGGTGGCCTGCATCGGAGTGCCGCGCACGGCCCCCCGGCCCTGAGGCGCTTTGCAAATAAGAAGAACTTTCGACCTGCCAACCTGGTTGCGAGCCGGGCGCCCCGTTCGTACCTACGCCATGAACTTCAGACTCCTGATCTCTCCCCGCATTTTCTGCCTGGCGGGGAAAATAGGCTGCCCCACCTGCGGGCTCACTGCAAATTCCACGACATCGGGAGTTCTGATATTGGTTTCTTCTACTGCGTAATGTACTCGGTGGAAGTGCTCTTGAGCGTCACGCTGGTCGACGATATGGGAATCAGAAGAGGTTTGAAGGCATAGGAAACCACCACCTGAACCTGGCTGCCGGGGTTATTATTCGGAGTCCAGGTGACGCCCACGGTAAGACAGGTGGTGTCCAGGGCGACCACGTTGTTCTGCACGTTCGTCTGAATGGTCGCGAGGGTAGCGGCGTGGCCGCTGGCGCTCCCGTTGGTGGCCGCGAAGCGCGCCGCATGGTGCGCGGCGTAAGTAACCGAATTGTAGGCGAACCCCAGACGGCCAAAGTCCATAACGCCCAGCAGCAGGAAGACGAAGGACGTGAGCACCAGTGCCCCTTCCACCATGGTGCTCCCGCGGCGCCGCATTACTGGGCCCTCATGCTGGCGGTGGATAGCACCGAGCCGCCGAACGGCACTTGCGAATAGCTGAAAATGGGGGTGAAACTGACCCACGCCGCCACCTGCACGTAGGTACGCACCGGGCCTGTAGAGCAGGTGCCGCCGGTGCAATTCACCGTGGTGCCATCGGAGCATTTGCAGACCTTCGCCGCCGATGTCTGGAGACCGTTGATGTCGGGCGCGGCGTTGGCGGCGGCCGTCTGCATGCCGGCGAGATTGGAAGCATTGGCGATGCTCAGACTGCCATACTGGGCGCCGGCCCTGGCGGCATCGGCTACCGCGATGGCGGCACGCATCAACTGGGTATAGTCCAGCACGCCGGCCAGCAGAAGCAGGAATAGCGGCGTGATCAGGGCGAATTCGACGGTAGCGATGCCGCGTCGCGATGGCATGTTATTCGCTCAGGGCAGCGTTGCCCTTGATTGGGGAACCGCCCGGCAGAGAAGAGTAATTGTTGTTTAGCGTGACCCCGCCGGTGAAAACGACGGAGTCGGCCACAATGATGGTATAGGCGGCGCTGGCGCCGTTGGAGAACGACAGCCCGGCTTTGGGGAGGTACAGCGTCCCCGTCAGGTTGGCGTTGGTGCCGCCCGCGAAGCTGCTGACCGCCGAGGAAACCACCGTGGGGTCCTGAAAGAGCAGGATGCCGGCGTAAGTCCCGGTAGTGGGCGCACTGAGAGTTTCCGTGCTTCCATTCGCGAAAGTGAAGGGCTGGAACGTGTAGCCCGTGGCAGTGGTGTTGTAAAACATCACGCCAGTGCCCGTCACAGTTGCCCCGCCGCCAACGGTGAAACCGCCGCCTTTGAAAATATAAGTGCCGGAATTCAACTTTACCGTGGCGCCGCCGCCGATGTTCAGCCCATTACAGTAAGTACCCGGATTGAGGGTGACGGATCCATAAGGGACACTGTAGTTGGTGTACGTGCAAGCGCCTACCGCGGGTGACGGCAAGGTGCTGAATGGGTTGCTCATCGGGGCAACTCCCTGGGTGGGCGCCGGAGTGATGCTGGCCCCGTTGCTGACGGTGTATTTTCCGGCGACCGCGATGTAGGGCGCCGACAAGTGCGCGCCTCCGGTGGCGGTAAGGGCGGTGCTGCTGGTAGAGTTCACCATGATTCCGCAGGAGGACGAGACGTTGACGCCGTTGCTCACGCTGAACGCATTGCTCATGGTGGGATCGAGGGTGTAGAAGCAGGTGGTGCCTCCGCCGCCGATCCGCGCCACCGCGCGCGCCTTCACCGTACCCGAGTAGATGCCCAGCACCTCCATAAAGAAAGTCGGGACGGTTTGGGAAATGATTACTTCCACGGCGGTGCTATCGGCGGTGGAGTAGCCCGTGGCCGGTGGATTATTTACCGCAATGGTTACGGAGTTCACGCCATTGGTAAAGCCGTTCGTCGCGGCGTCGCCCCTGGCCGAAGAGACCAGATTGGAGGACCCGCTGGCGTGCAGTTCCAGCGCTCCCCCAAGCGCCGCCGCGTCCGCCGCGGTCTGCATCCGGACTTTGACGTACTGTTCGTAGCCGACATCGATCGACAGACCCAGAAACGCGATCAGGATCGCCAGGCTCAGGACCATCGTGACCATCACGAATCCGCGCCGTGACGAGTGCACCCGGTTTCTCCTCCCGCTTGCGCTCATGGTTCTTCCGTCTCAAATGTAGCAGCCTGGATTCGCATCGGGAATAGGCGGACAAGCTTAGGAACGCGGCTATTTCTACTTAGTTTTTGTTGCGAAACTCCGTCGCAGCGTTTTCCGGGCCCGGCCCAGAGGGCACCCCGCAAGCAAGCGGCCCTTGCCATTTGAAGTGAGTTTCGCGACAGACATTACTTGGCGCCGGCTGCCGCGGCCAGGCGGCGAAACTCAAACCTGGCGCCTCTTTGCGGTGTGTGCCGATACCCGGCCCCGTGGAAAGCCGTACGGCGCTAAGTATTGCCGCCCTGCATTGCCGGATTGATCACATTGCCGTCGGCCCCGATCGAACCTGCCGGGTAAGTCATACCGCTGATGGGGGGACCGACGTACCCGGTGGCGAAAGTCGGTATAGAGCCTCCGTTCGTGTACCAATTGGTCCAGGCGGCTCCCGCGTTAATCGTCTGGGTCAGGTCCGCGGTAAGTTGTGCGGGCCCTTGCACTCCACTGCGCCCGTAATAAGCCACATCGGCGGCATTGAACGTCTGGCCGTTGGGCAACTGAATGAAATTGGCAAGGGGTTCGTTCCAGCCTGGGTCCTGCCCGAAAGGCGGCCTCTGCACCACCGTGCCACCCAACAACTGGGCGAGTTGTGCGGCCGTCTGGTCGGAAGCATAGTAGAAATTGGGCATGGTGTCGGTTCCCGCGGGGGTGGTTTCCTTCAGTTGCGACGGATCGGTGACATAGGTAGCCTGGAACGTGCCGTTCATGATGGCGCTCACCAATGCCTCGATGCCGGGAGTTTGCACCGCTGCAGCCGTAGTGGTGCCGGTGGGAGTAGCTGCCGCCGCGGTCGCTGCCGCCGCGGCCGCAGGGGCCGTCGTCGCCGGCGGGGTGGTTGCCGCGGGAGTGGACGCCGTCGTGGTTGTTGCCGTGCTCGTAGTTGAGGCGGCGGCTTTCCCGCTCAGACTCTGGAAGACACTTCCGAACGGGTCGGTTGACGTCGGCTCCGGCTTCAGGAATGTCGGTTTGGTGGCGATCCCGGCAGATGAGGAAGAAGCCGTTTGTCGGCTCGTGACACGGGCCGGACTGGTCCTGGTCGGCTCGAAGGTGACGACAGAGTGCGCGGTGATTCTCATACGCCAAACACGGTGGCATTTCGGTCGCCGTTAGTAAGCTATTGAAAACAGGGCGACCGGATTGCTAAATCGCGGCAAATTCCTGCCGCCGTGACAAACTCCTGGCGCGGCGTAACCAAGATCGCTTTCGAGAGTATAAGAACAGAGAAGGAGCACCGGATGAAATTCGTGTTGGTGGTATTGATGCTGGCAGCCCCGGCTTTCGCGCGGGCGGATTGCGACCACGGCCGTTGGACCCGGCAAGAGGCTCGCGCCGCGCGGAAATGGGCGGAGCAGGAAGCCCGAACGTATGCCATGGAGGCGCGCCGCGAAGCCCAGCACTACCGGAATCAATTGCGCCGCGAGCTGCGCGACGGCCTGCCCGGGGACCGGCCCGATAACTCCGGCATGAAACGGATTTTCTAGGGGCTAACGGCAAGGACCGCTTGCTGGCGCACGCGGCATCCCGCCAGGAAGCGGAATTGCCGTTACGAGCCGGAGTTTCGCGACAGAAATTGGGTACACCGACCCGCGACCGTAAGGGCAGAACTCCTGATGTGGTGGAATTTNNTCGAGCAGCGGGCCTAATTCAGTGCAGGTGGGGCAGGCGAGCACCGCCTGCCCCACCTGCGAAGCTCGCCCATTTTCCCCGCCAGGCTGAAATTGCGGGGCGACATCAGGAGTTCTGTATTTGCTGCAACGGTGTATTTAGCTACCATGCCTCTATGAGAGATGCGGTGGCAGCCGCCTATGAACGCATACGGCCGTATGTACGCGAGACCCCGGTGGACGAATCGAAAGCCCTCGTCGGTGGCGGCACGGCCTCGTTGTACCTCAAGCTGGAACATCTGCAGCACACCGGCTCCTTCAAATTCCGCGGAGCCTGCAATAAGATCGCGCTGCTGACGCCGGCCCAGGCCGCCGCCGGCGTGGTAGCCGCTTCCAACGGAAACCACGGGCTGGGAGTGGCGGCCGCGGCCCGGGCGCGCGGGATCGCCGCGGAAGTTTACGTCTCGGCACAGGTCTCGCCGGCCAAGGCACAGCGCATCGCCGCCCACGGCGCGGCCATCCGGCAGGCCGGCAGCGATCCCCTGGCCGCGGAACTGGCCGCGCGGCGCGCCGCGGAAACCTCCGGCCGCGTCTTCATCTCGCCCTACAACGATCTCGACGTGGTGGCCGGCCAGGGCACCATCGCCGTGGAACTCCACCGCCAGGTTCCCGAGCTTGACGCGGTATTCGTGGCCGTCGGCGGCGGCGGGCTGATCGGCGGCATCGGCAGCTACCTCAAATCGGTCTCCCCGCGTACCCAAATCGTGGGCTGCTGGCCGGAGACTTCGCCGGTGCTCTATGAGTGCCTGCGCGCCGGCCGCGTCATCGACGTCCCGGAGCAGCCCACGCTCTCCGAAAGCACCGCCGGAGGCCTGGAGCCGGACTCCGTTACCCTGCCCCTTTGTCAAAACATCATGGACCGCGGCGTTCTGGTCTCGGAAGCCGAAATCCGCGCCGCCATACGGCTGGTTCTGGAGACCGAGCACTGGCTCATCGAGGGCGCCGCCGCAGTGGCCGTCGCCGCCTTCCGCCGGGACGCCCGCCGCTGGGACGGCAAACGTGTGGCCATCGTTCTGTGCGGACGGAACGTCTCCCCCGAGGTCTTAGCTCGCGTGCTGTAACCGGGATATACTGAGTTCCAACCGTCATGAGACGCATCCTATTCTTCGCCATACCAGCAGCCGCGCTCTCCTTGGCTCTACTCCCGGGCCAACCGGAATCCGCGCCGCGGCTGACCGCCGACATGGTCCGCGAAATTACCCTGCGCAACATCCCCGGGACCTTTTCCTCCGGCCGTATCTCCGACGTGGCTATCGATCCCCGGAACCGCAACATCTGGTACGTCGCCACGTCGTCCGGGGGACTGTGGAAGACGACCAACCGCGGCATCGCGTTCCAACCCATTTTCGACGACGGCGGCTCCTACTCGCTGGGATGCGTCGCCGTCGATCCCAGGAACTCCGACGTGGTCTGGCTGGGCACCGGAGAAAACCAGTCGCAGCGCGCCATCGGCTGGGGGGACGGCATTTACAAGAGCCTCGACGCCGGCAAAACCTGGCGGAACGTGGGGCTGAAGAATTCCGAGCACATCGCCAAAATTCTGGTGGATCCGCGCGATTCGAACGTGGTCTACGTAGCTTCCCAGGGACCGCTGTTCTCACCGGGCGGCGACCGCGGCCTCTATAAAACTACCGACGGCGGCCAGACCTGGAAGCCCATCCTGCAGATCTCCGAGAACACCGGCATCACCGATTTCGATATCGATCCGCGCAATCCCGACGTGATGTACGCGGCCGCCTACCAGCGCCGCCGCAACACCAGCGTCATTGTGGCCGGCGGTCCGGACGCGGCCATTTTCAAGACTACCGATGGCGGAAAGAATTGGAAGAAACTGACCGAAGGCCTGCCCCCCGTGGACCTGGGCCGCATCGCCCTGGCCGTCTCGCCGCAGAAGCCCGACGTGGTGTACGCCCTCATCATGACCGCGCGCGCCAACAAGCAGTCCGGCTACTACCGCAGCGAGGATGGCGGCGCGCATTGGACCCGCGGCGCTTATAAGGAAGTGCAGGACCCCGAATATTATGGCGAAATCTTCGCCGATCCGTTCCAGTTCGACCGCGTCTACGCCATGGACATCAACGTGTTCGTCACCGAGGACGGAGGCAAAACCGTACAGAACGCCTTCGGCGGCGGGGGCGGCGGCGGACGCGGCTTGGGCCTGCATTCCGATAACCACGCGCTGGTCTTCGACCCCACCGACCAGAATCACCTGATTGAAGGCAACGATGGCGGACTCTACGAAAGTTACGACCACGGCCGCACCTGGCGGCACTTCAACAATATTCCGGTGACGCAGTTCTACCGCGTCTCGGTGGACAACGGGCTGCCGTTCTACAACGTGTACGGCGGCACGCAGGACAACGGCTCGCAGGGCGTTCCCTCGCGCACCATCGATTCGGCCGGCATTCGCACCAGCGACTGGATGAACACCGGCGGCGGCGACGGCTACCAGTCGCGCGCCGACCCGGAAGATGCCTCCATCGTGTATACCTGTTCCCAGCAGATCAACTGCGTGCGGCTCGACCTGAAGACCGGGCAGAGCACCAGCATCAATCCGCAGGCTGGCCGGGGAGGCCGCGGCGGCGGAAGTGGCCAGCCGCCCGCCGGTAAGGTCAACGACCGCAAGCTGCGCGCGCGCTGGGATATCCCGTTCATCGTTAGCGCGCACAATCACACGCGCCTGTACATGATGGGCAACCGCCTGATCGAGAGCGACGACAGCGGCGCCACCTGGCGGGAAGTGTCCGAAGACCTGACGCGCAATATCGACCGCGACACCCTCCCGGTAATGGGCAAAGTCTGGGGCGCGGACGCCGTCTGGAAGAACGAATTCACCGACGAGTACGGCACCGGGACGGCGCTGGCCGAATCGCCGCTGAAAGAAGGGCTGCTGGTGGTGGGCACCGACGACGGCCTGGTACAGATCTCCGAAGACGGTTCCAAGACCTGGCGCAAGGTGGACAAATGGCCCGGGGTGCCGGATATGACTTACGTGACCGACGTCGATCCTTCGCCGGTGGACGCGCGTACGCTGTTCGTCACGCTCAACGATTTCCAGCGCGGGAATTTCAAGCCCTATGTGATGAAGAGCGCCGACCTGGGCCGCACCTGGACGTCGATCGCCGGCGACCTGCCCATGGGCGATCCGGCCTGGACCATCGTGCAGGACCACGTCAATCCCAACCTGCTGTTCGTGGGCACGGAGTTTGGCCTGTCGTTCACCGTGGATGGCGGGGAGCATTGGATCAGGATCCGCAACGGCATGCCTCCCATCCCCATTCGCGATCTGGAGATCCAGAAGCGGGAGAGCGACTTGGCGGCGGCATCGTTCGGCCGCGGTTTCTTCATCCTGGACGACTATTCGGCGCTGCGCCAGATCACCCCGCAGGTCTTGCTCTCGGAGGGGGCGCTGTTCGCTCCCGGCCGCCCGGCGCGGGTCTATGACGAGATCGGCTATTACCGCGCGCAGGGGGACAATCTCGGCTCGCCGAATCCGCCCTTCGGCGCTATGCTGAGCTACTATCTGCGCGACGATGTGCCCGGGGCGGTACTGCAAATTGCCGATTCCAGCGGGAAAATGGTGCGGCAACTGGATGCCTCGTCGAAATCGGGCCTGCACCGGATCGCCTGGGATCTGCGGCAGACCGCGCCGCCCACCAATCCGGGAGGAGCGGTAGCGGGCGACCAGGAAGCCGCCGGGCGCGGAGGAAGAGGCGGCAGAGGCGGGGCCAAGGTCAAGCCTGGCACGTACACGGTGACGCTCGGCAAATTAGTCGGCGGCACGCTGGCGCCTATCGGACAACCGCAGAAGGTGGAAGTAGTTCCGCTGTAGGCTATTTCGGGGACAGGCTACATAACCTCGAAATTCAAATCGGCGAGAGGCGCGGAGTTTCGAGGTTATGTAGCCTGTCCCCGAAATTCGAAATTGGGAGACACGTATGACATCGCAAACGGAACGAGTGCCGCTCTGGAAAATTGTCGACGGGAAAAAGCTGGCGCGCACTTTCACCTTTCCGGATTTCCAAAAAGGGCTGGATTTCGTCAATAAAGTGGGAGCCATCGCGGAGAAACAGGGGCACCATCCGGACGTGCACCTCTCCTGGGGGAGCGTGGAAGTGGAGACCTGGACCCACGATGCGGGGGGATTGACGGAGAAGGACTTCCTGCTGGCGTCAAGAATCGACCAGTTGGACCGATCTAGGCCGTGAGCATCATCAAGGCGTGAGAGTTGCCGCCCATACCGGGCAGTTGGAAGAACTGCACCGATGAGACATTACGCTGGATCAGGCAGCGCTGAAAGCCGTTCCAGCCCTCTACGCGCACCGTTGCGCCCCGTCTTTCCACCTTGTAGACCGCCGTTGCGCCGAATTCCGCGCTGAGAGCCGGAAGGGACCAGCCGGTGGGGTCGAGCATTCGCATGCCGCCCTGCCGGTCCATCACGATAACGATATCCTGGAGACTCGAATCGCCGGAAGCGGCGACGTCCAGGATGTCTTCGGCTTGCTGCAAGAATGCTCTCACAAAAAAGCTTATCGACCGGTGCCGGCATTTTTTCGGAGAATTTGGTAAGAAATCGCTCCCGGCGAGTTTTTCTCGCCGGGAGCGCAGGAGCCATCGGCGGCAAATTCTCCTTCGCCCAAGTCCCCAGGAAGTTCTCGCCCGTCGACCTCACGGAAGCTTACCTGAAGAACAGGCTGCTCCTCCCTATTGCGGCGCCGGCAGGATCTGTGGTGAATCATGTTTTTGGGGGTCCTAAATTCCGCGGGTCGATCTCAGGATATACTGCGGGTCATGCGAATCCACAAGACATGGTGCGCCCTCGCGTTTGTGATTGCGGTGGGGGCGGCGCAACGGGGCATCACGCCCGAGGATTATTTCGCGTTTGAAACCATCTCCGACGCGCATATCGCGCCGGATGGCAAACAGGTGGCCTACGCGCTTACCACCGTGGACCGGACGAAGAATCGCCGCGACACGTCGATCTGGCTGGTGGCCGCCGACGGACATTCCGCGCCACGCCGTTTGACGGCCGAAGGGGTGAACTCCACTTCGCCGCGCTGGAGCCCCGATGGGACGCGGCTGGCGTTTCTCTCCACGCGAAGCACCGGTGCGGCTACCGACGATCCGCCGCGGACACAGATCTGGATCCTTACGTTGAGCGGCGGCGAGGCCCAGGCGCTGACTCATCTGAAGAACGGCGCGGGCGCGTTTCAATGGTCGCCCGACGGCACGCGCCTGGTGACGGTGAGCCGCACCGGTCCGAGCGACAACGTGGCGGTTTCGGCGCGGAAAAGCGACGTTCGCCACTATACCCACATCTCCTACAAGTTCAACGACACCGGCTGGTACGACGACAAGCGCGGGCATCTCTGGATGGTGGACTCGGCCAGCGGCGCGGCCAGGCAGATCACTTCCGGCGACGACTGGAATGACGCCGATCCACAGTGGTCGCCCGATTCGACGCGGATCGCGTTCGTTTCCGACCGCACCGGAAAAGAATACGACGCGGGCGAGAACAAAGACGTGTGGGCGATTTCCGCCGGCGGCGGGCCGCTCACCAGAATCTCGGACCACGAATTCGACGACACCATGCCGCGGTGGTCGCCCGACGGCAAACAGATTGTCTTCGCGGGGCAGACCGAGCGGCGCCAGTTTCCGAAACTGTACATCGCCTCGTCGGCGGGCGGGGCGAAATCGAGCCTCGCCTGCGAGGAAATGGACCTGATCCCCACGGGACTCGAGTGGGGTCCGGGGGCGCGGGAGTTGCGGTTCGAAACGGGCTACAAGGGCACGACGCAGGTGTTCCGCGTCGACCTGGACACACGCAAATGGGCGCAGGTGACGACCGGCGAACGCGGAATCCACGGCTTCGACACCAACCAGAAGGCCGGCCTGATGACTTACCTGGCGAACGATTTCCAGCACCTGGACGATCTCTATATTGCGGACCTGGCGGGCAAGGGCGAACGGCAGCTCACGCACCTGAACGCGGCGTTGTGGCTGGAAGTGGAGACGGCGGCGGTGGAGCGGCTGCGGTACAAGAGCAGCGACGGGTGGGATATCGACGGCTTTCTGGTGAAGCCGGTGGGTTGGCAGGCGGGCAGGAAATATCCGCTGGTGTTGAGCGTCCACGGCGGGCCGGCGGGGCAATACGGGGTGGATTGGTATCACGAATTCCAGGTGTACGCGGCCAAAGGATGGGCGGTTTTCTTCTGCAATCCGCGCGGGTCGACGGGCTACGGGCAGAAATTCGAGCGCGGCATTGTCAACAACTGGGGCGGCATGGATTACCAGGACGTGATGGCGGGGGTGGACGCGGCGATTAAACAGAATCCTTGGATCGACACTGAGCGGATGGGTGTTACCGGGGGCAGTTATGGCGGATTCATGACGAACTGGATTGTGGGACACACCACGCGCTTCAAAGCGGCGGTGACGCTGCGCAGCGTGTCGAATTTTATCAGCGACGATGGCACGCGCGATGGCGCCTACGGGCACCAGGACGACTTCGAAGGATTTCTGTTCGACCATTTCGACCAGTACTGGAACGCCTCGCCGCTGAACTATGCGAAGAACGTGAAGACGCCGATTCTGATTCTGCATTCCGACAACGATTACCGCGTCCCGCTGGAGCAGGGCGAGCAGTGGTTCCGCGCGCTGAAGCACTACGGGGTGAATGCCGAGCTGGTGATTTTCCCGCGGGAGAATCACAATCTGACGCGCACAGGCGAGCCGAAGCACCTGGTGGAGAGTCTGAACTGGCAATGCTATTGGTTCGACCGGTTCCTGAATGGCAATGAGGGCGCTAAGGCTCCGGATGCGTTTTAGGGCCTGTGTGGAAATAACCTGGTCAATCGCCACCTAACGCTCCCTTACGGTCGCGGCTCTGAACGCGCGTTGTCACCGCCGCGATGGATGACGCACGTTTCCGGCGGTCCGGGGAGCATCGGTAGGACGATCTTGTGCGGGGGCAGCGTCGGGTTCGGTGCGATTGGGCGTCGCGGGGCTGGCCGCGGGTGGCGGCGTGGTTTCCCGCGGTTCGGGTTCGGGCTTGGGTTCGTTCCCGGGTTCGGGCTTGGGTTCGTTCCTGGGTTCGATGTCGGGTTCGATGGGTGGGGGCGGCATCTCCGCGCGGAGGCCTTTGAGGCGGTCGAAGTCTTCGACGGCATGACGATAGAGGCGCTCGGCCTGGGCCTGGAAGCGGAGGAACATATTGGGACCGGGGGACTGCCGAACGAGACTGAGGAAGCCGAAGGCGAGCCAATAGGAACGATGCTGCCCGAGGGCGATGTAGATGCCCTCGGTGAGGTCGGACTGCTTGAGAACGAATGGGACGGGGCTTGCCATGGCTTGATCGAGGCAGTTGGTGAAGAGTCCGGCTTCGAGCGCGGACATGCGGAGCATGGACTGCTGCGAGAGAGCGATGCGCTCGAGGGCGAAGTGCTCCTGGGAGTTGACGGGCCGATAGGTGTCGACGGCGTCGGCGCAGAGGTCGGCGATTTGTTCGGGGGTTTCGATGCGGACGACGGCGAAGTTGTCGGGGGTGAAGGCGTGCTTGCGGGCGTTCTGAGAAGAGCGGGTTTTGCCTTCGGGGGTGCGCGGTCCGGTGGAGCGCGCGGCATTGGCGCGATTGGCGGCCAGGCGGCTGGGGGAGATGGCTTTCGGCATGGTGGGTCCTCGCCTTCAGCTTTAGCATGGGGGTTGGTGGGAAGCCGCGGGTGCGGCGGGGGAAGGGGTTGAGGGGAAAGGGAATAGAGTTGGGGGATTCCCGCGAATTGGATTTGGGGGGGGCGGTTGAGGCAATTTCCCAGTCTGTAGTTCAACCCGGTGGGGGGCCGAAGCAGGCCGCTCGGCTCCTATTCTGCGAACGGCTGTAGAATGAGAGAGCATGGCCAAGGAATACATCGAACAGCGGGACGGCAACTACTACGTTGCCGGCACGCGGAACTCGCTGGACTCCATTGTCCATGCATTCCGCCGCGGCGAATCTCCCGAGACCATCTGCCAGAATTTCGAACTGCTTCGGCTCGAAGAAGTGTACGGCGCCATCGCTTACTACCTGGCAAACCAAGCTGATATCGATGCCTATCTGATTCGCCAGGACGAGAAGTGGGCGGAAGGCCGGCGCAACGCCAGACCGCTGCCGGCCGATCTTCGTGAGAGGCTGATACGCGCTCGGGATGAATTGCAGACGGCTCGCCCGTCGTGAAGGTTCGGTTTCTCGCTGACGCCGATCTCAACAGAGCCATTTGTGAGCGGAGTTGTGCGCCGTGAGCCATCCATCGATTTCCTGCCGGCTCACACCGCCGGATTGCGCCGTATGAAAGATCCTGAGGTCCTGGCGCTGGCGGCGGGACAGGAGCGAGTACTCGTTTCACATGATGTGGGCACGATGCCGGCGCACTTTCGGGCGTTCAGGAATGCGGGGAAGCGCAGCGCTGGCGTATTCCTCGTCGCGCAAACCCTCGACATTGGAGCTGTGATCGAAGAACTGCTGGCCGTCTGGCTTGCTTCGGACGCGTCCGAATGGGAAAACCGGCTGGAATGGCTTCCCCTATAAAGCGCCGGCGCCGCTCTGCCGACCTTGGACAAGAGTCACTGCTAGCGGCGCGAGATCGTCTTCCGGTCGCGTCCCAGACGCAGGCGTTGGGCGGCGTCGGAGAGATGGTTGTTCCAAGGGCGCACACAGCGGAGAGAGAGTCGAGTTCTCTTGCGGGCACCACCTTTCCCGTGTCGGCTTCTCTCGAAGCCCTCCAGCCCGAAGGCAGCGTCCACCCTGAAGGCGAAAGTGGACACACGCAGCACGGGCTTGACGGATTCCTGATTCCTGTGATAAGCTCACGGCAGTGAAGGGCCTTCAGCTCACACTCTTCTATGTTAGCCCGTCCGGGCGCTTATAATCGTACACTTACTTTCTGATCTACTTAGTCTTTAGTAACAGAGGAAATGAAAGGAAGGAGTGCGATGAAACTACTGTCGGTCAGTGAGATCCTTCAGAAGATCTCTACGGAAAGAGAGCGGCTTATCGCTTTGGGCGTTTCAAATGAACGCCAGGAAGAATACTACAGGCGGCTTTCGGTTGATTGCAGCGACCCCGATATGGATCAACGGGCGTTCGCCAGCGCCACTGCCGGATTAGATCTTTCGGCAGAGGATCTGAGATTCATCAGAAAGGCCTTGGATGGCGGCGATGGAAGATAGCAATCAGGTTGCAAATGTGCAGCAGAGGCGGCGGCTCATAAAGGTACCGTTGAGGACTTCATCATGTTCATGATCCTATCCGATGGTCGCAAGTATGAGGTTGTTCAAGTTCCCGAAGGTGCGAACCCTGATTACATCATTGTGGAGAAGTATCCTGGTTGGATCTTTGTGGATGATGCAAGCACTAGGACTGAAGCGGATTCAAAAAACGACCGTGACCATATTCGGCGCAAGACGGATTCTTGGTAAGCGTCCGCTTCGCAGCCCATAACATTCGCAATCCATGAACATTGCGATCACTCGTGGGTGGTGGTAAAATCCGCCGCAGGAAATTGTGAAGTTGCGAAGTGCATGGGCATGTTGCCGTGAAGGAGGCGAAGCGTGTGCAAATTGACTGGATGAAGCTCTCAATCGTAGCGATACTAATCCTTCTTGGTCTGATCTACTTGCGGTTGACTGACATCTACCAAAAACTTACTCAGCGGGAACGATTGGCAGAGGAAAAGCGACAACGCTCCCTAGAAGCTTTCAGGCGAATGGTGCATTCACATAAAGAAGCCTGGAATAAATTATCAGAAGCCGACAAAGCCAGATTCAATGACTTTCACTACGAGCATACTATCGGCAAAATAAGCGATGCGGACTATGAGGCGATGAAAAAAGAGTTGAGCGACAAGACAAACGGAATTCTGACATAATTAGCTGCCGCCTATACTGCTTGGCCCTGGACTTTGGCAACCGGCCCGCCGCGCGGCACTCTGGATTTTACGCTGGAATTCGCTCTGGAATGGAACGTCGCCGGACCTTTCGCGCTTGCCATTGCCCCCTCTCCCATGGCTGGCGAAGCGCCAGCCTCGGATGAGAGTGCGACTGCGTCGCTTGCAAGTGCCTTTGAGGAGCAGATGGGGCTGACGTTAGGATCGGGCAAAGGTCCGGCGCCCGTGATGATGGTCCGCCATGTGGAAAGACCCAGCGGCAACTAATCGCTCTTGCTGGGCCAGCCCGCGCCGAGGGGAGAGGCTGCCGCCAGGGACTTCAGCCGCGGAGCGAAGTGTTCACGCCGCGCTCCCACTCCCGCAGCATCCGTTGTCCAATCCCGGCAAACTGCGGATGCTTCTTGGTATGGGAGTGAACCTCTTTGCCGGTCTCCTGAATCGCTTCCGCGATACGCTCCAGAATCTGCCGGATCTTCGCGGGCGTACCGCAGGCCCGTGTTTCGGCGAGCTTCCTGAGTTCCCTTGCCGTGGGCCATCCGGTGGAGCCGTTGAGGGTCAGCGCCAGGCTGTCTTTGGGAAGATACACGGACGTCGTCACCAGATCGTAGGCAGGGGCGAGCCGTGCTTCGCCTTGTACATCGTCATATACGATCCCAAAATTCTTCAGATGCGCGTCGCCATTGCGAAGCGCGCAGTTCAGCGCAATCAGGATGAAGAGCTTCTCCATATCCTCGTTGACATGGGTGGAGTTGGCGAACTGGGCGAATCGCTTCATCACCGAGGTCTCGTAACTGCCGCGATATTTCTCGTCGGTCCGGCGGGCGTTGAGTGCGCAAAAATCCTCGAATCCCCGATAGGTCCCGTCCATGCGCAGATCGAAGCGGTCGATAACCAGCGCCAAGCCGTCCTCCGCCAGGCGATAGGGGGGCACTTCAAGTCCGCACTTGCCCGCCGCCATCAGGCAGAAATACTCGTTGGCGGCGAGCTGCGGATATTCGTTCGGCTGCCACAGCTTCACGATGTGAGTGGCGCCGCGGTAGCTATGTGAGAGGCGGTGGCCGGTATGCTCCATATCGGCGAAGGCTTTTTCGTCGCGCACGAGGATCTTGGGCTGCACCCCGCTGATACCGGAGAAGGAGGCGAACTTCTCAAGCAGGTAGCGGAACAGGTCGCCGCCGCGCTTGCGTTCGAGGATCTCATCGACCGACTGAAACGGGACGGCTTCGTGGAGCTGCTCCTTTTCGCCGGTGTACCGGATGCGGCCGACCTGCGAGCGGCCAACGATCGACAGCAGGTCGAATTCGTCAAAGGCGCCGGTGGCTTTCGCGAAAACGAGGCGCAGACGCTCGCGCAGAAACCCCTCCGGCAGATTCATCTCGAAGATGGGAGGCAGGCCAAAGGTCACATTCCAAGAGGGGAGGCGTACGGGCATGGTGACGGATGCCGCGCGTCGAGCGGGTGTATCGGGCAGGTAGACGAACGTGCTGCCGCGCTCGCCGTGGCGGTCCAGCAGGCCCGCCTCAGCGGCGTCGGTCCAGACTCTTATCATCGCGATCCTCTTGCATTAGTTCGTCGAGGGTGGGACGCTGCGCACTTGCCGTCTGAAGCGTCAGTTCCAGCCCCAGAGCGGCAAGCAGTTTGGTGACCTTGGAAAAGCCCAATTCCCCGGCGCGTCCGTTCTCAAGCGCGTCGAGCGTGGCCCGGCTTAGCCCTGCCTTGCGCGCGAGCTCCGTCTGGCTGAGTTTGAGCCTTCTACGTTGCTCGCCGACTTGGCCGCCTATGGAGATCAGGTCCAGCATAATGCCTAGTATATTATGCAAATTGAGGACTAGCAAACACTTTGCCTGATATATTAGGCAAATCCGGGTGCTCAGGTTCAAGATGGGACTGGGATCTCACCACACAGGAGTGTTGCCAGGGACGCCTTCGTCGAGCATCACAAGAATAACATCCAGTTTCGGTGTTTCGACCGTCTCTGGCTGAATGGATGGGTGGGTGGGCTGTTCTTACGTCAACACCCCGTAAACCATAGATTTTGTGGTGCGCCCGGGGTGACTCGAACACCCGACCTTCTGGTTCGTAGCCAGACGCTCTATCCAACTGAGCTACGGGCGCGCGGAGGTTTACTCTCCCACTGTAGCGAACCACTTGCCCTCTCCGCAACCCCCGGTCACAATAGAGTTTCAGCTCTCATGCGCCAGCCTTATCAGATCGCGGCCCTGCGGACTCTGGCCACCCGTTTCCGTAGTGCCATTTGCGCCACGGACCCGTCCGAGGTCGATCCCGAAGTCCGCTTCATCGTGGCCGGCTTTCCAAAAGGTGTCTGCGGCGCGGTCTGCTTTCTGCTGGGCCACTATCTGCGCGAAAATGGCTTTCCCGGCGCCGAGTACGTCAACGGAATCCGCCGCTTCGACGGCGAATCTCATGCCTGGATCGAAACCGAGGGCATCATCGTCGATATCACCGGCGACCAGTTCGCCGATGTCGTGGAAGAAGTCGTGGTCACCCTCGATCCCACCTGGCACCGGCAGTTCAGCGACTCCCCCGGACGCAGACCCGCCGATTTCCTGATCTATGGCCAGGACAGCCCGCACGGCCTCGCCTACGCACCCATCGCCAGTCATCTGCCTTCGCTGTAGCGCCACTGGGCGGGAACAATTCGCCGCCGGCAGTGTCCAGTCAGCCGAGGACCCACATATGGCAATGTCACTCGGCTCCCACGGCCGCCATCGCGCGGACATCAACATGACCCCCATGATCGAGGTGCTGCTGGTGCTGATTATCATCTTCATGGTGATCACGCCCACCACGCCGCGAGGACTCAACGCACTTTTGCCGCAGCCGCCGCAGGCAAGCCCACCCTACACGCCTCCTTCCCACGACATCGTGGTCACGGTCAACGGTGACGGGACCGTCAGCCTCAACCAGGAACCCGTCCTGCTGGCCGAACTGTCCGGCCGCCTGGTCACCCTGTTCCGCAACCATCCGAACCACGTCATATTCGTGCGCGGACAAAAGGGTCTGGAGTTCCAACCGGTCGCCGAAGTCATCGACATCGCCCGCGGAGTGGGCCTCGACCGGGTCGCGCTGATGACGCAATAATGCGCCGCCCTTCACGAAATCGGCGAAGCCCCGCGCCCTCCCGCGGTATCAATATGGGTAAGGAGGGACCCAGTGGA
>PLRZ01000721.1:0-4064 GCA_003164075.1 Bryobacterales bacterium | reverse complement strand
GCCAGGAAAGTCTGGTTGCCGGGGTCGAAGGTGAAGGTGTACAACACATGGGTAGCGTTCATAATCATGATGCGCTTCCAGGCCGCCTCAATATCATGGACGGTGGGAGTGTCCAGGCCGACCAGGTGGCCGGACACCCGATCGGGCATGTCGCGGATGGACTCGGGCAGCGGCGTGTCGCAGTCCAGTTCAGCCTGGTAGTGAGCCGGTTTCAAGGCGTTGTTGAGAAAGATCGAAATATCCTGAGGCGCGAGCATAAGACACGGGCCTCCTTTGGAAGAGAGTCTAGCACGATGACAAGTCCTCGAAAATCGCCCAGCGCCGATGGGGCGTTGCGCGAACATCTGGCCGCGATGCTACGCGGCGGCCATGCCCATATGAGCTTCGATAAAGCGGTGCGCGCGTTTCGGCCGGACCGTATCGGCGTCCGGCCGACCGGCTTGCCCCACTCGGCGTGGGAACTGCTGGAACATATTCGCCTGGCGCAGGCCGACATCCTGCGCTTCAGCCAATCGGCGGACTACGTTTCGCCGCCGTTTCCGGACGGCTACTGGCCGAAGTCGCCGGCGCCCGAGCGCGAGAGCCAGTGGAGCGCGTCCATCCGCCGGTACCGCAAAGACCTGGCCGAATTCGAAGCCATGATTCTGGACCCGGCGCAGAATCTCCGGCGCAAGTTCCCGTGGGGCAGCGGGCAAACCCTCTTGCGCGAGGCCCTGACCATCGCCGATCATACGTCGTATCACCTGGGCCAGTTAGTGTTGGTGCGGCAACTGGTCGAAGGGTAGCACGGCCGCGGGCTTCCAAAATACCAACGCCGTAATGATGGTGAGCAGTTGTACCGAGACCACCAGCGCGACGCAGGCGGGCCATCCGCCGCGGTTCCAGAAATGGCCCGACAAGGCCGACCCGGCACTGCCGCCGGCGTAGTAACACATCACGTACAAGCCCACCGCGGACGCCCGGGCCTCCCGCGCCACCGTTCCGATATAGCTTGACGCCGACGAGTGTCCGATAAAGACGCCGGTGCAGCACATCGATAGCCCCAGGATCACCGCCGGCAGGCTCGGGAGCAGGGTCAGGCAAATTCCCGCGATGCCGCCGCCGAAGGCCAGCGTCAGGGTGAAGCGGTGGCCCATATGGTCGATCAAGCGGCCGGCGAACGGTGTGACGAAGGCGCCCACCAGGTAGACCGTGAAGAGCAGTCCGAGCGCCGCCGTGCCCAAACGGAACGGCGGCGCCGCCAGATAGAAATTGATGTAGTTGAAAGTGCCGAGCAGGGTGAACAGGACGCAGAAGCCCACGGCATAAGTGGCCAGCAGGCGGGGATTCCGCACATGCCGCAACATGGCGCGCGCGGTGGAAGCCGGCTGCCTCTGGCGGTCCGCGGGGTGGCCCCGCGGCAGCCACGCCCAGATGGCCACGCCGCCGAGCGCGTTGAGCACGCCCAGTGCGACAAACGCCCATCGCCACGAAAACCACGCCGCGGCCAGGGCCGCGACCATTCTTCCGGTGAATCCGCCCAGCACCGTGCCGGCCACATAGGCGGACATGGCCGACCCCGCTCCCTGTTCCCACTCCTCGTTGATGTAGGCGATGGTGACGGCGAAAATGCCGGGTGTGAAAACGCCCTGCCAGAAGCGCCAGAAGAGCAATTGTCCCAGGCTGCCGGACAAGCCGGCGAGGATGGTTGGGACAGCCAGGAGAAACGCAGCCGGAACGATGACGTTCCGGCGGCCGAAACGATCGGCGATAATGCCGGTGAACGGCGCCGTGACGGCCACCGCCAGGGTAGAGACGGTGACCACGAACCCGATGGTTCCGGCCGACGCGTGAAACGCCACGGCCAGCAACGGCAGCAGCGGTTGCGGCGCGAACAGCGTGAGGAACGCACAGAATCCGGCCAACACAACGGCGGCGGTGCGGGTTCGTGCATGAGGACGTGCCGCTTCGCGGGGCTCCGCCCACGCGACCGGCACAGGATCGGCCATTACCTTTATTATCGACGGTGGGGAGCAGGAGGGTTAGCTTCGGGTGCGTAAGAGCCCGCGAAACAATAAGCTGACCAAATGTCTCGAACGTGCGCAATCGCTCCCTCACGGTCGCGGCTCTGTCAAATGCGCATGCCGAGCCGCGCGCCGGAGCGGCTTCTAATAATAAGCGATCTGGGGAAGGTCCGTCACCGCCTGTGCCACGAAATTCCCAAAACGGTTAGGCACCCGTTAGTTTCCAGGGTCAGAACTCCTGATGTCGTGGAATTTGCAGTGAACCCGAAGATGCTCTCGCCATCGAAAGGAATGGCGCAGAGCATTTTCCCCGCCGGGCTGAAATTGCGGGGTGACATCAGGAGTTCTGAAACTGGCGGGTATGGCTGGAATGCGGCCCGGGGGAAATTTCCGGTCTGAAGGTTCTCCGTGGGAGTCGGATTCGAGCGGCAGGCGGAAGCCGTTAACCAGATGGATTCAGCGCTGGGGGTGAACTAACGTGGTATTGTGTGGCAGCGGTTTTTGCGAGTGGCCGCAAGTTATTGAAAAGATGGAGCGGGAGACGGGGATCGAACCCGCGACCAACAGCTTGGAAGGCTGAGACTCTACCACTGAGTTACTCCCGCTCGATCCCTCCCATTCTAGCAAATGGATCGCGCCGATCGCGTGCCGGAATAGTATGCTGGATGAATGCGTAATTGGGTGATAGCAGTGGCCGTTCTGGCCTGCATTCCAGCGTGGGCCGACTCACGCTTTCGGGTCGCGCACATGGTTCGCACCGACGTCCCGCCCGGCAGGGGACAATGCGACATCCGCCTGCAGGTCGACAACGAAGTGGAAGTCACGGTGCGCCGCGACATGGTCGTGAGCCGGACCCTGTCCGGGCAGGATGCGATCGACGATGGGTCGGAATGCAGTTTCCCGCTCCCCGATCGCGACATCCGCGGCTTCAGTTTCCAGGGGGTGGACGGCCGCGGCGATGTTCGCATGGTGGCGCCGCCGTCGCCGCGCAACGATTTCGCGGTTGTGGTGCGAATCCTCGATTCGGCCGGGGGGTTCGGACGGTACCACTTCCGCCTGAGTTGGGACGCCGCCGCCGCGCCCGCACCCCGCGGACCGGACATGGACCGCAGAACGCCTTCCCCGGCCGGCCCCGACGGCTTCGCCAGGAACAACGTAATCAATTACCACGGGCATGGCACGGGGGAATCGCGCCTGAACGACTACAGCCAGCGGCTTGCCGATGTCAGCGTGGATATCGACCTGGGCGCCAAAATTGTGGTCAGTTTTGCCCCCGAGCGTGGGCGCGGCAACGACCGGGCGGCGCGGCCCGCGGTTTTCACGGGCACGGTAATGAGCCGTGAAACAGGCCGCCTGAGGGCCGACATGGTCACCGAGGATGGCCGCCTGCACGGCACCATGACGCTCTCGGTGGACGACCGCCAAAACGTCAACAGCATTACCATGGACGCCACCGACGGCCGCGACCACCTGCATCTCGTCTGGGACCGCCGGTAGGCTGGCTATTGTTTCTTGTGCGCCAGACGGCTGCACGCCGTATCGGGGCCGGAAACGTCGATGGCGGTATTGCCCTCCTCGATGGAGGCGATCTTTCCTTCCATGTCGACCACGAAAGTCAGAACTCCTGATGTCGCCCCGCAATTTCTGCCTGGCGGGGAAAATGGGTTGAGCCATTCCTTTCGATGGCGAGAGCTCACAGGTGGGGCAGGCGGCGCCACCTGCCCGCCCGCACTGAATTTCGAATAGGATCGAGCGAAGGCGAGCACCGCCTGCCCCACCTGCGGGCTCACTGCAAATTCCACGACATCAGGAGCTCTGAATTTCAGCACCCTACACCTCTATACCTCCGGAGTTGACAAGCAACAGATCTGTTGCTACCGCCGCTTACACCTCCAGCACCAAACCGCGCGCCGGAATTTGAGTGGCCCGCTGCAACGCCAGCGCGTACAACTGCACTTGCGCGACATTGCGTTTCTCGCGGCGATCCGTCTTGTAATCGACCACCGTCCACAAGTTCCCGCTGCACCAGGCGAAGTCGATGCGGCCGTCCACCAACGCGCC
>PLRZ01000693.1:10744-22345 GCA_003164075.1 Bryobacterales bacterium | reverse complement strand
ACCACGTGGCCGTCCATGGGCTTGGGCCAGGAAACCTCGAACTTCAATGGCGACTTGGACTGCGCCGGAAGCGCCGCCACAAACAATAGAACGCCGGTCACGAATCGCGTCATTTTCCCTCGTTTCTGTACCACACCGGAAATTCCANNTGGACCACGTGGCCGGGCTCGCAATCGAGATGGATCGACGGCACCGAATACTTGGCCGACGCCCCCGACCGATCGTACTCCGTCCACGAATCGGAACCCTGAATGGTGTTCTCCACGCAGGCATCGTTGGTGAACAATTCCGCGGCGCGCAACGCACCGCCGTCGGGCAGCAGCACGGCGAAAGCCTCGCCCGGCGCGGCGTGCCCGTCTCCATTGCCTTCGCCAAACCTGAAGGCGGATTTCTCCGTAGCGTGCCGATAGACCGTGAGCGTGCGGCCGTCGGCGATTTGAAACTCCTTGGCCGGTTCCGCGGGGGGAAAGAGCGGTACGTCGAGTGGCAGGCGGGTGGCGCCGGCTACCGCGAAAATCCTCAACACGGCGCGCTCCCGGTCGTCCACCGTGAAGGTTACCGGCAGGGTGGCGGATTCGCCGGGCGCCAGGGCATACAATCGGCCCTGCGGAATGGAGAATTTCACTCCCGGGTTGGGACTCTCCCAGCGAATCAGCGAAGTGCCCGAAGCCGCGTTGCCCTTATTCCAGAAGCGCACTTTCAAATTCACCGGCCGGCCCGCGGTGGCCCAGTTTGCGTCTGAGATGGTGTAGCCCGACGCCGTCAGCAGCGGCCCGGAGGACACCGCCACCTCATACGCATCGCCGCTCAGGGCGAAATTCAAACGGCCGTGAGCATCCACGCGCTGTTCCGTGCGGCGCACCTGGCCATCGAGCAAGCGAATGTAAGTCACCGTGAGAGCGACGCCCGG
The DNA here is from genome assembly GCA_003164075.1 of Bryobacterales bacterium. Next base: position 21,435 of record PLRZ01000693.1, on the reverse strand, counting down.
CGGATAAATGGGCGGCGACCCGATGGAGAGCTTCACTTCCGGAATAGTGGCGCCCGCCGGCAGGTATTCCCGCACGGAAGAGCGAAAGCCGCTGTTGGAAACATTCTCCAGCACGGTAAATCCGGGCTGCCGGCGATTCGAGACCACGTCCCATCCCCACACCTGGAAACTCGGCCAGGCGTCGGCATGGCTGAACACGGTGGGCGCGGGAAGCGGGATGGCAAAGGCGGCCATGTGAAAGTCCAGCATGCGGTCGATCTCCGCCAGGTCCTGCCCGGCGAGGAACGTGGCGCTTTCGAAGGATGGGCGGGTGTAGGCCCAGATGGAGTTCAGGCGGCGGTGATAGAAGGCCAGCGAATCGGCGGTGCCTCGCGTGAGGCGCGTGCGCACGCCGTCATAGTTAGCGAAAATGTCGTCGAGGTTGCACTCCGTCTGGAAGCCCTCCGGCCCGACGTAGGCTTCCGGCGTCCCTTCGAAACTGGAGGCGCTGCCCAACAGGTCCGGGTACTTGCCTGCGAGGTAGAAGGCCATGAAGCCGCCGGCCGCAGCGCCCGCGACGGCGCGATGGCCACGGTCCGCGACGGTCCGCAAGGTGCCGTCGATCTGCTCCACCAGTTCCGGGAAATACAGGGCGAACTGGCTCTGCGGGTCGGCCGGTCCACAGTCCACCAGAATCAGTTCGTGAGCGGCGACATAGGTAGCCAGCTTGCTTTCACGCGCTGGGAGTTCCTGCTCCTCGCCGTGGAGCCAGTAGACCACCGGGTAGCGCTGCCGCGATTTCTCGTAGCCGGCGGGCAGCAGGACGCGATACGTCCGCGCGGCGCCCAAGACCTGGCTCTGGTACGAGACTTGCGCCGCCTGGAAGAACCAGGCCACCGCCAACGCAAGGATTTCGATGGATACCCGCACTCTCGATTTCTACCACAGATCGGAGGGGCTATTTCGGGGACAGGCTACATAACCTCGAAATACAAATCGGTGAGCGGCACGGAGTTTCGAGGTTATGTAGCCTGTCCCCGAAATACCTACTTCTTAGGTGTGACGAAGTATGGCGCGGGCTCCGGCACGGCCGCACCGTCTTTGCGTGGATCCGATGCGCCCCAGTTCACGCCGCTAGCGGCATCGTGCACCACCACCTGGCCGCCGCCCATGTCGCTCGAGAAATCGCCCAGCACCTGCAATTCGTGGCCGAGCGCCATCAGATTGCGGCGGATTTCGAGCGGGATGCGGTTTTCGATGGACACGTCGCAGCCGCCAAAAGTTTTCTTGGTGAAGCGCGGCGCTTCGAGGGCCATCTGAATATTCATCCCGTGGTCCACGATGTTGGAAACGAATTGCGCGTGCGCCTGCGCCTGGTTCAGGCCGCCCATGATTCCGAAGCCCATGTGCACGTCGCCCTTTTCCATGAAGGCCGGGATGATGGTGTGGAAGGGCCGCTTGCGCGGCGCCAGCGCGTTGGCATGGCCGGGCGCCATCGCGAATAAGCCGCCGCGATTCTGCAACGCAAACCCGTACCGATCCACCACCACGCCCGATCCGAAGTGCTGGTACAGGCTCTGAATCAGCGATACGATGTTGCCGTCGCGGTCCACCACCGAAAGATAAATGGTGTCCCCATGCACCACCGGCGGTGTGCCCGCCGTCACATCGCAGCGGGCGCGATCCGGGCTGATCAGCTTGGCGCGGTCGCGCGCATAGTCCATGGATAGCATGCCGGCTATCGGCACTTTGGTGAATCGCTGGTCGGCGACGTACTTTTCGAGGTCTGCATACGCCAACTTCTGCGCCTCGATCTGAAGGTGCAGTTCTTCGGCGCCCCGCGGCGCATAACTCGCCAGCGGAAATAGCGAGAACACGTTCAGCATCTGCAGCGCCGCGATCCCCTGCACACTGGGCGGCAACTCGTAGACTTTCCACCCGTGGTAACCGGTGGAAATCGGCTCGACCCATTCCGACTGGAACTCCGCCAGGTCGGCGGCCGTGAATTTGCCGCCCAACCGCTGGCTGGTTTTCAAAATGGCCTGCGCGATGGCGCCCTTATACACGGCCTTCGCGCCCTCGGCAGCGATCAACTTGAGGGCCGCGGCCATTTCGGGATCGCGGAACATTTCGCCGATTTTGGGCGCGTGTCCGTCGTGCAGGAAAATGCGCTGGCCATTGAGATCTTTGCCGAGCTTGCCTTCTTCCATCTTCCAGGCGCTGCCGATCATCTCCGTCACCGGGTATCCGTGATCGGCGAAATAGATGGCCGGCTGGAACAGATCGGCCCACGGCAGTTTGCCGAAGCGCTGGTGCAGTTTCTCCCACCCATCGACACAGCCCGGCACGGTCACCGAGTGGATGCCTTCCTGCGGCATAGCGATGTGCCCTTGCGACCGGAGGAAGTCGATAGTGAGCCCGGTGGGTGCCCATCCGCTGGCGTTGATGGCCGAGAGCTTGCCGGTCTTCGAGTCNNATGGCGAACAGGTCGCCGCCGATGCCGTTGCTCTCCGGTTCCACCACGCCCAGCACGGCGTTGGCGGCGATGGCCGCGTCCATGGCCGATCCGCCGCGCGCCAGCACTTGCGCCCCGGCCTGCGACGCGAGCGTCTGGCTGGTGGCCACGATGCCGCGATCGGTGATCACCATGGATCGCGCTTGCGACCGGTCCTGCGCGTGAGCGGCGGTGTAGATCATAACTATCGAAAGCAGAAGCGAAGTCCGCATGAAGTTCAGATCATATCAATGTTCGAGCCTGCTTTACCGCTTACGGTAAAAGTAGACCGGTCCGTGGCCCAGGCTTCGCAGGAGAGAATCAACTGCCAAAAGGACTGTTTCCACGGCCTGCCTTTCATACTGGCACGCACGGTATTGCGCGAAAATGCGCGGGCTTCTGTCGCGAAACTGCCTTCGAGTGGCAAAGACCGCTTGCTTGCGCGCGCGGCTCGGAAAACGCCGTGACTGATTCCACGGAACTTGTTACCGAGCCGCGACCGCAAGGGAGCGGTCTTGCCGTTACGAGTCGGAGTCTCGCGACAGAAAGTAACTACGAGCCGACCGGCCCATCCCCACGAGACAATTCTTCAAGGATGAACTGCCGGCGCGCGGAAGCGGCTTTCACGGCCGACTCCATGGCAATCCAGTAGAACACGGCGGCAATAGCGGCGGCCACCGACAAAATCAGCGAGAACGCCGCCTGGCTCTCGAAAGCATAGCGCGCTATATAAGCCAGGATCACCGGCAATAACACCACCGGGTATAACATCATCACCAACGCCTGGGCGCGATTGCCACCGCCGCTCTGGGAAACCCGCTCGGGACTCAGCGCGCGCGGATAATGCACGGAGCTGATATTGCCCAAACCCATGAGGTAAACGGCGCAGATCCCGATGACGATGAAGCTCTCGAAGACTTGACCCAGCGAGAAATTGACGCGCACGGCGAGAGTGAGCGCCATCAGCACCACGGCCTCCAGGTACACGAAAAAGAGGCACGCGATGTTCTTGCCGAGCAGGGTTTGCGAGATGGGCTGCGGCGCGGCGAAGTAGAAAACCGCGGCCGAACGGTCGATGCCGAAGCAATTCCAATAGGTCACCTGGCCGATCAGGGTCATGGCGTATACGCACACGATCACCAGAAAATTGTGGGCCAGGAAGCCGGAGTGCGAGCCGTTGCGCCGCAGCACCATGGGCAGCCAGAACATCAGGCCGAAGGTGAAGCCCATGACGAACACCATGCGGAAACGCGGCGAGCGCGTCAGGGTGCGCAGTTCCTTTTCCACGATGGCCGCCAGCGGGTCGCGCCACAGAAGCGACGGGATGCGGTAGAAGCGTTCGGTCCAACGGCGCGTCCGTGCGGAGACGGGCTTCATCGACGTGGCCTGCGCGGCGAGAGTATCGTAGCGGAGATTGCGTTCGAACTGAGCGCGGCCAAACCAACCGGCCAGCAGGACCCAGGCGCAGAGCGAGAGCCATGAGAGCGCCGTGGCTCCGGCGGCCTGGCCCAATGGAAGCGCGGCGTGTGCGGCGGCGCTCCACGGCCAGCCGATGGTGCCCATCCGCTCGCCGGCGCCATGCAGCCAGGTGGGCTTGACGCCCGTCATCATGAGAAAGCGCGGCACTACCCACACCAACGCCAGCAGCAGCGCCACCACTTCGCGCACCTTTCGGCGAGCCAGCAGCCGCTCCAGCAGACTGCGCGTCCCCGAGGCTAGAAGCAGGTTGAAAAGGACGAAAACCGAAATGGCGCCGGCGAGCGAGGGAAGCGCCGCAAGGCCGCCCGAGGCCGGGTTGCGCAGCAAACCGACGACCCCGCCGGCCAGCACCATCTGCATTTCGATGCCGGTGACGAACCGCAGCAGCAGTTCCACCAGGAACAGTTTTTCATGCGGCGTGGGATAGATCAGGAGCTTGCGTAAGTCGAGCGAAGAGCCCATGCTCGCCGAAAGCACGGGCATCGCCTGCCAATAGAAGCAGACGCCCAACAGGCCCACCGGGAAACCATAGCGCAACGTCTCCGCGCTGGCATGGCCGGCAACCAAAGCGGCCCCGCAGGCCACGAAAAACCAAAAGCCGTACCAGAAGACCGCTGCCACCACGCCGAGGCCGGCGCCGCGGTTGGAGCCGGGACGCATGCTCAGAATTTGCGCGCGCAGAATCGCCGCGATCATAGCCAGTCCAGCCGCTCCATCTGGTGTTCCGCGCCCACGATGCGCACAAAAGCGTCTTCCAGGGATTCGCCGCTCGAGCGCAATTCCGCCATGGAGCGGCAGACGGCGATCTTGCCATTGTCGATGATGGCCACGCGGTCGCAGAGGCGTTCCACCACTTCGAGCACGTGCGAAGTCAGAAAAATCGTGGCTCCGCGGCGCACCTGGTCGCTGAGGATATCCTTCATGAGGCGCGCGCCCACGGCATCGACGCCTTCGAAGGGCTCGTCCATGAGAAACAGATCGGGGTGGTGAATCAGCGAAGCGGCCATGGCGACGCGTTTGCGCATGCCCTTGGAATATTCGGCGATGATTTTGCGGTCGGCGTGGAGTTGAAAGAGGTCCATGAGGCCATGGGCGCGGTCGATGGCCACGGGACGCGCCAGGCCGTACATGCGGCCGACGAATTCCAGGAACTCCAGCCCGGTGAGGCGGTCGAAGAGGAGCGATTCGTCGGGGACCAGGCCCACGCGGCGCTTGATTTCGAGGTCCTGTTCCGGCAACCGGTAGCCCAGGAGTTCGACCGAGCCGCTGTCATAAGGGATGAGGCCGGTGAGGATGCGAATGGTGGTGGACTTGCCTGCGCCGTTGGGGCCGAGGAAGCCGAAGAAGGAGCCGCGGGGCACTTCGAGGTCGACGCCATCGACCGCGGGTTTGGTTCCGTAGAACTTCCTGAGGCCGCGGACCAGGATTGCGGGAGCCGGCGCGGCGTCATCCTCTAGCATGCCTACGAGTATAAAGCGTGGCGGCCTGGCGCCAGGATTTCAGTTTCTGGGCAAGCTAGAGCATAATGCCACAAGGACAGAACTCCTGATCTCGCCCCGCAATTTCTGTCTGGCGGGGAAAACTGGCTGAGCCATTCCTTTCGATGGCGAGAGCTTCGCAGGTGGGGCAGGCGGTGCTCGCCTGCCCGCGCTGAATTAGGCCCGCTGCTCGAATAGGATCGAGCGAAGGCGGCACCGCCTGCCCCACATGCGGGCTCACTGAAAATTCCACGACATCAGGAGTTCTGAGTCTGCGGCGGGCTCACCCGCCCACCCGCGAATGATGTGAACCCTGCGGCAGGCGGACTGAAGTCCGGGGTCCCCTCTGGGGAAGGCTGAAGCCTGCCCCACCGGCGCTCACCGGGATTTCCGCTAATTGTCAGTGAACAACGTTGGGGCTAAGGCAGGCGAAACAACCCCAAACACCTGGAGAGTTTCTGTCGCGAAACTCACTTCAAATGGCAAGGACCGCTTGCTGACGCGCGGCCCGGAAACGCTGCCACGGGTTTCGGTTCGGCGCCAGCGAGCACTATCTCACCGCTCTTACTCGCCGATCTCGATCTCCGGCCCCGTCTCCCGCGCCGCCTCCGCGGTGCGTGCCGCGGTATTGCGCGCCAGTTCCAGAAACGGCGCGCCTTCGCCTTCCCGCAGCACGATCGGTTTCCCCGTGTCGCCTCCCACGCGCACTTGCGGGTCGAGCGGCAGTTCCGCCAGAAAGTGCACCTGCATCTCCTCCGCGGTACGCCGTCCGCCGCCATGGCTGAACACGTCGATGCGTTCCTGGCAGTGCGGGCATATCAGAAAGCTCATGTTCTCCACGATCCCCAGAATCGGCACCTTCACCTGGTGGAACATGTGGATCGCCTTGCGCGCATCCTCCAGCGAGACGTCCGACGGCGTGGTCACCACGATCGCACCGGTAATCGGCGCGGTCTGGATCAGCGACAGTTGCACGTCGCCCGTTCCCGGCGGCAGGTCGATCACCAGATAGTCGAGCTCGCCCCAATCCACTCCCCGCAGAAACTGCTGGATCACGCTGTGCAGCATGGGACCGCGCCACACCAGCGGCTTGTCGCCGGGATTTAAGAAGCCCATGGACATCAGCTTGACGCCGAACTGGTCGAGCGGCTGGATCCTGTCGCCATATGCCATCGGGGTGCTGTTCACGCCCATCATCAGCGGCACATTGGGGCCATACACGTCGGCATCCATGAGGCCCGTCTTATAACCTAACGACGCCAGCCCGACAGCCAGATTCACCGCCACCGTGGTCTTCCCCACTCCCCCTTTCCCGGAGCCGACCGCGATCAGATTCTTCACGCCCGGAATGGGCATCTTGGGCATTTGGCCCGGTTGATTGGGGGTCATCAGTTCTATCGTAGCAGGGCGGCCGAATTCAGTTGGCCGCGAGGTGCGCTACCGGGCGGCGTGCCAGCCCATCTCTGGCGACGCCCTCCAGTTGGACGCGCGCCAGGGCCCAGTCGCCTTCGGTGACATTGGATGGTTTGCGGCGCGGGGCGAAATAGGCGGCCAGAAACTCCAGCAGTTCCCGCGCGGCTTTCTGACCGGTGGACAATTGCTGCGCTTAGCTGGAATCATCGCGCGCCGCTCCGGCGTTGTTATTAATAGCGGGATATTCGGATTCGGATATCGTTGCCTCATTTAGCTCTATCTGCTACGCTCGGGCAGGCATGCGAACCCGTGGATTCTGGCAGGTTCTCTTTCTCATTGCTTCGTCACAATTGCTGGTCGCGCAGACGGCCAGCTCGGTTTCGTTGTCATCGGTCCTGAATCCAGCAGCGAAGAGCAGGGTTACTCTGGTGGCCACTGTCACTCCTTCCGACGCCGCTGGGATGGTTACCTTCTACGATGGCGCATCGATTCTCGGAACGTCTGCCATCTCCGCCGGGCGTGCAGTGTTCCTCACTCGTCAGGCAACAGGCGGAGCGCGCTCGTTCCGCGCCTGCTATTCCGGCGATGGCGCCCATCGGGCCTGCTCTGCGTTGGCGAAGGACAGTCTCGCTCCAGCCGTCCGTTTAGAAGGTGCCGGGAAGAAAACAGGGTCTCCCATCGGATACCTGATTTCGACCATTTCCGGCGCCGGTCTCCCGCCGACGTCTATGCCAGCCACCTCGATGCTGCTGCCAGGGATCTCGGCACTCGCTATTGACCCCGCCGGGAACCTTTACTTCTCGGCTTTCGACGCGGTGTTCCGGATGGATTCCACCGGCGCCGTCGTGCGTGTAGCGGGAACGGGCACGGAAGGCTTCTCCGGGGACAATGGTCCGGCTATACTCGCTCAGTTGTACGGCCCTTCTGGCTTGGCGATCGACGCCCTGGGAAACCTGTACATTGGGGACTCCTTGAACGGCCGTGTTCGCAAAGTCTCGCCGGCAGGAACGATCACGACTGTCGCTGGCGGCGGCATCTGCTGTTCCCTGGGAGACGGGGGACCGGCGACAAACGCGAATATTCACGACCCCGGCGGATTAGCCATCGATCGAGCAGGGAATCTGTACATTACCGAAATGGGAGGCGACCGCGTACGGGTGGTCAACGCCGCGGGAATCATCTCCACTGTTGCCGGCAACGGCACTCCCGGATACTCCGGCGACAACGGCAGCGCCACCAGCGCGCAGCTTCAGGACCCGATAGCCGTTGCGGTTGACGGCGCGGGCAATGTCTTCATCGCCGATGAGTGGAATAGTGTGGTTCGCAAGGTTTCCCCCGCCGGCATCATCACGACTGTAGCCGGAAACGGACAGGCAGGCTTTTCGGGGGATGGCCAGCCCGCCACCAGTGCCGAACTGAACTTCCCGTCCGGCGTGGCGATTGATGCGTCCGGGAATTTGTGGATTGATGATGGTAATTGCCTTGTGCGCGAAGTTGGGACTGACGGAAATATCGCGACAGTGGCAGGAATCAACAGGTATTGCGGATATAGCGGCGACGGGGGCCTCGCCGTTGACGCGCAACTGAGTTGGGGATCTGGCTTGGCGTTTGATGCATCCGGAAACCTGTACATCGGCGACGCAGGCAACCAGCGCATTCGCAGGATCTCCAGGGGAATTATCACAACCGTGGTGGGAGGAGGACTGGGCAGCGCGGCGGCCGCTCCATTCGCCAGCTTTATTTCACCCACGGCCCTTGCCAGGGATTCGTCCGGAAACATTTTTGTCGCCGATAAGGCGATGAACATGGTTCAAAGGATCGCGCCCGACGGCAGCATGTCCACAGTAGCCGGCACGGGTATAGCTGGTTATTCCGGCGACAATATCCCGGCAACTTACGCCCAACTGAATTATCCGGTGGCCTTGGCGGTGGATGCCAATGGCGATTTCTTCATCGCGGACACTTTGAATTACCGGGTGCGCAAGATCTCGAATGGCATCATCACTACGGTTGCGGGCAATGGACAGAATAACTGCCTATCGGGGACTCCAGGCCAGTGGGTATGTAATGTGTGGGGAGTGGCAGTTGACTCCAAGGGCAATCTTTACTTCTCCGATACCCACTATTCCCAGATCTTTAAGGTATCGACCACGGGCGCAGTTTCCGTGTTTGCCGGCGCCGGCACTGCCGGCTACTCCGGTGACAATGGCGCCGCTACCGCCGCCGAGATCAGCGTTCCGCTCGGGCTCGCGTTCGACAGCCGCGATAATCTTTATATCGCCGATTCGGGGAACAACCGGGTTCGGGAAGTATCGAACGGAATCATCTCGACGGGCGCCGGCACGGGAGCGGCCGGATTTGGCGGCGACAGCGAGCCGGCGATCTACGCGCAACTGAATCTCCCGCAATCGGTCGCTGTCGACTCAGCAGGGAACATCTTTGTAGGAGATGCCTCGAATTCCCGCGTCCGCGAGATCACAGTCGATGGCAACATCCAGACAGTTGCGGGCTATATGTATCCCGGAGCGCCCGACGGCAGTCCCGCCATCGACGCGTTTGTGCTCGATCCCAGCGCAGTGGCAACGGATACCGTGGGCAACGTTTATTTCGCCGATGTCAACACCTCCCTCGTCCGGTTGCTTACTCCACAAGGCGGCCCGCCGGTCCTCACCATGACCAGCACGCACTCGGGCAGTTTTTCACTGGGCTCCACTGGCCAATACAGTCTCGCGGTCTCTAATGCGGTCCTGGCCGGTCCAACCAACGGAACGGCGGTCACCGTTACCGAATTCGCGCCGAATGGGTTGAGCATCGGCGGGATGTCCGGCGACGGCTGGACTTGCGGGACTAGCACGTGCACCCGCTCCGATTCCCTCCCATCCGGCGGTAGTTACCCGACTATTACCGTCGACGTTAATGTCCTGTCCACGGGGCCTTCGCAGGTTACTAATCAAGTCACCGTCGGCGGCGGTGGCGCCGCAAGTGTGTTAGGCGCGCAAGATCTCACGGTGCTGACGGCTCCGGCCACCGCGATCCGGACGAATCCCTCCGGGCTGTTATTCAGCATGGACGCACTTCGGCCGGAAACGGCGCCCCAATCGGTGCTTCTCTCGCCGGGGCCGCATCTGATCGGCGTGCCGTCCCCGCAAGCCGGCCTTCCGGGATCGCAGTATGCATTCAACGGATGGAGCGATTCCGGCGCGTAAACTCACGCTATAGACGTCGCCGGCGCGGCCGCCACTTACACTGCGAGCTTCCAAACCCAATACCAGTTGTCCTCATCCGTTTTACCCGCCTCGTCCGGCTCGGTGAGCCTCGCCTCGGGAAGCTTCTTCAATGCCGGGTCGAACGTCAGCGTGACGGCCAAGGGCAACGCGCCTTACACTTTCAGCTATTGGAGCGGAGCGGCCTCGGGCAACGCCAACCCTGTATCGATCGGCATGAGCGCGCCGCAGCCCGTCACGGCCAATTTCATCTCCTGCGACGTCAACAACGACAAAAGGGTCGATGTGGCCGACGTGCAACAGATCATCAATGAAGCGCTCGGAGCGCAGCAGGCAACTAACGATCTGAACGGCGACGGAGTGGTGAATGTCATCGACGTCGCGAAGCTGATCGACGCGGTGATGGGCTTCCTGTATTAATCGTAACCATCCCACCATGCCTCCTGAGAGACAAGAAGGCATGACTCCGGTCGAAACCACAACCGATCTCGCCCTCAGTGCTTACGGGACCGCGCGGCCGCGTCTCAAGCGCAACTGAAAGACAACCCGCTACCCCTCGCGCTTCTTCGCCTTCAATCGCCGCAGTTCTTCCAGCCGGTCCGCGATGCGCTTCTCGATGCCGCG
>PLRZ01000693.1:4101-10667 GCA_003164075.1 Bryobacterales bacterium | reverse complement strand
TAGATGGCCGCCTGCGCCAGCGCCAGATCGCCCTCGGGAATCCCCAGGAAATGGACCGCCTGCATGGCCGCGATGGCCTGCTCCAGCGCGCGCGGATCGGCCAGCCCGATATCTTCGCTGGCCATGCGGATCAGGCGCCGCGCAATGTACAGGCGGTCTTCGCCGGCTTCCAGCATGCGCGTGAGCCAGTACAGCGCCGCGTCGGCATCGCTCGACCGTACGGATTTGTGCAGCGCCGAAATCAGATTGAAGTGCTCTTCGCCGCCCTTATCGTAGAGCAGAACTTTGCGCTGCATGGCGTCCGCGACGGCCTCTTCGGTCAGCGTGCCACCGCCGGATGCCGCAGCCGCCGCTTCCAGAGTGTTGTAGGCCTGGCGCGCGTCGCCATTGGAATAGATGGCGATCTGCTCCAGCACGTCGTCGGGCGCTTCGAGGCCGACCTCCGGCAGGGCGCGCTTGAGCAGCGTCACGATCTCCGGTACGGTGAGGCTGCGCAGCGCATAGACGCGCGAGCGCGAGAGCAGCGCGGAGATCACTTCGAACGACGGATTCTCGGTGGTGGCGCCGATCAGGATGATGTCGCCGCGCTCCACATAGGGCAGGAAGGCATCCTGCTGGGCTTTGTTGAAACGATGAATCTCATCAATGAACAGGATGGTGCGGTGGCCCAACCGGCGCAGGCGCTCGGCATCGGCCATCACGGCTTTGATTTCCTTGATNNACACCGGGCGGACCCCAGAGAATGATGGAGGTCAACTGGTCGCGCTCGATCTGGCGGCGCAGCGGTTTTTCGGGCCCGAGGATGTGCTCCTGCCCGATGTAATCCTCCAGGCGCGTGGGCCGCATCCGCTCGGCCAGCGGACGTTTGCCGGTTTCGCGCCCGGTTTCCGTGGGCGGGCTGGAATCGAACAGGCTCATGCGCGTGGCGCCCTTTGCCGGCGGGCCTCGTACAGCAGGATGCCGGCTGCCATGGCGGCATTCAGCGATTCCACTGCCATGGTGGGGATGGATACATCCCGCGCGATGCCTCGCCACTCGCGGCTGATACCGCGGCCTTCGTTGCCGACGATCAGGGCGCACGCCACCGTGAAGTCGACGTCCGCCACCGCGCCCGGCCGTGAGGGAACTGCGGCGTACAGAGTCACCTGGTTCTCCCGCAGGGCCGCGCGGACCAGCGCCGGGTCCATGCCATATAAGAAGGGTACACGGAACAGCGATCCGGCGGAGGCGCGCAGCGTTTTGGGATTGAATGGGCTCGCCGTGCCTTTCAGGAAAATCGCGCCCGTGGCGCCGAACGCTTCCGCGGCTCGCACAATGGCGCCGGCATTGCCGGGATCCTGCAGGCTGTCGAGCACCACCACCAGGGCGCGGTCCGCGAACAACTGCTCCAGTTTCCACTCCGGCGGTTCCACCAGCGCGATGATTCCCTGGCTGGCCTCGGTGCCCGAAACTTTTTGCAGCAGCGCGTCCGGCAGCACGGCCAGCTTGATGCCGCCGAGCCGCGGCAGTTGCTCCCGCGCCGATTCCGCCGCCAGCACCTGTTTCACCTGGCAGCGGCTGCGCAGGGCCTCTTCCAGCAGGTGGAGCGTCTCGGCCACGCACCAACCCTCGGAGGTAAGGCCGCCCCGATCGATGGCGCGCCGCACATCTTTCAGCAGCGGATTTGCGGCGCTCGAGATCGTCTCCGNNNNGATTGAGCGCCAATCCACGCGCGATGAAGCGCGCAACGCCGATGTCATCCTGGTGCTGGGCGCGGCGGAATATCGCGGCCGGCCGTCGCAAGTGTTGCGCGCGCGGCTGGATCATGCGCTGGAACTGTACCAGCGAAAACTTGCGCCTCTGGTGCTGACCACCGGCGGCGCCGGCGGCGACCCGGTATTCACCGAAGGCGGTGTGGGCCGCTCCTACCTGATCGGCCGCGGTGTGCCGCCCGAAGCCATCATAGTGGAGAACGAGGGCGAGACCACCGTGGAATCCACCGCCATGGTGGGCGAGATCATGCGCCGCATGGGGCTGCGGTCGGTGATTGTGGTGAGCGACGGCTACCACATCTACCGGGTGAAACGAATGCTGCAGTTTCGCGGGCTCAGCGTCTACGGCTCGCCGCGCAAGGAGCGCATCCCGGAGGGCCGTCGCGAGGATTGGAACTACGTGAAGCAGGCCATCGGCTACCTGCTCTGGCGCGCCGGGCTGGCGGTATAGGGGGGCTGGCTATCGCAGCATAATGAGTCATATCTTACCCATATAGCGGTGTTTTGGTGTATGATATGACTCATTATGCCTCGGCAGAAACCCGCCCTGCTTCCCCGCTTGGCTCGCCTGCTGGCCGGCCTTGGCGAGAACCTGAAGAAGGCCCGCCTACGCCGCGCTTTTTCGGCGGAAACGGTGGCCCAGCGCGCCGGAATCGCACGCAAGACACTGCACCGGGTGGAGCGGGGCGATCCCGCCGTAGCACTTGGAATCTACGCGAGAGTGCTGCAGGCGCTGCGACTCGAGAACGACCTTGCCTCCATAGCGGCGGACGACGAACTTGGCCGCAAACTCCAGGACGCCGACCTGCAACCCAAGCGGCGCGCTCCCAAACACCAGGAATCGACGGACCTGCCATGACCGCACCATTGCCGGAAACAGTGTCCGTCTTCGCGGACCTGGAGCGTTTCGAGCGGCCCGCGCCAATGGGCTCGCTGCGCCACCAGACAAGCCGTCCCGGAGACATCTTCGCGTTTGAATACGACAAGACGTGGCTGGAGCAGCCCGAGGCGTTCACGTTCGACCCGGACCTGGCATTGGTGAAAGGGCCTCAATACCCCGCGCCCGACCGGCGGAATTTCGGCATCTTCCTCGATTCGTCCCCCGACCGATGGGGACGCGTACTCATGCAGAGGCGTGAGAACATGCGCGCCCGCCGCGAAGGACGCAGGGCGCGGTCGCTCACCGAGTGGGATTTCCTGCTCGGAGTGCACGACGAGACCAGAATGGGCGCCCTGCGTTTTCAAAATCCGGACATTGGACAATTCATCGACAGCGATGACGCGTTCGCGGCGCCTCCCATCGCTTCACTCCGCGAGCTTCAGGCAGCCAGTCTTCAATTCGAATCGCATGCCGATGAAGACGACCGCCACGACTATGAGGAATGGCTCAAGCTCCTGTTCGCTCCCGGAACGTCTCTGGGCGGGGCGCGCCCGAAAGCGTCCGTGCGGGATGAACAGGGTTTCCTCTGTCTGGCCAAGTTTCCCAGCCGGCAGGACCGGCGCGATGTAGGCGCCTGGGAACTGGTGGCGTACCGGCTGGCGGCTAAGGCGGGAATCGACGTTCCTCATACGCGCGCGCTACGGGTGCCCGACAGTGCTTATACCACCGTTCTCGCACGAAGATTCGATCGCGCTCCGAAGGGCCGGCGATTGGCCTTCGTATCGGCGATGACGCTTACGCAAAGGAGCGACGGAGAGCCGGGCGCAAGCTATCTGGAGTTGGTCGACCTGCTGCAATCGCAAGGTTCGAACACCCGGAACGATTGCGCGGAGCTGTACCGGCGCGTGGTATTCAGCATCCTGATCCATAATACGGACGACCATTTGCGAAATCATGGATTCTTCCTCGGAGAGCGAGGCATTTCGCTGTCACCCGCGTACGACGTCAATCCTTCCAACGATCGAAACGAGCTCTCGCTGGCAATCAACGAAGTCGATACCGTTTGCGATGTCTCAGTCGCGCTGGAAGCTCATGCCGATTACGGCTTGTCGAGGGTCGAAGCGGATCGCATTGTCGCGAAGGCAACCACCGCGGTTCGATCTTGGAGGAGCGAAGCGGCCCGGTTGGGCATTCCGAAGAGCGAGAGGGATCTCATGGCGCCGGCATTCGAACCGTCCTGATTCGGCGGCCTGGAAATTCATGTCATTCTTGCAGCTTGTCGACGCTTTGCGCCTGGGCATCGCGCTGCTTGCGGACTCCCTGATATTCCACCGCTCCCTTTTGGGTGGGCAACTGAACGCTCCGGGTAAAGTGCATGCTGCAGTTTCGCGGCATCAGCGTCTGCGCCTCGCAAGGAGCGGACCCCGGAGGGCTTGCGGACACCGCGAATCAGCGGGGCGCGGTCCGGTGGAACGGGGTGGCAGATCTCTCGCATGTGGGGCCGTCACCCAGTGCCAAGATGAATTCGGCCGGGACCCCGGCGGCGGCGTCATTGTGCCGGCCAGGCTCGAAGCGCCACTTTGAGACGATCCGGACTGCCTGCTTATCGAACGCCGGCTTCTCCGTCGGTTTCGCTTGAACGTCCCGAGGAGTGCCGCTCTCGTCAACGTTCAGGCGAACGTGAAAGAGGGCGCAACCCGTCACCTGCTCACCCTCCGGAATCTGTGGGTATTCGGTTTTCAGGAAGACTGGACGGCTGACGCCGTCTGCCGGGTGAAACACCACGCTCCTTAAATGCCAGAGGGAACTAGTCTCGGCGCCCAAGTGGAGCGACATGGTGGACTTCAACGCGACGGCCACGCCGTTCCGGGTAGCGGGCCGGAACCGCCAGTGGGAGACGCATTCCGCGGCCTCCTCGTCCAGCCCGAGCCCCAGCGGCTGCAGCATGCGGATTCCGGCGGGTCTCCCTTCGGTGTCTATGGTGTATTCGAGGAGCGCAGAGTCGCCCAGCCGGGCGGCGCGGACTTCCGGAGTGGTGGGGAGATTGGAGCAGCTCTGCATCTGGGCTTGGCGGAAGCAGTCGAGCTGCGCGCCCGGATCGAGCATGTCCCCGCAGCCCTCGACGATGGGCACCGCCGGCGTGAATCCGTTCCGGCCGGGCGCCACCGACCCGTCGGGCAGAATGGTTCCGGAGAGCGCCGGCACGTCAAAGAGGCTGTCTGGCGGGCGCTCGTTCCAGACAAGCGTGCGGACGGCGATGGTTCGCTCTGAGTCGACACCATCGGCCGCGCCGACACCATGAACCAAGTCCACCTCGCGCAGCACTGCAAATCGCGCGGTGTCGACCCAGAACTTGCGCTTCTCAATCCACGAACTTCGCCGGTTCGTATTGTGCCAGTCCCCATTCGGTCGAGCGCGGTAAGTTGCTTCGATAACGGAACAGGGGATGCTGGCGCCATCCACTGTAAGATCCTCGCTGTGCAGGACACGAGGGTGGCCGAGCAAGTCCTCACCGATGGCAGTGTAATCTGTCAGCCCCAACTGACTTAGAGTTCTATGGCGCAGGCTACCATCGTTGTCCGACGCATACCCGTTGCTGCCGGTCTTCATGACAAAGGACTCGCCCGCATCCCGAAACACGTGGACGGTTGTGTCGACAGTGCCCTCCAACCGCAATTGGTTGGGGGCGCTATAGGCGACGGAGACAGTTTGTTCCTCCGGGCCCAGCGCCGCTGGCCCGAGCGTTTTTGCGCGGGAGCCCCGAGCCGTGACATGGTTCGTGACGACCGCATCGAACCGATAGCCCTGAATGCCAGCGTAGGTTTGGACTACCCGATCCAGAATAGGTTGGTGAGTAGGCGCCGGAGGCTGGGCGCCGGCGCCGAACGTCCAGAAGAGGATCCCAGCTAGAAAGCGCCCGGCGGGTTGACGCGCCTGCCGGATGTAGCGGAGTGCTGTTCGCATCGAGATAAGTCTCGGTTTAGATACTACTCCCCTGTGGAAGACTTACAACGGCCACTTAGGGCCATGGTGTTCTCAGCAGTACGGTGCCGAAAAGCTCTACAGTAGACGTGTCGCAGGAAGTACGCGCTGATCTGGTCCGGCGGACGACGAACCTGGCCGTAAGCTTCAGGACGCCGGCGGCGAATGATCTCGCCTAATTCTTCTTACCAGGATCGGGCGTCTGATTCTCCAATCGCCGCTTCTGCTCCATTTGATCGCGCATGTCCTTCAAATCTTTCTCCATTTTGCGCATTTTAGCGGCCTGGAAATTCACGTCCTTCTGCAGCTTGTCGGCCCTTTCCGCCTCGGCATCGCGCTGCTTGCGGACTTCCTGATCTTCCGCTCCCTTTTGGGCGGGCAACTTGCCCAGGAAGTTGGCCTCTTCCTTCACCTGCTGGCCGCTCGGCTCCGACGCGATCAACGCCACGTCCACGCGCTCGTTCTCGCGGGCATAACTGAACGCGCCGGTGGCCAGATGGGCGCCGTCCAGCCGGACCGATTTCGGCATGGTGTTGCCGTCGGTAATCTCCAGGGTCGCTTCCAGCGCATTGCGAACCGCCGGAGCGTTCCGGTCCCACTGGATCTTCAGTTGGCCATTGTCGTCCTGGACCGCGAGCGAAAGGTACGCGTCCGGCTCCTTGGGCAACACCGCGCGGGCCTTCACCATCACCTGCGGCAACCAATACTGGCGCGTCTGATACCCCAAGCCGCCGGCTGCCAGACCCACCGCCAGATACACCGCCGTCTTCACCGCGCGCCATGACCGCTCCTGCTTCAATTGCGTGAAATCGGGCGCGTCCAACTCCGCCGTTTCCGCCGCGCGCGCCTGCCCGTCCGCCGGATCGAGGGCGATCTCCCGAGTGATCGGCACCCGCCCCGTGCCTTTCTCGGCCGGAGCCGCGGGCGCGTCAATCAGCGTGGCGCGAGTTCCG
>PLRZ01000693.1:0-4063 GCA_003164075.1 Bryobacterales bacterium | reverse complement strand
ACCTGCCACGGTTCCGGAAAGTAGCGGTTGTGGATGTCCTGGTCGGTATCCGAAAGGAAGATATCGCTGCGCGTGTGCGAGTGGTACCAGCCCACCGGCTGACGGTTGGCGGGGTTCCGCCTGGCCTTGGCGGTCATCTCCGCCAGGTGCGTCTGGTCTCTCGGGGAAAGCGTGAAGGACGGGCCCATGGCGTGTTCGCAATCCAGCGCTTCGTAGGCGGTAATCGAGATCCGGTCGCCATCCCGTTTTCCCAGCAGGATGCCGCCAATTTCGGCCCCGCCGCGCGGCAGCGAGAAGAATGCGTCCACCACCGCCAGCCGGATATCGTCCAGCACGCGAGTGGAATATTCAATCCGGAACGGACATTCGGGTGCGTTCCATGTGCCCGTTGCGGTTTCGCTCCCGTGCTCCATGCGTCCTATTAATTGTAGGCGATTGGGAAGCGAAACGCAGGCGCCTAACCGATCTGGGGATTTCGTGGCTCAGGCGCGGAATACGCTCCCTAACGGGGCCGACTCTGTAACGAGTGCCCGCGTGTTTGCAATTAGTTACCGAGCCCGGCCCAGAGGGCACCCCGTTAGGGAGCGTTCACCGGTGACGGACCTTCCCCAGATCGGCTAAGCACGCGCGAAACGCGCCGGGCTTGATACACTGAAGACCGTGGGCTGTCTGTACACTCGTGACGAACTCCTGGAACTGCGGGCTCGCTGGCAGGCCGAGCGAAAGTCCGTGGTGTTCACCAACGGCTGCTTCGATCTGCTCCATCCCGGACATATCCGCTTGCTGGAACAGGCGCGGTCCCTGGGTGACGTGTTGATTCTGGGGCTTAATTCGGACGCCGGCGTCCGGCTTATGAAAGGACCGTCGCGTCCCATTTTGTGCGAGCAGGAGCGCGCCGCCATGGCCGGTGAGTTAGAAGCCGTCGACGCCGTAGTGCTGTTCGACGAAGAGACGCCCCGCGGCCTGATTGCCGCCCTGCTGCCGGATGTCCTGGTGAAGGGCGCCGACTGGTCCCACTTCATCGCCGGACGGGAAGAAGTGGAAGCTGCCGGCGGCCTGGTAGTGGCCCTCGATTTGCAGCCCGGATACTCAACTACTAATCTTGTAGATTATTTGATAAGCCAGCCTTGATTCATCCTGCCGTTCGCGACCTGTTTCTGGACCTGGGCAGGCACCCCAGCTTTCAAGATGCCGTGCACCGCCTGTCTGGCGGACATAATGCCGGTCTATCGGGCCTCACCACCACCGCCAAAGCCCTCTATTCGGTGCTCCTCTGGCAGACTACCGGCAAACCTCTGATAATTGTAGTAGATGGCAGCAAGCAGGCCGAGGCTCTGTTTGAAGCGGTAGAGACGCTGTTTAGCCTGCTGGCCGAAGATCGCAATTCCCCGCAACTCCTGCCGGCTCTGGACGTTCTCCCGATGCAGAATCTCTCCCCGCACGCCGAGATCTGCGAGCAGCGGGCCATCGGGCTTTGGAGCCTGGCCACTCAGAAGTCCCCAATCACCATTCTGCCGGTGGCTTCCGCGCTGTTGCGAATCGAACCCGCTTCATACTACCGTCAACTCGCCCTTAAGTTAAAGGTAGGAGACGACTTACCTCTGGATGAGGTGATCGTCCACCTGCAAAGCATCGGCTATCAGCGGCGCGAACCGGTGGAGATGGTGGGCGAATACTCGCTGCGCGGCGGAATCCTGGACGTCTTTTCCCCGGAAGCCGCCAAACCGGTCCGCATCGACCTGTTTGGCGATCAGGTGGAATCCATGCGGCGGTTCGACGTGGAATCGCAGCGGTCGGTGCTCAAAATCGAGGACTGCACGCTGCTGCCGCTCACCGAATATCAGAAGTCGGGTGGCTTGCTGGTGCAACTGGGCGAGTTGATCCGCGAGGCCGACGTCCGCGGCCGCGATCTTCCACCTCTTGGCGAGACGTTCCCCGGCTGGGAACTGCTGGTGCCCATGGTGAGGCCGCGTAATGCCTCGGTCTTCTCGCTGCTGGACCAGTCCATGGTGGTGTGGGACGAACCCCGGCAGGTGCGGGCCGCCGCGGAGCGGTTCTGGAAGCGGTTGGAGCAGATCGAACCCTCGCCGGCGTGCGATCCGGAGCGGATTTTCTTCCGCTGGGAGGATCTCGAACGGCAGGCTGGGGTGGTGCCCGCACTGTCGCTGGAGGAGTTGGAAATCGCCTGGGGCGGCGTGGAGGAGACCATCGGGCGGCACATCGCCACTCGTCCCGCCATGTCCTTTCATGGCAATATGCAAGTGGCCATCGCCGAAGCCCGCACGCTGGTGGAAGCCGGCAATAGAGTGGCATTCTTCGCCTCGTCGAACGGCGAAGTGGAACGGGTGGCCGATATCCTCAACGAATACGCCGTCCCGTACCAGTTGGGGCTGGAACAGTTCGACTCTCCACCCGCTTACCTGGCGGAGCGCGCCTACATGGCGGGCACAAACGCCAGCATCTACCTGGTGAAAGGGCAGGTGCGGCACGGCACCGCCTTCTACGATTCGAAACTTGTAGTATTTGGGTCGGAAGACCTGTTCGAAACGTCGGAGTTGATCGCCCGCGCGCCCTCCGTGAAGTCCGCCATGGCCACTTTTTCGGCGGATCTGATCGACCTCAAACCGGGGGATTTCGTGGTCCATTCGGAACACGGAGTAGCTCAATACCTGGGGTTGCGGGAGATCTCGCAGGGCGAAGCCCAGGGCGATTACATGCTGCTGGAATACGCCGCCGGCGCCAAGCTATACGTGCCTTTGACGCGCATGGATCTGGTGCAGCGCTTCCGCGGCGCGGGAGAGGCCAAACCGGCGCTCGACCGCATGGGCGGGGCTACCTGGACGCGCACCAAAACGCGGATCAAAGCCAAAATGCGCGACATGGCGGACGAGCTTTTGAAGCTCTACGCCCAGCGCAAAATGACCGACGGTTTCCAGTATTCGCCCGACAGCAACTGGCAGCGCGAGTTCGAAGACGCCTTTGAATTCACCGAAACGAAGGACCAACTCACCGCCATCAAGGAAATCAAACGGGACATGGAAGGGCCGCAGCCCATGGACCGCCTGCTGTGCGGCGACGTGGGTTTCGGCAAAACCGAAGTGGTGATGCGCGCCACCTTCAAAGCCCTGGGCGACGGCAAACAGGTGGTCGTGCTGGCGCCCACCACGGTACTCGCATTCCAGCACTTCGAGACTTTCAAACGCCGTTTTCAGCCCTTCCCGGTAAAGGTAGAGATGTTCAGCCGCTTCCGTACCGCTAAGGAGCTAAAAGCCGGCCTGGCAGAATTGGCCGAAGGCAAGGTCGATATCGCCATCGGGACGCATCGCCTGCTCTCCCAGGACGTGGAATTCCGCGACCTGGGGCTGGTAGTGGTCGACGAAGAGCAGCGCTTTGGCGTGAAGCACAAAGAACGGCTGAAACAGCTCAAGAAAGCAGTGGACGTGGTCACCATGAGTGCCACTCCCATTCCCCGCACACTACACATGTCGTTGTTGGGACTGCGGGACATGTCGGTAATCGAGACTCCGCCTAAGGATCGCCTGGCAATCCACACCGTGGTGGCGCCATTTCAGCCGGAACTGATCCGTTCGGGGATGGAACTGGAACTGGCGCGCGGCGGGCAGATCTACTTTCTCCATAATCGGGTGGATTCCATCTGGGCGCGTGCCCATATGCTGCAGGAACTGGCGCCGACTGCGCGAATCGGGGTGGGACACGGCCAGATGGGCGAGGCGGAGCTGGAGAAGACGATGCTCCACTTCATGCGCCACGACTTCGACATCCTGGTGTGTACTACAATTATAGAAAATGGCCTCGATATTCCCCTGGCGAACACCATGTTTGTGGAAAACGCCGAGCGCTACGGCTTATCGGAGTTGTACCAGCTTCGCGGGCGGGTGGGCCGTTCCAATCGAAGAGCATACGCCTACCTGCTGGTCCCGCCCGACACGGAGTTGACCGAGATCGCCCGCAAGCGTCTGGCGGCGCTCAAGGAGTTCAGCGATCTGGGCGCCGGTTTCAAGATCGCCGCGCTCGATTTGGAACTGCGCGGCGCCGGCAATCT
>PLRZ01000198.1:17434-19510 GCA_003164075.1 Bryobacterales bacterium | reverse complement strand
GGGCGTGCGGCTGGCCGCGGGGCGCTCCTTCCGCATAGAGGAAGACCGGCCCGGCGGCGATAACGTCGCGATCGTGCCGAGCGGCCGGTGGGAAGTGGGCCGGCATCTCACTTTGGATTCCAAGGACTATACCGTGATCGGCGTGCTGCCGCCCGGATTTCAATTCGGCCTGCTGGGCGCCAACGTCGCGGTGTACGCGCCGCGCGTTTTCGATCTGAACCTGGTGACCCCGGCGCAGGTGCAGTCGGGAGTCGGCTTTCTGAGTTTCGTGGCGCGCCTGCGCGACGGCGTAAGCATTCGCCAGGCGCAAGCGGAAATGGACACGCTGTCGGCGGAATATCGCCACGACAATCCCAAGGCGCCGGATGCCGGTCCCGACACCACCATCCTGATGGGCAACCTGCAAGACCGCATGGTCGCCGACGTGCGAACGGCCGTGCTGATTCTCTTCGGGGCGGTGGCTCTGGTGCTGCTGATCGCCTGCGCCAACGTCTCCAGCCTGCTGCTTTCGCGCGCCCTGGGCCGCCAGCGCGAGATGGCCGTGCGCACGGCCATGGGGGCGCCGCGCGGCGCGCTGGTGCGGCAACTTCTCACCGAGAGCCTGATTCTCTCGCTGGCCGGCGGCTTACTGGGCGCGGCTCTGAGCATGTGGGGCACGCGCGCGCTGGCCGCCATGGCACGGGGCACACTCCCGCTGGCCTCGGAAATTCGCGTGGATTCCGCGGTGCTGGCGTTCACCCTGGCGGTGTCGCTCGCGGCCGGCGTTCTATTCGGATTGGCGCCGGCGCTCGACGTGTCGCGGCCCGATATCAATGCGGTGCTGCGGTCGGAAGGCCGCGGCTCGACGGCGGGACGCGGCCGCAACTTGTTCCGCAATCTGCTGGTGGTCTCGCAGGTGGCGCTGTCGATGCTTCTGCTGGTTGGCGCGGGGCTGCTGGTGCGCAACTTCATCCAACTGCGCAGCGCCAGTCCGGGCTTCGACGCTCGCAATCTGCTCACCATGAACGTCACGCTCCCTCCGGCGCGCTACTCCACGGGGCCGCAAATGATCGCTTTCTTCCGCGAGTTGGTGCGCCGCGTGAGCAACGTGCCGGGAGTGCGTTCGGCGGCCGTTTCGTCGGCGCTGCCGCTGAATCCGGTGCGCTTTTCTCCGGCGCTGCCCGAGGGCCAGCCGGCGGTTCCGCTGACGGAGCGGCCGCTGTTTGCGATTCAAACGCTCAGCCCGGAATATGTGGCTGCCATGCGCGTGCCGCTGCTGGCCGGCCGGGAATTCACCGATCGCGACCAGCAGCCGCCGCGCGTGCTGATCGTCAACCAGACCCTGGCGCATCGCTTCTGGCCCAATCGGAACCCCGTCGGCAAGCACATCATTCTGGGCCGCGCCACCGAACCATCGGAGGTGGTCGGGGTGATCGGCGACGTGCACAATACCGGCGTGGCGGCGGACACCCAGCCGGAGATCTACCTACCCTTCGCGCAGCTCCCCTGGGCCTCCATGAATCTGCTGGTACGCACCGCCGGCGATCCGCGCAGTTTCGCCGCGGCGGTGCGGCAATGCGTGCTGGCAATCGACAAGGACCAACCGGTGACCAAAGTTCTCAGCATGGAGGAAGTGCTGGCCGAGGGCGCCAGCGAGCCGCGCTTCGTCACCACGCTGCTGGGCGGGCTGGCGGCCATCGCGCTGGTGCTGGCGGTGGTGGGGATCTACGGAGCGGTGGCCTGGTCGGTGAGCCAGCGGACACAGGAAATGGGCATTCGCATGGCGCTGGGGGCGGAGCGGGGGGACATCCTGCGGATGGTGCTCTGGCAGGGGCTGGGGCTGGCTTCGGCGGGCATCGTTCTGGGCCTCGGGGCATCGCTGGCGCTTACCCGGCTGATGTCCAAAATGCTGTACCACGTGAGCACCACGGACCCTTCGGCCTTTGCGGGCGGCGCGGTGCTATTCGCCGCCGTGGCGATGGTGGCCAGCTATCTGCCGGCGCGAAAAGCGACGCGCGTGGACCCCACGGTGGCGCTCCGCTGGAGCGAGTACTAAGGGACCACGCAAGAATAACTTCAGAACTCCTGACGTCGTGG
>PLRZ01000198.1:13349-17337 GCA_003164075.1 Bryobacterales bacterium | reverse complement strand
GGTCGCGGCTCAGTAACAAGTCCCGTGGAATCAGGCGGCAGCGTTACCGAGCCGCGCGCGCGAGCAAGCGGTTTCTTCGAATTCTGCAAGGTTTTCCCAAACGCCTCAGAGCGTAGGCCATTGACTTATTCTGCAATCATATATATATTAATCGGTACCGATGAAGAAGCCGCCCGATTCCGACGCCTTTCTGCCGTTGAAACCACATTGGTTTCACGTTCTCCTCTCTTTGGCCGACGACGATCGGCATGGCTACGGCATTATGCAGGAAGTCCTCGACCGCACCGACGGCAAGGTCCGCCTCTGGCCGGCGACCCTCTATGGCACCCTCAAGCGCCTCATGGATGAGGACCTCATCGAAGAGTCCGACGTCCGTCCGGCGCCCGGCGAGGACGATGCCCGGCGCCGCTATTACCGGCCCACCAAACTCGGCCGGCGCGTGCTCCATGCCGAGTGCCGGCGGCTGGAGGACCTGGTATCCGTCATCCGCGCGAAACGCGGTAGTAAGCCCATGAATGCGGAGTCCTGATGCTCGAAGCCCGCTCGCTCACCANNGGGTCTCATTGAGCCGTCCGAAGGCCGCATTTTCTACCGGGGAAGTCCGGCTACGCTACGATGAGGCGCCCGATCCGGCAATCCACGGCTTGAACTTGCTGAAATAGCGCGGCCGCGTCAAGATTAATTGTCTAATCTTTCGATTGCCAGGCTCTATTTCGCCCCGTGAGCTTCAGTGTAAGCTACCTGTTTATAAATGCTTGAGATGATTTGTCGATGAAATCCCAGGGCCAACGTGCCCACCGGCCGGCAAACTGAGCGACAATGAGGTTCGGCCCAAGTTCATGGTTTCTCTCGAGCGGCTCTGGAATGAGCGGAACCGGAATCCGGTTCTCATAACTAGCGGCACAATTATTCTGATCATCGCGGTCATCGACTGGCGGACGAAGCCGTACGTATCCCTGGGTTTTCTCTACCTGTTTCCCATCATGTTCGCGGCGGCCTTCCTGCCGCGCTGGCTGATTGCGCTGATCGGCCTGTTCTGTGCCGTGCTGGCCGAGGAATTCAGTTCCCTGGAACCCTCCCTGGTGCGGCTGATGTTTGTGACCCTGGCATTGGTGGGATGCGGGCTCTTCGTGGCGGAACTGGTCCGCAACCGGCGCTTGAGTCTGGCCTCCCAGGCGAGGTTGAGAGTGCTGGTGGAAACCAGTCCGGCCGCCATTGTAACGGTGGACGAGCGCGGTTTCATTGAACTTGCCAACGCCGCAGCGGTGGAACTGCTGAATCCGCGAGAGGGCAACCTGATCGGCGATCCCATCGCCGCTTTTCTGCCCGAGTTACACCATGCCTTGCGATGGGAAGAAGCGCCGCAGTTCCGGGCGTCGATGCAGTGCCGCGGTCACCGTGGCGACGGCCAGGCATTCACCGCGGACGTTTGGTTCTCTACCTATAAGGAGGAGAGCAGCCCCAAACTGGCGGCAATTATCGCGGACGTCAGCGAGGAAGCGGAGATCGGGTTGGCTTCCGCCGCACTTGGCGCGCCCCCGGAAACTCGCGATCTGGCGGCGTTGAACGGCCGCGAGACGGACGTGCTTCGATTGCTGGTGCAGGGACTGGCGAATAAGGAGATTGCCGCGCGGATGGAGATCTCCGAGAGCACCGTCAAGAACACCATTCAGCAGCTTTTCGCCAAGACTGGGGTGCGCACTCGCAGTCAATTGGTCCGTGTGGCCCTGGAGCAGTATCGCAGCGCCCTGTGATGAAAGTGTGTGGGGCAGGCTTCAGCCTGCGGCGGGCTTCAGCCCGCTCCTGGTGCAACGCCCGCATTTACTCCCGCGTGACAACTCCCGTTTCTGCAAGCACTTGGGGCCAACGCGGAAGCTCGGCTGGCGGCCTGTCAACCACCGTTTTCGGGATAATGCGGAATTCTATGTTTCTATGCTGTGGGTCGAGCAATCTCGAGGCAGGGCGGGCTGAAGCCCGCCGCAGGCTGAAGCCTGCCCCACGCGGCTAATCAAACGGCTAATCTTTCGGCTAGCGGCTTCAGTATCGGTCTCCTGGCCGGTCCCAGGGAACCTTCCAATGCCGCCCGCACCAGTTGACTCCGCCGGCGCACTCCGGCTCGCAGAAACAGTTGTTGCACCGAAGTTTTTATGGTGCCTTCCGAGAGGCCCAGATTCTCGGCGATTTTCCGGTTGGTGAGGCCGCCTAGAATGCCCAGCAGAACTTTTTGCTCACGGTCGGCCAGAAGGTCGCCGGACGTCCGGTGGCCTGAAAGCGGAAATCGGTCGCCGGACTGGTCGGCCAGCAGGCGCAGAATCCGCTGGTCCAGCCAGACCGCGCCATTCGCCACCAGCGTGATGGCCTGTACCAGCCGTTCAGGCGCGTCGGACTTGAGAAAGATGCCGGCCGCACCGAGCTTGATCGCCAGTGCCGCATTACCCAGATCGGTTGTGCCGGTAATAGCCAGGAAATGGCCCCGATAACCGTTGCGGCGAGCTGCCGACATGAAATCGTCCCTGGTCTCCGCGTTGTCGTCGCAATCCAGCAAGACCACGTCCACCGGGGATGCGGTCAACGATTCCAACGCTTCGCCGGAACTGCCGCACTCCGCCACCATCTGCAGGGTCTGCTCCGACGCCAAAAAGCGTCCCAGGCTGGTCCGAAAAAGCGCCTGGCCGGCTAGCAAGAGCAGCCGGATACGGTCCCCGTTTGTTTGGCTGTCCACCGAGCCTCCTTCCTATAAACTGAGAGTAGGGCCAAGCGCCGGCTATGCCAAGGGCTTCGGCCAAAAGATGGGGCTGGATACCGCTAAGACTGGTCGGCTAGCCAAAGGATTTGTCCTCCTCGAAAGATGCCCAAACGATTATCGAAATAGCGGCGCCTTTGCACGGAAGATGAGTAGCGTCCGGAGGCCTCGCCGCGATATCAAAGGAAGAGAAGCCGTGAAGAAGCTCATTCTAGTTGCCTCATTCCTGCCGGCGATCGTTGTGGGCCAGACGGCCCTCACCTGGCAGCAAGTAAAGGACCGATTCGAAGCCGGAAATCCGACCCTGAGAGCGTCTCAACTCAATATCGATGAGGCGCGCGCCGGGGAGATCACGGCATTTCTGCGCCCCAACCCCACTCTCACCGGAACCCTGGACCAGATCAACCCCTTCTCCGATTCCCAGTCCCCCTCGACGGGAACCCCGGGTTACCGCCCGTTCGCCTACGCCTTCCCGTACGCTTCGGTCGGCTATTTGCACGAGCGCAACCACCAGCGGGAATTGCGCTTGCAAAGCGCCCGGAAATCCACCGATATCGCCGCCGACACGTTCTCCGACCAGGAACGCACGCTGCTTTTCAATCTACGCAATGCCTTCGTGCAGACGCTGCAGGCCAAATCGGTGCGGCAGAATGCCAAAGAGAACCTGGATTACTGGGACCGCGAGCTTGCCGTCAATCGCAATCGCTTTCAGGCAGGCGACTTGGCGCAGGTGGATCTGGACCGGCTGGAACTCCAGCGCGTGCAGTTCGAGTCCGACCTGGAAACCGCCCTGGTGAATCTGCGGACGGCCAAGATCCAGGTGCTGACCCTGCTGAACGACCGGACGCCCGTCGACCGGTTCGACGTCAGCGGACCGTTCGATTTCATCGACCGGTTGCTGCCGCTGGAAGAATTCAGAGACACCGCGCTGGCGGCGCGGCCCGACCTGAAGGCTGCCCTGGAGACGGTGGAATTAGCCAAGAGCAACCATCAACTGGCGGTCGCCAACGGCTCTACCGATCCCACCTTCACCGTCGATTTCGCGCGCAATCCGCCGATACCGGCGTACTTCGGCATCAGCATCACGATTCCGATCAGGATTTTCGACCGGAATCAGGGCGAGAAGGCCCGGACGCAGGTGGAGATCGGCCGTAGCGAACACGCCCGCGATGCCGCGCAATCGCAGGTATTCGGCGATGTGGATTCGGCTTACTTCACGCTGGTGAGCGCTCTGAACCTGCTGCG
>PLRZ01000198.1:8027-13321 GCA_003164075.1 Bryobacterales bacterium | reverse complement strand
GTCCGCGGCGGCCCAGATGAACATGGCGGTGGGCCGGGAGGTGATTCAATGAATCGGTTGTATCTGCTTGAAATCGGCTTGTGTCTTGGCTTGGCTCTGTCTACGGCGGCATGCGGGCGGCGAGTAACTGCCGCTTCGGCGCAAGAGAGCGACACGGGCCCGCACCCCGCCGCCGTGGAACCGGACATGGACGCCAACAACCTGAAGGTGGACCATCCGGAGCAGTTCCCGGTGGTGACGGCGGGCGAATATCTGGCCGCACCGGAACTGAACGTGACCGGCGTGGTGAGCCCGGACGTGTCGCGGCAGGTCCCGGTGCCGTCGCTGGCTTCGGGACGCGTGGTGGAGATCGACGCGCGGCTGGGCGACGAAGTGAAGCAGGGGCAGCTTCTGTTCAAGGTCCGGAGCAACGACATCGCGGGCGCGTTTTCCGATTACCGGAAGGCGGTGAAGAACGAGGAACTGGCGAAAATCCAACTGGAACGCGCGCAACTGCTGTTTAACAACGGGGCCGTCGCCAAGAGCGCTCTCGAAATCGCCCAGAACGCCGAGGACAACGCCAAGGTCGATCTGGAAACCACTTCGGAACACCTGCGCCTGTTGGGGTCGGACCCCGACCATCCGACCGGCATTGTGGCGATTTTCGCTCCTGTGTCGGGCGTGATTACCGACCAGCAAATTACCAGCTCGTCGGGCGTGACGGCTTTGACGGCGCCCAATCCTTTCACCATTTCCGACGTGTCGCATGTCTGGATCGTGTGCGATGTCTACGAGAACGATCTGGCGCAGGTGCATCTGGGGGAGTTCGCCGATATTCATTTGAATGCCTATCCCGGCCGCATGCTGCGCGGGCGGATCGGCAACATCGGCCAGATCATGGATCCAAATCTCCACACCGCCAAGGTGCGGCTAGAGGTGGAGAATCCCGGGCTGATGCGTTTCGGGATGTTCGTTACGGCCGCCTTCCATGGGGAGAACAAAGAAAGCCACGCTACCGTTCCAGCGGCGGCGATCCTGCATCTGCACGACCGGGATTGGGCGTACGTGCCGCAGCAGGGCGGGACGTTCCGGCGCGTCGAAGTGACTGGCGGCAACATGCTTCCGGGGAATCTGCAGGAAATCGTGACCGGTCTAAAACCCGGCGCGCAGGTAGTGGCCAATGCCCTGGTGCTGCAGAATACCGTGGAGCAGTAGATGATCAACGGCCTCGTCAATTTCGCTCTGAACAATCGTTTTCTGGTCCTGGCGGCCGCGATTCTGTTGTTCATCGGCGGCGGCGTGGCGTTTCACCAACTTCCCGTGGAAGCCTATCCCGACGTGGCCAATAACTATGTCGAGATCATCACGCAGTGGCCCGGAATCTCGGCGGAACAGATCGAGCAACAGGTCACCATACCGCTCGAAATCGTGATGAACGGCATCCCCGGAGTGGTGCACCTGCGGTCGTTCTCCATCTTTGGGCTGTCCGACCTGAAGCTGATGTTCGACGACGGCACCGACAACAGTTGGAACCGCGAACGGGCCCTGGAGCGCCTGGCGCAAGTCAGCTTGCCGCCGGGCGTGACTCCGCAGATGGGAACCGATTGGAGCCCGGTCGGCCAGATCTACTTCTTCACCCTGCACAGCACCAATCCGGCAATCGACGTGATGGAGTTGAAGTCGATTGAAGACTGGGTGGTCGAGAAGAACCTGAAGTCCGTCCCGGATATCGTGGATGTGAACACCTTCGGCGGTCCCACGCGGGAATACCAGGTGCGCGTCGACCCCAACAAACTGATCGCTTACGGCCTCAGTCTGGCGCAGGTGGAGCAGCAGCTCACCAATAATAATGTGAACGCCGGAGGCAGCTTCGTAGAAGCCGGTCTGCAGCAGATCAACGTACGCGAAGTGGGGCTGGTGAGGAACGTCCACGACATCGAGAATACGGTGCTCACCACCAAGAGCGGCACCCCGCTGCGCGTGAAGGATATCGCGGTGGTCTCGCAAGGGCCCAAGATCCGGCTGGGACAGTTTGCCCGTTCGATTCACCGCGAGGACGGCAAGATTATAGATAACGACGACGTGGTCTCCGCGATTGTGCCGATGCGCAAAGGCGCGGACGCGGAAGCCGCCCTGATGGGACTGCACGCCCAGATTGACGAGTTGAACGATCACATTCTTCCGGCCGGAGTGAAAATCGTTCCCTTTATCGACCGCGACGAGTTGGTCCACCATACCACCAGGACGGTGCTGCACAACCTCACCGAGGGCATCATCCTGGTAGTCATTATTCTGCTGCTGTTTCTGGGAAACATACGGGGCGCGATTATTGTCGCCCTGACTATTCCGTTTTCACTGCTGTTCGCCGCGTCGTGTTTGAAGCTGAAGGGCATTCCGGCCAACCTGCTTTCGCTGGGCGCGCTGGACTTCGGCATGGTGGTGGATGGCGCGGTGGTGATGGTGGAGAACATCGTCCGGCACTTGAGCCATCGGAGGGCGGAGGGCGGATCGGCCAGGAACGTCATCTTCGAGGCGGCCCACGAAGTGCAGCGGCCGGTGTTTTTCGCCGTCTCGATTATCATTACGGCGTACCTGCCGATCTTCACCTTGCAGGCGGTGGAAGGCCGGCTNNTCCATTGTGGTGGCGCCGGTGCTGGCCAGCTTCTTCTTCCCCAAGGGCACGAAGGAGTGGGACAACCCGGTTATGTCCTGGTTGAGGGCGGGATACCGGATTACGCTGCGGTGGGCGATCAGGATGCGCGGGCTTACGGTGGCGGGCGGCGTGGCCAGCCTGGGACTGGCGATTTATCTGATGACCAGCGGGGTGATCGGCTCGGAATTCCTGCCGCACCTCGACGAAGGCTCGCTGTGGGTGCGCGGCACGCTGGCGCCCAGCACGGGACCGAGCGAAGGCATACGGCTGGCGAACCAGGCGCGGCTGCTGCTGTGCTCCTTCCCCGAAGCCACCGACTGTACCAGCCAGGTAGGCCGGCCCGACGATGGGACCGATACCACAGGCTTCTTCAACACCGAGTATTTCGTGGGACTGAAGCCCAAGGAAAAATGGCGTCCGGGCTTTCATCAGAACAAGGACGAATTGATCGCGGCCATGAACAAGGAGCTGCAGAAAATTCCCGGCGTGCTGTGGAATTTCTCGCAGCCGATTGAAGACAACATGGAGGAGGCGGTCAGCGGAGTCAAGGGAGAACTGGCCACTAAGATCTACGGTGAGGACCTGGAGGTTCTGGAGGCCAAAGCCGGCGAAATCGTCAAGGTGATGAGCGGCGTGAAAGGTATCGCGGACCTGGGCATCTTTCGCGTGCTGGGCCAGCCCAATCTGGACGTCACGGTGGACCGCAAACAGGCGGCCCGTTACCAGATCAACGTGGCCGACGTGCAGGACGCCATCCAGACCGCGGTGGGCGGCAACGCGCTGACCCAGGTGCTGCAAGGCGAAGCTCGCTACGATCTGGTGATGCGCTACCTGCCGCAGTATCGCGATGGGGAGGATGCCATCCGGAACATTCGTCTGCTCTCGCCCACCGGCGAACGGGTTTCGCTGGCGCAACTCTGCAGCATCCAGGTGAAGGACGGAGCTTCGGAGGTCTACCGCGAAGGCAACGAGCGCTATATCGCGGTGAAATACAGCGTGCGGGACCGCGATCTGGGCAGCACGGTGGAGGAGGCGATCCACAAAGTAGAGACCGGGGTGCAACTGCCGCGGGGCTACCATCTGAAGTGGGAAGGGGAATACGAAAGCGCCCAACGCGCGCGCAAGCGGCTGTCCATCATCGTGCCGCTGACCATTCTGCTGATCTCCATGATCTTGTACATGATGTTCCGCTCTTTCAAGTGGGCGCTGCTGATTCTGGCTAACGTGATGGTGGCATCGGTGGGCGGCTTCCTGGCGCTGCTGTTGACGCACACCAACTTCAGCGTGTCCTCGGGTGTCGGAATGCTGGCGCTGTTTGGAGTTTCGGTACAGACCGGGGTAATCATGCTGGAATACATCAATCAGCGGCGCGCCCGCGGCTTCCCCATCGAAGAGGCGGCCATTGAGGGCGCGGTGCTGCGGCTGCGTCCCATCATGATGACCATGCTGGTGGCGACGCTGGGGCTGCTGCCGGCGGCGTTGTCGCACGAAATCGGTTCGGATTCGCAGCGGCCGTTCGCCATCGTGATTGTGGGCGGGCTGATTGCGGCGCTGGGCATGAGCGTGTTCCTGCTGCCGACCCTGTACGTGTGGATCGCCCGCGACGGCGACGTGCTTCCGGAAGTGGAATCCGAGACAACGTGAGGAATCGCACAGCCGGCACTTTCGGCCGTCCCATTCTTCGCTTAGTCTTAAGATGATGAGAACTACTTTCGCCATTCTCGCGAGTTTGTTTGTGATTGTGGGCACGGCCAGCTTCGCCCAGGAAAAGGGCAAGGGAGCGCAGCCTAAAACCGAAACCTTCAAACCCAGTAAACCGCCGGCCCACGGTCCGGTGGCCGCGCACAATGCTCCCGCGAAGGCCCCGGAACAGCAGCACTTTTCCGACCGGGCCGGACATCCCGAAGCTCCTCACGTGGACGGGAAGACGTGGGTGGGGCACGACACCGGCAAGGCGGACGCGAGATTTCACGTCGACCATCCGTGGGAGCACGGTCATTTTACGGCCGGTTTNNGGTTTCTATTTCTCGGTGGCCGATCCCGACCTGGTGTATGCGAATGGCTGGCTGTGGGACTCCGACTCCATCGTGATCTACGACGACCCGGACCACGAAGGTTATTACCTGGCATATAACGAGCGCACGGGCACTTACGTTCACGTGATGTACTTAGGTAATTCGTAATATGTCGATTCGGCCGATCAAGAGACTCGCAAGGTCCAAGCCCACTCTCGAAGGCGCGGGAGTGCATCTGCGCCGGGCGTTTGGCTTCGGCAATACGACGGAGTTCGACCCCTTCCTGCTGCTCGACGACTTTCGCAACGACGTGCCGGAGGATTACCTGGCGGGTTTTCCATGGCATCCGCATCGCGGGATCGAAACCATCACCTATGTGCTGGCCGGTACGGTGGAACATGGCGACAGCATGGGGAATCGCGGGGCCATCGCGGCCGGCGACGTCCAATGGATGACGGCGGGAAGCGGGATCATTCATCAGGAAATGCCGAAAGGCGATGCGGCCGGGCGGATGCACGGGTTCCAACTGTGGGCCAATCTGCCGGCGTCGCTGAAGATGACGGCGCCGCGGTATCAGGAAGTGAAGGCGGCCGAAATTCCCGAGATCACCGATGACGACGGCACACACGTCCGCGTGGTCTGCGGGA
>PLRZ01000198.1:7543-7974 GCA_003164075.1 Bryobacterales bacterium | reverse complement strand
GCCTCCCACGTCGGCCGACAATCGCTCGCTGGTAGTGTTCGATAGCGGCGACGAAGTGACGGTGCAGGCGGGGGACGAAGGCATCCGCTTCCTGCTGGTATCGGGCAAGCCGATCGAGGAGCCGGTGGCGTGGTACGGGCCCATCGTGATGAACACGCAAGAGCAACTGCAGGAGGCATTTCAGGAACTGGAGAAGGGCACGTTTCTGAAGAAGTAGCGCGTCGCGGCGCCACGGTAGTTGCCATTGCGCTCCTGGAGTTCTTCAATCCGCAGTGATTTCTCCGTTCAGGAATTCGATAGGACTCGCCCGAGGATCCCAGATAAGAAGGGAAGTTCCCATGGCGTCCCCGCAATGAAAAAAGGCCCAACCCCGAAGGGCTGGGCCGCAAGGTATGGGCGTCGGAATCCTGAGTTACACGCCGACCAGCTCG
>PLRZ01000198.1:0-7499 GCA_003164075.1 Bryobacterales bacterium | reverse complement strand
ACGAAGTACTCGTCGTTCAGCGCGATTTTCTCCAGTTCCAGGGCGGTGTCCAGCCGGGGATTGCGCCCGGTCACCTCGAAGACTTCCTCGGCCACCTGCTTGATGATACGCGCGCGCGGGTCGTAGTTCTTGTAAACCCGGTGCCCGAAGCCCATCAGCTTGCGTTTGCCTTCTTTTACCTGGTCGATGAATGCGGGGATGCGATCCTTGCTGCCGATCTCATCCAGCATGCGCAGCACTTCCTCGTTGGCCCCACCGTGCAGCGGGCCCCACAGCGCGGAGATGGCGGCGGCGGTGGTGGCGTAGGGGTCGGCATTGGAGCTGCCCACGGCGCGCATGACGCTGGTGGAGCAGTTCTGCTCGTGGTCGGCGTGCAGGATGAAGAGCACTTCCAGGGCGCGCGCCAAAACGGGGTTGGCCACGTACTTCGGCTCGGCCTTCTTCCACAGCATGTTCATGTAGTTCTTGGCGTAGCAGAGGTCGGGATCGGGGTAGATGTAAGGCCGTCCGAGGCGATGCCGGTAGGCATAGGCGGCCAGCGTCGGCAGCTTGCCGATCAGGCGGACAATCTGCGTGTCCCGGGACTTGGGGTCGCACACATTGCGGCCGTCCGGGTAGAAGGTGGATAGCGCGGCCACGGTGCTCAGCAGGATGCCCATGGGGTGGGCGTCGTGGTGGAAGCCATCCATGAACTTCTTCAGGTTCTCGTGGATCATGGTATGGCGCATGATCCGCGCATTCCAGGCCTCCAGTTCGTCCTTCGTGGGCAGTTCGCCCTTCAGCAGCAGGTAAGCGACCTCCAGGAAGGTGCAGTGTTCGGCCAGTTGTTCGATGGGATAGCCTCGATACCGCAGAATCCCGTTCTCGCCGTCGAGATAGGTGATGGCGCTCTGGCAGGACGCGGTATTCATGTAGGCTGGATCGTAGGTCATCAGCCCGAAGTCGTCCGGGCCGGTCTTGATTTGACGGAGGTCCATGGCCCTCACGGTGCCACGGTAAATCGGTACAGTATAGCTCTTCTGGGTCCGATTATCGGTAATAGTCAGAGTCTCGTTGTCCACTGGGCGTATCCTCCTGGGGTCCACCGGATTCGAGCCAACCTATGCACGCCGCCTTCCANNGCCGGGGTTTTTTCACGCACATCTGGGTGTGGGATACCCACCGGCAACCCTACTGCGCCAGTTTGCCGTCCACGTCGTAGACTGCGACTTTGCCGTACTTCTCCAGAATCGGCCCGATCTTCACAGCATCGCCCACGGCCACGATCTGGATGTTGTCGAGCGTCAGGTATTTCCGCGCGACGCGCTGGACATCGTCGGCGGTTACGGCCGAGATCCTGGCGGGATACGTGTCCCAGTAGTCTTCCGGCAGATTGTAGTCCTTGCGCTGCATGGCGTAGTTCAACAGGGTAGCCGGGCTCTCCAGCGATAAGGCGAAACTGGCCACCACCGACCGCTTCTTCTCTTCCAGTTCGCCGGCCGGAACTTTTTCCTCGCGGATGCGCCGCAGTTCGTTGAAGAATTCCCGCATGGCGCCTTCGGTGACGCCGGTGCGCACCTCGGAACTGGCCTGCCAGGCTCCCGGCAGCATACCGGCGGAAAAACGGCTGTAAGCGCCGTAGGTGTAGCCCTTGTCCTCGCGCAGATTGTTGAACAGGCGCGCCGTCGGACCGGCGCCGAGCACCTGGTTCATTACGGTCATCGCGAAATAGTCGGGGCTGCGGCGGTCGATGCCCACGTTCCCCATCACGATGTTGGTCTGCACCGAGCCGGTGCGGTTCACAATGGCGATGTGCAGTTCCGGATTGGGCGGCGCATTGGGTGGTTGCACCGGCTTATAATCGGTCTTCTTCCAGCCGCCGAACGCCGCCTTCAGCTTGGGCAGGATCTCGGCTTCCGAGATGTCCCCCACAATGCCGAGCAGCGTGTTCTGCGGCGCCAGCCGCTCGTCGTGCCACTTTTTCATGGCCTCGGGGGTAATGGCCTCGATGTTGGCCGGCGTGGGCGATGTTGCCGACAGGGGATGGTCGCCGAAGACCAGCTTGTCGAACCGCTCGGCCGCCAGGAAGGACGGGTTGGTGCGCTGGTTGCGCAAGCTGAGCAGGGTCCGCTGCTTCAGTTTGGCCCATTCATCGGCCGGAAACGAAGGATGCAGGAAGATATCCACGCCGAGCGCGAACCACTTATCGAAATTGTCGCTCAGGCCCGACATATTGAAAGCCGACGACATGGTGGTGGTCGACGCGCTGCCGCCGATGCTGGTGGCCAATAAGTCGACCTCCTCGGCGATCTGCTTGCTGGTCATGCCGGCCGTGCCCTCGCGCATCAGCGAGGCCGACAGACCGGCCAGCCCCTTCATCTCCACCGGATCGAGGAGACCACCGCCGCCGCGAATGTCCATGGAGATGGAAATCTGCGGCAACCGGTGGTCCTCCAGGATGAGCACGGTCATGCCATTTTCCAATTGGACTTCCCTGGCCTTGGGCAGCTTGACTTTCAGGACCTCTTTCGAAACCGGAGCCAGGTTCTTGAACGCTTCTTTCTTGGCAGCGGGAGGAGCGCCCGCCGGGGGAGTTTGCGGGGCCTGCGCCCACGCCATCCACACGCCCATCGGCAGCAGGAATATCAGAGCTTTTCGCATGTTCGTCTCCTCTCTATTGACCTGCCCGGCCCGCCGGCCTGGCTTTCGGCAGGGTCACGACGACCGACCGATTGGTTTCCACCAGATACTTTTTCGCCACCCGCTGGATATCCGCCTTGGATACGGCTGCCAGCTTCGCGTATTCCGTGTTCACCAGATTGGCGTCGCCGTATTCCACGTAGGTTTCCGCCAGATTGGCGGCGCGGTTCAGCGTGCCTTGCGCTCCCGAGACCTGGCTGCGGCGCAGGACCATGTGCACCTTGTCCATCTCCCAGTCTTCCACGGGCTGGGTCTGCAGCCTGGCGACTTCTTCGTACACCATCTTCTCCACGGCTGCCAGGTCCTTACCCGGCCGCACCGTCACACTGATCTGCTCCAGGGAAGGCCCCGGCCGTTGACCGGTAAAGGCGCCCGCACTGGTTGCCACCTCCGCGTCCTTGACCAGCTTCTGATAGAGACGCGACGATTGGCCCGAAGAGAGAATGCGGCTCATCACGCTGAGCGGATAGTAGTCCGGGCTGTCGCCCGCCGGAATCCGGTAGACGATGTCGAGGCGCGGAAACTGCGCGAACGGATCTTCCAGTTGCTTGCGCCGCTCGGCGGTTTGTTCCGGCTGGGAAACATCCGGCCGGGGCGGCGCGGGCTGCGACGGAATGCTCTCGAAGTAGTTCTTCACTTTGGCCAGGGCTTCGTCCGTATTGAAGTCGCCCACTATCGCGATGGTCGCGTTGTTGGGGGCGTAGTAGCGCTTGAAGAACTCCTGCACATCCTGGAGACTGGCGGCATTGAGGTCATCCATGGAGCCGATTACGGAATGCTTGTAGGCAAAGGTGTCGAAGGCCAGGTCGTCGACGGCTTCGAAGGTCTTGCCGTAGGGCTGGTTATCCACGCGCAGGCGCCGCTCTTCCTGCACCGCGTTCCGCTGGTTATCCAGGTTCGACTGGGTGATAGCCAGCTTGCCCATGCGGTCGGCTTCGAGGAACAGGCCGAGGTCCAGTTGGTTCGCCGGCAGGGTTTCGAAATACAGCGTGCGGTCGTTATCGGTGGTGCCGTTCTGCGACCCGCCGTTCTCGGTGATGAGGGCCATGTGCTCGCCGCGCGCGGCGTTCTCCGAGCCCTGGAACATCATGTGCTCGAAGAGGTGGGCAAAGCCCGTGCGCCCCGCCTTTTCATCGCGGGAACCCACGTTATAGACCACGGCAAGGGAGTACGTGGGGGCGGTGTGATCTTCCGATAGTATCAGTGTCAGCCCGTTCTTCAGCTTGAACAGCTTAAACGGAATGGTGACGTCTTTGGGCGCCGCCAATGCCAGGCAGGCAAAGGCCAGCGCCAGGACCCGTGCGACTGTTTTCTTCATTACAGACAGTGTACAGCAGCCGATTGGTCCAGCGGAATTTGCCCCGGTGCTGAAGCGATCCGGGGAAGTCTATGGATTTGTTTTCAAACGTTGTGCGTCTTGAATCACAAGATCGCAAAATCGATCCACGGCGCGGTCGATAAACTCCATTTCGGCGGGCGAAATCGCGTCCACGTGGATTCCGCAACAGATAACGGCGTTGCGATTCAGCGCCGAGGCCAGACGCCCGGCTACGCGATGCGCCAGGACGTCTTCCTTATGGCCCAACAAGGTCAGCACGGAAGTGGACGCGCTCACCCTCGCCGGATCTCGAAGGCTGGGCCGGGCTTGGGCGAGCGCTACCGCGCCCAGGTGGGGGCGGTCTCCCCCGGTGATCACGACGCAATGGTCGTCGCCCATGGGTATGTCGATTGCCTCGACTGTAATTCGCGACCAGGTTTCACTCCAACTACGCAACGCGCGCCTCCTTAGTGGACGCCGGCCGATTGGAGAACGCGAGAACCGGCGGAAGGATCGTCACGCCCGGGTTCGCCGATGGCGGCAGATTGCCCGGATGGATCGGGTCTTCGGAAAACTCGTGCGCGATGCCGGACACTGTTTTCATGCTGCACAGCGCCACTACCATGCCGGCGGCTTTGAAAGTCCCGCTGGCAGGCGAGGCGCCAACATCCTCGATGGCGTGGCATGGGGTGGCCCGCGCCTCTACCTCCGCGAGCGACGAGGCTGTTTCCATCTGAATGGTGCGCCGGGCGCCCCGGGATACCACCGGATGTGTTTCCCAGCCGGTGCGCAACTGCACTTGTTGCAGGAGATCGATAGCGATGGCCGCACCACTGGCGCCGCTGATGAGCGCGCGCCGGTCGCGGCTGGCGGCCCAATAGAAGAGGCCTTCGGCGCTAAGCTGTTTCCGCCCGGCGTCCCGGAACGCCGGTTCTGCCATTACAAGAAGATAACAGAATTCGCCGGGGCGGGATCCCGTTTCAGCTTCTACTCCCAGGTTCTGCAAGATGCTCCAACTCCGGGCGGCCGGCATGAGTCTCCGAACCGGTCCGCGGACGCCCTCGGCGGGCTCAAGGTCATTTGCGGCGTCCGCCTGCACTAATCCGCACCTTGTAACCGCAGCCACTTGCCATTGTGGAAATACCAGGTGACGGACGCCTTCCCCAGAAACGCGTCGTCGATGCCATGGTGATCGATCGGCGGAGGTTCGGGACCGCCGTAGGCGCGGTAGTGCCGCATGATGAAATCGCGATCGGCGGCCGTGATCTCGCGTGAGTAGCCGATGTGGGAATCGTCCAGCCCCTGTAGATAGTTCCGGTCCTCGCTGGTGGTGACCGTGACCGGGTTCGTGTCGCGATCGTTGCGGAACACCAGCAGCGCCGTCGAGTTGTCGACCGAGCATAATACAGCCCAACCGGCTTCTCCCTTGGCGAAGAACTCGCCGCGAATGGCATTGCGCGGGGCGCCGCCGGCCGCGGGCTGTGGCACCGCGCAATTTCGCGCGCGCAGCACTCCTGCGACAGCCGCCGGGATCCCGGGAAACGCCGTCACCGGAAGACGCCGGATCTGGCCGGCCGCTTCCTCAGCGCGAGCCTGCCAATCCCGCTCGGCCTGCATCTGGACTTGCCGCGCGTGCGCCATGGTCCGCGGGTCGAGCTGCGGTAGGGTCGTCTGCCGGTCGAGGTTCGGAGCGAGAGCCTTGGCACGCAGGAAGTAGCGCTCTGCCAGTTCGGCGGCGCGCGGATTCGGCGTTCCCCTCTGCAGCGATTGATTGTACTGGCTCTGGAACATGTAAGCGGCGTTGCCCAGCACCCAGACGTTCTTCGACGCCTCCAGCCCGGCCTGCGCACCGGACGCTAGCGGCCCGCGGTCCAGAATCGAGAGGGCATAGAGATCCGCCAGCGAGCGCAGAGCGAACGGATGGTTCGGATCGGCCGCGGCGGTAGCTTCCAGATAGTGCATGTAGAGACCCGCGTCCAGGTCCTGAAAGAACGACGCCGCATTCCACTCCACCGCGGCGTTGGGCTTCACTTTGGCGGCGGCCTCCCAGAGGGCCTCGGCGCGCCGATAGTCGGCGGGAGCGATCTCGCCCTTCGTGAACCGCGATACGGGTGAGTGCAGCAGCTCCGAGTCGGGGTGATGCTCAATCAGCCAGAGCGCATGCTGGACGCGTTTGGCGCGGTCCTCCGGACGGCTGGCCCGATCCGCGCGCTGATAGTACGCCATCAGCTTGAGCCACGCCGGGAAGTCGTCCGGCTTTGCCGCGAGCTGCCGTTCGAGCCGGGCGGCATCGGACTCCTCCAATTGCAGGATGTCGCGCAAGGACTCCGCGTACCATGGGCTGAACATAGGCGGTGGCGCCGCAGGGGCTTGCGCCCGCGCCGGACGCGGCGGCGCCCCGGTCAGGATCAAGGCCGCGAACACTGCAAAACGGACGCCCATGGACACAGTGTGGCACACCAGGGGAGGCGAACTCCTGGTTGTGGTGGCCGCTTTGAAACCGGCGCATGGGGGTCGCTCCTCCCTGACGCCGCGGGGTTTGCCGATCCGGCACATCGTGCGGTCGGCGGTGGCGTGGCCGGGCGACCGGCCACATGGCGACCAGGCGCTACGTAAGCCCGAATCGACGGTCAATGCTAACGTATATGTTATTATGGAATCGTGCCTGACGTTCGGGAATACGTCGACGCCGCCGGACGAAGCCCCTTTACGAAGTGGCTGCGTGCGCTCAACGTTCAAGCCGCGGCGAAAGTAGCAACGGCCCTTGGAACGCATAGCGAAGGGCAACCTGTCCAGCGTCAAGACGGTCGGGAACGGCGTTCTCGAGTACAAGGTTGATTTTGGCCCCGGCTACCGCGTTTACTTCGGGCGGGACGGCGACCGGCTGGTTATTCTGCTCGCCGGCGGCATTAAGAAGCGCCAGCAGGAAGACATCCGCCAGGCAAAGGCGAATTGGGAAGACTACCGGAACAGGAAGACTGAGGAAAAACCACGATGCCACTGACCAAAGATTTTCGCGAAACGATCCGCGAACGCGCCCAACGGGAACCGCGATTCCGCAAGGCGTTGCTTCGTGAAGCAATCGAACTCATGCTCTCCGGCGACGAGAAGACGGGCCGCGCGATCCTGCGCAACTATATCAATGCCACAGTCGGCTTTCGGCAGTTGGAAGAGGCGACATCCATCCCGGCCAACAGTCTCATGCGAATGTTTGGGCCGAATGGCAACCCTTCGGCCAAGAACTTATTCGGCGTCCTCGCTCATCTTCAGGCGCAGGAAGGCGTGAACTTTGAGATCCGTCCCCGCCGCGTCGTCGATCGCTCCACGCTGCCCGGCTAGTCGGTTTCTATCGCGAAACTCGAGAAACCGCTCCCTGGCGGTCGCGGCTCGTTAACAAGTCCCGTGGAATCATCGCAGTGTTTTCCGAGCCGCGCGCGCAAGCAAGCGGTCCTTGCCATTTTCCAGAGTTTCGCGACAGAGACCAGTTAAGGCAGCGAGGGGA
>PLRZ01000375.1 GCA_003164075.1 Bryobacterales bacterium | reverse complement strand
CGCTTTCACGCGCGCAAAAAGTTTCGAGTTCAGATAAATCGCATCCTGTTGCGCGGCCAGGCGCGGGGCTTCGTACGTCTGCACCTTCTGCAACTCATCGTTAATGTTCGCGCCCGTGACGCAGTTGAACACCAGCATGGCCCGCGAGAGCAACTGGCCGGTGCGCTCCAGCGCGACGATGGTGTTTTCAATCGTGGGCGGCGCGGTATTGTTGGCGATGGCCTCGACCTCATTGATCTGCATCGCCATGCCCGCATCGATGGCCGGCTGGTAATCGCTGTCCTTAATCTTGTCGAAGGGCGGCGCCTGAAACGGCAGCGTGCTGGGCGCGTAAAAGGGATTGTTCGGTCCGAAAGCGGCGGTTGGCGCCGGCGTTTGCGCGGAAGCGGAAGCAGCCCCCAGAACAAGCGAAATTCCAGTCGTCAAAATGCTCCTTTTTACCCAATTGATATGAAGCTTCATCATGGCGATATTGGCTCCTCGTAAAGCCTTTTTATCCATTCTCGATTGTAGGCGAATCCGTGATTGCGATCGAACCCGCCCACTCATTATGCCCCGGAGCGGCGGCCTTGTGCCGTGACAAACCGCACGCAAGACCCCCTACAATAGCAACATCCGGCCGGCGGCCCCCGAGGCCCACGGCTGGCAGATCGACGGAAGAAGAAGGAATCGAGAAGCAATGACACAAACCGCGACTGCTCCTGAAGCGCGCACACAAGCCGAAAATCTCGACCTGCTGGCCGACGTGGCCGTGAACGTTGGGCTGGGACTCAAGCCCGGCCAGGAACTGGTGATGACCGCGTCGCTCGATTCTGTGGCACTGGCGCGCCGCATCACCGAGCACGCCTATCGCGCCGGCGCAACGCTCGTGACCACGCTTTTGAACGACGAGGAGTCCGCCCTGCTGCGCTACCGTCACGCACCCGATGCCAGCTTCGATCACGCGGCCAAGTGGCTCTACGACGGCATGGCGGCGGCGTTCAAGAGCGGCGCCGCGCGTCTGGCCATTGCCGGAGCCAATCCTGCGCTGCTTTCGAACGAAGATCCAGACAAGGTGGGCCGCGCCAATCGCGCCGTCTCGCAAGCCTACCGGCCCGCTCTCGAATTGATTACGCGCCACGAAATCAACTGGACCATCGTGGCCGGGGCCACGCCGGCATGGGCTGCGGCCGTGTTTCCCAACGACATGCCCGAAGATGCCCTGCGCAAGCTGTGGGACGCCATTTTCGCAACGACGCGCATCAACACCGTCGATCCCGCGAGCGCATGGAGAGCGCACGATGCCGAGTTGCAAAAGCTTGCGGCCTTTATGAATGCCAAGCGCTACTTTGCTCTGCAGTATCGCGGCCCCGGCACCGATTTCCGGCTTGGCCTTGCCGACGATCATGAGTGGCTGGGCGGCGGGACGACAGCGGGAAATGGCGTCTATTGCATCGCCAACATGCCCACGGAGGAGATCTTCAGCGCCCCGCATAAGGACCGTGCCGACGGCACTGTGACCGCTACCAAGCCGCTCTCGCACCAGGGCACGATGATCGAGGGCATCCAGGTGCGCTTTGAAAAGGGGCGCATTATGGAAGTTCACGCGACGCGCGGCCTGGAAGTGTTGGAAAAAATGATCGACACCGACGAGGGCGCGCGGCGACTAGGCGAAGTGGCGCTGGTTCCCCACTCCTCCCCCATCGCACGAAGTGGACTGGTTTTCCTGAATACACTTTTTGACGAGAACGCGGCATCGCATATCGCGCTCGGGCAGTCGTATTCGTCGTGCCTGCGCGACGGAGACAAGCTTTCGCCGGAAGAACTCGCCGCCAGGGGCGCCAACGACAGTTTGATCCACGTGGACTGGATGATCGGGTCTGCGGAGCTCGATGTCGACGGCATCACCGCATCCGGCGTCGAAGAGCCGCTGATGCGCGGGGGCGAATGGGCGGTGGCGGTTTAGAGCGGAGTCAGCGGGGTTAGCGGAGCTGGCGGAGTTAGCGGAGTTGGGCCGGCGACTGCAGGAACTGAAGCAAGAACTGAGATTGGATTGCAAGACGCATGGAACCTGTTACGCATTTCCTTACCGGCGCATGCATCGGCCGCGCTGGGTTCAATCGCAAGACGGCCTATGCCACGCTGGCGGCGTTGCTGGCCGCAGAAGCCGCCGACCTGGACGTGATCTGGGGCATGGCGGGCCCGGTAGAGGTCTTGAAGCATCATCGCGGCATCACGCATACCTTCTGGGCGGTTCCGGTGGTGGCAGGCGTGGTGGTCGGCGCGGTTTGGTTGCTTGATTGCGGACTCAAGGCGCGGCGGCGAAATGCTGACGGTGCCCCATCCTTTTCATCCGCAGATGAAAAGGATGGGAACGGACTTCAACCAATCCACTGGGGTTGGCTCTACCTAACCGCGTGCATTGCGGCGCTGAGCCACTTGCTGCTCGACTGGACCAACAACTACGGCGTGCGGCCATTCTTCCCATTCAATCCGCATTGGTATGCGGGCAGCTTCATGTTCATCGCGGAGCCGGTGATGTGGGCGCTGCTCTTCCTGGCGCTTTTTATGCCGTGGGTGCTGGGGCTTGCCGATCGCGAGATCGGGGCGCGGAAACAGAGGTTTCGCGGCCGCGGATGGGCCATTTTTGCGCTTTGCGGAATGCTGGTGCTGGGCTGCTGGCGCTGGGCCGAGCACGCCCAGGCGTTGGTGATGGTCAGCAACGCGCCAATCTCCACCGAGCCGGCTCTGCGCGTGGCCGCCGAGCCGTATATGGTGAATCCATACCGCTGGCACGCGATCGTCGAGACGCCGACTCTCTACCAGACCGCGGAGATCAACACCCACACTGGCTCCATTGACAGCGATCCGCTCCGCGATGTGCTCTACAAACCGGCCGACACCGCCGCCGTGGAAGCCGCCAAACAGACCGGACTCGGCAAGGTCTATCTCGATTGGGGAACCTGGGCTGTGGTGCGCGACATGGGACCCGAACCGATTCCGGGCGTGTTGCCGGGACTGGAACCGCCGAATCTTCCGCCCGGTCGCGCGTGGACCACGATCGAGTTTTCCGACCTGCGCTTCGATTATTCGTTTCTGGCCACACGCAGGGCGATCCCTGGAACCGGTGGCCAAGATCCGCTCTCCGGCTGGGTCTACATTGTGGACGGGAAAGAGGACGCCGGCGAAGTGATGAACGGCCGGGTGCAGCGCTAGGGTCTGTTCGCATGACTTGGCAAATCCAGTTTTCGCCTCCACCATTCCAGGAACCGGAACAAATCTTCGACAGTTTGTCGCGGCGGAAAAATTTGTTGCTCTCGTGGAAGGGTTTGGGTTGACCGCAAGGCGCGCGCACCTCAGAATGGAAGAAGTCCTTTGTTTTCGTATTCAGGTTATTTGGGCCCGGAATCTCCGGCAGACCCTGCATCATGAGGTGGACATGGCCGCTTATTTGCTCTTGTTGGTCGCCGTTTTATCGCGCGTAATTCCTCACGCTCCGTGGTGGAACTTTACGGCAGTTACCGGTTGCTTGCTTTACTTTGGCGC
Source organism: Bryobacterales bacterium (assembly GCA_003164075.1). The sequence continues at coordinate 501 of PLRZ01000375.1, read as the reverse complement.
CAAGCGTCCGTGGCGTGAGATGCTCGCGCCTCTGGCGGCTCTGATCACGGTCGATTGCTATCTGACGCTTTTCCGGTATTCCGGCTATTCCATGCACTGGGGTTTTTCGGCGTTCTCCTGGGGCTGGTACCTGGCCGCGATGGTGCTGGGCTCGGTCCTGCTGCGGAAGCGCGTGACGTTGACGCGCGGGGTTGCGAGCGCACTGCTGGGACCGACCTCGTTCTTTCTTGTCTCCAATTTCGGCGCGTGGATTTGTAACCCCTTCAACACGTATCCGCGCACTCTTGCCGGGCTGGAAACCTGCTTCTGGGCAGGTGTGCCGTTCTATCGCAACGATCTCATCGCGACTTCTGTAGTGCTGGCCGTGGCCCTGGGCGTTCCCGCGCTGGTGCGGCGCATGCACGGGGTCCGCGCGCAAGAGGCGCTGGCGGGAAAGTAGCATTGTTTTTGGGAGCATGAGCTCGGGAAAGGGGGATGAATGGCAGCCGCAGCACAACCCAC
>PLRZ01000755.1:10671-12542 GCA_003164075.1 Bryobacterales bacterium | reverse complement strand
TGATCTTGTCTTCGTCGTTCTTGATTTCGCTCAGCGCGGCGTACAGCGTGGTGGTCTTGCCGGAGCCGGTCGGCCCGGTCACCAGCACCATGCCGTAAGGCTCCTGGATGTAGCGGCGGAACTTCACCAGGTCGGATTCGCCGAAGCCCACCACGTCGAGCGAGAGCTTGGCGAATTTCTCGCTCATCGATTCCTTATCCAGCACGCGCAACACGGCATCCTCGCCGTGGATGGTCGGCATGATGGAGACGCGGAAATCGATCAGCCGGTTCTTGTACCGCACGCGGAAACGGCCGTCCTGCGGCACGCGCTTTTCGGCGATATCCAGTTCGCTCATCACCTTGATGCGCGAAATGATGGTGGATTGCCAATCCTTGGCGATGGGCGGCATGGCGTAATGCAGCACGCCGTCGATGCGGTACTTGATGGCCACTTCCTGGTCCCGCGATTCGATGTGAATATCGCTGGCGCGCCTTTCCAGCGCGTTGAAGATGGTGGTATCCACCAGTTTGATGACCGGGGCGATGTCGCTATCGGTAGCGGTGAGCTTGTCGATCGACAGAGTCTCGTCGGAATCGCCGTCTTCGGCGATCACATCCAGGGCGAAACCCTCGGTGACTTCTTCCAGCACGCGCTGCGATTGTTCGGTCTTCTTCAGCAGCTCGGAGATCTGCGAAAGGGTGGCGACTTTGACCTTCAGCTTCCTGTTGAGCAGCAGCGTCAGCTCGTCGATGAGGTTCAGGTTGCGCGGATCGGAGAGGGCGATTTCGAGGGTGCCGTTGCGCGCCTGCATGGGCACGAAATTGTAGCGGAACATCAGGTCCACGGGGATGGACCGGAACAGATCGTGATCGATGGAAGCTTCGCGCAAATCGACGAACTCGCAGCGGTAGCGGGCGGCCATGCCTTTGGCTTGGTCCACCTCCCCGGCGGGGTCCATCAATCGTAATTTCTCAACTGTCGCCATTCAATGCGCTTACCTTTTCCGGACGGACGTGGCGCAGACGCTCGTGTCTGCAGCGCCGAGACTGGCCCAGGGGGCACCCCCGGCGCTCCGGGATCGAAGAGGGTCGAGATGAGTCTCGACCCGGCAGGCAGGAATGCCTGCGCCACGTCGTTTTTGTAGAGTCTGCGCCATAAATCCCTGCTACCTGATGCTGTCCGCCAGCGAAAAGATGGGCAGATACAACGCCACCAGCACAAACGCCACGAACGTCCCCATCACCAGCATGATGGCCGGCTCAATCAGCGAGAGCATGGCCTGCATGCGTACATTCACATCGTCCTCGAAAAACTCCGCCACGCTGTTCAACATCTGCGGCAGGGCGCCGGTGGATTCTCCCACCTCGATCATGTCGGTGGCCAGGCCGGGCATAAACTTGGATGCCTTCAACGATCCCGACAANNGTATTCAGCGACTCGGCCGCGGTTTCCATGGCCTGCACCAGCGGAATACCGCCGGTGAGCAGGGTGCTGAGGATGCGCGAAAGCTGCGCCACCTGGTATTTCAGCCAGATCTCGCCCACCCCCGGGATACTAAGCTTGAAGCGGTCGATTTTGGTGCGCGCCGACTCCTTCCGCGCCCACAACCGGAAGCCCACAATCGCCGCCACCACGCCGCCGGCGATCGCCAGGATGGAACCTTGCGCCGCCGTCCCCACGGTGATCAGAATCCGCGTCATGGCCGGCAGATCGGCATGGAAGCTTTCGTACAGGCTGGCAAACCGCGGCACCACGAAGGTCACCAGGAAGACCATCAGGAAGATCACCAGCACGATCAGCACGCACGGGTACATCAGCGAAACCAGAACCTTCTTCTTCACGGCCAGCGACAGCTTCTGGTAATGAATATACCGGTCGAGCACCTCGGT
>PLRZ01000755.1:0-10565 GCA_003164075.1 Bryobacterales bacterium | reverse complement strand
GCGGCTTGATGGAATAGATCAGGAAGCCTTGCGAGGAGTAGCGGTCGCGCAGTTCCTTTTCGGAAGTGGCCGCCGCCACTTGCTGGTGAATCAGGCCGCGTCCGTCGGCATATTTCAGAACAAATTCCGCCATGGCTAGTTTTTCCCGGCCTCCACCACTTCGGCCCCCTTGGGAACCTGGAATTGGAACAGTTTGTCGTCCAGCTTGGGGTTCATCTTCTCCTGGTCGAAGGTGTACCCCATGATGGCGTTATCGAAGCGCGTCACCTTCACCTCGCGAATGCGGCCCTCGGGGGTGACCAGGAACTCCACCGCGGAGTATGGCAGGCTGTCCGTCTTCGGTTCCCCGGTAATGCGCGTATCGCTCCCCTCCGGCTTCCCCTGGAGATTCCGGAACTCCTTATCGAAGTGTAGCTTACCCAGGAGAAATGCGATCGGCGCCTGCAGGTCGTCAGTGTCCCGGAGGGGCATTTTATCCACCCGGTTCTCCGACGGCGTATACATCCAGAAGACCTTGCCGTCGCCCACCGCCAACTTGCCTTGAGGATCGGTATACTCCCACCGCATGCGCCCCGGCTTGCGTAGTTCGAGCACTCCGCTCTCCTGCTTCGGAGCGTGACCGGCCCTGGTATAGGATTCACGGAAAAGGACTTGTATGGTATCGGCGTGGTTATAGCGCTGCTCGACGGTCTTCAACAGGCTGGCAATTGGAGCATCGGCGGCGAATGCGGACACTGCGAGCAGGGCTACCAACGGACAAAACCGTTTCACATTACTTTTGACGTGTTTGGGGGTGGAAACGTGCAGATTTTAAACAAAAACCGAAGCCAAGCCCCTGAAAGGAGCCTGACTCCGGCCGAAGAATCAACAGCTTGCGACTACTGGAGGTAGACCGTCACACCGGCCTGGCTGGTGCCGGTTCCCAGCGATACCGACAAGGAAACCGCGCCCGTTCCAGCGTTGGGTGGCACAATCGCATTGACCTGAAGTACTCCGGATACGATGCCCGGAGCCTCGCCATATTCCCCGCCGGGGACCGTGGCCGGTTGGCCGCCGATCAGCACACTCGGTATGTAGAAGGGTTGCGGCGTAGGCGGATTGCTGCTGGTGGCTTGCGTCACCGTGCCGGTGGCAGCCGAGGGATTGGAAACGTTGATCAGGCCTTCGCCGGTCATGTAAATCACCAGATACCAGCCCTTTGAGGCGGGTTTCGAGGGAAGGTTCTGACCTTGATAATTCCCGCTCGCGTCGTACTGAAGAACCGCCGCGGGGCCCGTGCCGGAACTGTTGGCGGTAAAGAGGCCCGGAGCGGTGGCAGCCACGTTGAGCGAAAAAGCGTTGGATGTCTGGTTCAGGTACGACACCTCGACTGACGTGCTGGCGAGGCCGGCCACCTGGTATGGCACCACGGCGTTAATCTGGCCCGAGTTCACAAAAATCAGAGGAGCCAGCGTACCGCCCGGCAGGAACTTGACCTGGACCCCGCCCATGGTAGTGGGAACTTGCGTGCAGGGGCTGGCACATGTGGCGGAGTTGAGTTGCACCGATGTCGCCGGTCCGATGGGAAAGTTAGCAGGGGCGAAGATGGAAATGAGCTCGCCGGGCGATACCGCGCCGGTGGCGCCACTGGCGGCGTTGGTGATACCGCTAATCTGCGGCAAGGGCGCCGTGATGGTGAGACTTACGTTGACGGTAGTTGTTCCGGTTGCCGGACTGGTGCCGGCGACAGTGATGGTCCCGGTGAGAGGCGACCCTGTGGACGTGGGAAGGAGCGTGCTGAGCACGGATGGGACTAGGGACGCAGTCAGGTTGACCGTCCCGCTATTGGTTGTCGTTCCCGAAGTTGGCGATACCTGCAACCAACCGGCGCTGCTGACGGCCGTCGCGGTAAAAGGCGCCGCCGACCCGCCGCCCGATACGGCGATGGTCCCGGTAGGACTGTTGCTGCCCACCTGGTAGCTCAGGCTGAGGGTGGTTGGCGTGGCCGTTACCACCTGGTTACCCGTGATCGTAAGGGTGACGTTAATTACCTGGGCGGTGCCGCCATTCGGCGTGATGGTGACCGTTCCCATGTAGGTGTTGGGCTGCAGACTGCCCGGCGCCACGCTGACTGAAAGCCCCGGATTGTTGTAGGGTGTACTTCCCGAAGTGATGTTGGTTTGCAGCCAGTTGCTCACCCCGCTTTGTACCGCGGTGGTTACCGTAAACGGAATAGATGCCGTGCCGGAAGTGACGTTCACAATGGTCGCCGTTTGTGCCGCGGGGACCGTCTGACCCTGGGTATAGGGGAAAGTCATTGACAGGGGGCTGACGGTGACATTGCCGCCGCCGGTAGATGTACCCACGGTCATGGTGACCTGAACCGTCTGGGTGGTGGTGGAAACCAGCGTGATCACGCCGGAACAGGTGGTTCCGTTGGCGATGCCCGCTGGATTCACCGTGACAGTGATCAACGTACTGGACTGGTAGGCCGTGAAAGTGCCGGTGGCAACCTGCAGCCACGACGCGTTGGTACAGCTAGTCTCGGAGGCGGTGCCCACGGTGAAGTTCGTCGCGGTGGCGGCTGTAACACTGAGATTCAGAGAAAGCTGGCCGGTGACGTTGGTGAAAGAGACGGGCGTGGGGCTCAGCGTCAGCGGTCCGCTGCTGCCCGTTGTTCCCCCGCCATTCACGATTAACACCACGGGGTAATTGAGGGTGTAGGGATAGGAACTGGCATTGGCCGTCACCGGTATAGTCCCGGCATACACTCCGGTACCCAGGCCGGAGGGATTGGCGGTGATGGTCAAGGTGTTGCCGTTGGTGGTGGCGGTAATCCATGTGGCCGTTGGGTTCCCGGCGGAAATGATCGGGCTGGAGTTCGCCCCGGTGTTATCGCTGCCCACCACGGTGACGGATGCGTTCGATGGACTGGATCCGCTGGAGGTGGCGAAGGTACTCAGGGCCGGTTTGCCCAACAACACGTTGGACGAGGTGACGAAAAGGCTGACCGGCACGCTGTAAGTCCCGCTCGGCGTGGTGATGTAGACCGTGGCGGAGTACGGCGTGGATTGCGGACTGAGGCTCGCCACTCCATTGAATAGATCGACCACCAGGCTCACCGGGCCGCTGCCGAAAGTTCCCGATGCATTGGACGGGGCATCGAAGATCAGCCAGTTGGAGCCGGTGTTATAAGAGATCGACGCGCTCCACTGCGTACCCTGCTGTCCGGTAATGGTGATGGTCTGCGCTTCCTGGCTGCTGGTCCAGAAGGAAGAGCCGGATTGCTGCTGGAACGCCAGGGATGTCGGCTCGATCACGGAGGTGGTGTTTCCGGTGGTGGTGGTGGTGCCCGCCTGGCCTACCGGCAGCACGATCGTGATGGTGGTGGTTCCCGCCGACGTCCCGCTGCTTTGCACGGTGATGGTGGCGGAATAGACTCCCGCCGACAAGCCGTTGGAGTTTGCCGTCACGGTGAAGCCTTCGGTACTGGTGGAGGCGGAGGGAGTCGACATGGAGAACCACGATGGCGACGATCCGGCAATCGCCGTCCCCAGGGTATAGCCGTTGGCCGCGGTGATGTAGAAGGCCTCCGATTGCACCACGTTGCTATTCGCGCTCACGTTGGGGAAGGTATAGATCAGGCTGGGGCTGACCGAAATTCCGGGGGCTGCCCCGCCACTCACGAACAGATTGACGTAGATGGTGGCGGTCGATCCGCTGGACGAAGTGATGACCACCGTGCCCTGGTAGGCTCCGCTGGCCAGTTGGTTCGCCGCGTTGGACATCGTGAGATTGATGCAGGCGTTGGAACTGGCGGCCAGCAGGCCTTGCGTGGTCCCGCTGAGGTTGTTATTCGCCAGGAGCCAGTTGCCGCCGTTGGAAGTAGTCACCTGGAAGTAGTAGCTGGCCGCGCCCGAGGTGCTGTCCTGGAGGCCAATGCACTGCGGGCCGGGAGCACTCGGAGAGACATAGCTGAAGGTCGCATAGTAGACGTTGCTGGAAGAGCCAGCCAGCGTCAACGTCCCACTGCCCGGGGTGCCGCCGCCGGTGCCTACCACAAATGACACTGGCAGACTCAGCGTGGAGTCTTGTTGCGCATTCCCCAGGTAGGCCTGGATGAACACGCTCCCGGTGTACGTTCCGGTAGACGACAAGTTGGCGGCATTTCCGGTCACAGTCACCGATGCCGAACCGTTCGGCGAGAGAGAGGTCGAGGTGGTCGTCGCCGTCAGCCATGTGCCTCCCGTCGTGGTTGCCGTAAATGTCAAGGAGTTGCCGGTGCGGTTCTGGACCACGAGCGTCTGCGACTGCTGGTTGCCCAGCCCCGCGGTGAGCGAGACGTTGCCCGGAGTGACGATCAGGGTGGAGTTGCTCGCGCTTCCGGTATTGCCGCCGCAACTGCTGTTCTGCGTGTAGTACACCGTGATGTTGATGGGAGAGCCGGCCGGATTAGTGGGTGTGACTACCACGGTGGCGACCGGGGTCACCGCCCCGATGCCGGTGTTCAGTCCAATGGTCAGGGTATTCCCGCCGGTTCCCGTGGAACTGGCGAACGTAGAGGCCGAGTCCGTCGATCCGTTGCCGGGAATGGAGGCGTAGAGCCACTGCCCATACAGGTTCGACGGGCTATATTGGATCGCCACCGTGAACTGGATGTTGGTGGTGCCATCGCTGCTGGTCAACTGCACGTTCTGATAGTTGTTGCACGATGAACTGCCAATAGTCACCGACGTGTTGCTCGCGTTCAGAGTTTGAGCGGAGGCGTGAAAAGGCGCCGTCAACAACAGCGCGGTTGCGAGAAAGAAAGCGATCTTTTTAGTATTCGTTTGGGCAGCGTCCATGATTTTCCTCGACAATTTCGATGATAACAGACCACAGGCTCTGTTTACCAGGAAACTGGGATACGGACGCGGATAGGTCTATGTTATCACCTTTTCAGAATCTGGAAGAGGTTGCTGTAATCGTCAGTCCACATCCGCACCTTCCGCCGGGATTTGATGTCCGCCGAACTGAAAAACTCCGGCGGCTGGAACCCGCTATCGGGCGCAAAGACCAGTACCCAGGTGGCCGAAAAGACGTCGGTGGTATCGTCGTCATCGTTATCGATGGTACGTGTGAGTTTCCCGAGGGACTGGGCTTCGCCTTCGACTACCGGCTGTAAGTCCAGGTAACGGTTGGAGATGTGAACCGCCAGCACACCATCGGGCCGCAAATGGCGAAAATACAGTTGCATCGCTTCCCGGGTCAGCAGGTGGACCGGAATCGCGTCGCTCGAAAAGGCGTCCACGGCCAGCACGTCGAAATTCTCCGGCGCTTCCCGCTCCAGACTGAGGCGTGCGTCACCCATGGCGATCTCCAGTTTTGCCGGGCAGTCGGGGACGAAGTGGAATTGTCCTTTTGTGATGGGCGGCACTAAAGGGTTGATTTCGTAATAACGGTAATAATCTCCCAATCGCCCGTAAGCCGCGATGGTCCCCGTGCCCAGCCCTACCACGCCGACGCGAATAGTGCCCTTTTTCTGTTTCTCGCGGATGGCCACGCCGATTCCGGTTTGGGGACCATAGTATGTGGTCGGCATCCGGCGTTTGGCGATGTTCAGGTATTCTTCGCCGTGATTGATGGTTCCGTGCGTGAGAGTACGTACCGCGACCAGGCTGGTTTCGGGTCCGTTGTCTCTCACCCGCAGCGCTCCATAGAAGTTGCGCACCCTCACCCGCGAATCCTGCGCCTGGGTTTGGATTTGCTGCCCCATGTATACGGCCATGTAAACCGCGCCGATCGCTCCCGCCAGCGGCAGAAGCCCGCGCCAGCCGCGGAACCAGCCGGCGATCTCCGGATCCAGACTGAGAGCGAACAGAACCAGCACCGCGCACAGCACCAGCCCAAGCGGCAATTCGTAAAAGCTCTTGAAGATGCGCGGCGCCAGCAGGCCCACGAAAATCCCGCCCAAGGCGCCGCCCGCCGAGATGGTCAGGTAGAAGTGGGTGAGGTATTTCGGATCGGGTTTCAGGCGGGCCAGTTCCCCGTGGCACACCATGCAGCAGGTGAACAGCCCCAGTCCGAAAAGCACCAGCATCCACCAGACCGGCATATTTCCCGTGGTATCGACGGTGATGCCGTACGCCATACCGCCTAATGCCACCGCCAACAGTTGCAGGTACGGATTGCGCCGGTACCATCCGCTGCCTTCGAAGCACAGGATGAAGCTCATCAGGTACAGGCTGAGCGGCAGGATCCACAGTAGCGGGATAGCCGCTACATTCTGCGAGAGGTGATTGGTAATGGCCAGCAGCAACACCGAAGCGGTGGCCGGCAACAACAGCCACATGACGTATTGCCGCGCCACGGGTTTCTGCACCGGCGTCCCGGGCGCCGCCCCTTCCAGCGGAACATAATTCCGCGAGCGGTAAGCCATGAACCCGCACAAGACCACAAACACGCCATAGGAGATAGACCACGTCCCGGCCTGCTGATGGGTGGTGAGGGTAGGTTCGAACAGCACCGGATAGCTCAGCAGGGCGAACATCGAGCCGGCATTGGAGAGCGCGTAGAGGCGGTACGGCATGCCGCCTTTATGCTCGCGGGCGTACCAGGCCTGCAGCAGCGGACCGGTGGTGGAAAGCAGAAAATACGGCAGCCCGACGGTCAGCGCGAGCAGACTCAGGATCCCCCACGTGGGGTCGGCCATGGCGGTGGGCTTCAAAGACTGGCTGGGGTAAATCGGCAGGACCAACACGCTGGCTACCAGCAGCGCGCAATGGAGCATCATCTGGGCCCGCGGTTTCAAGTAGCGGACCACCGCGTGGGCGTACGTGTATCCCAGCAGCAGCACCAGTTGGAAAAACAGCAGGCACACGGTCCAGACGGCCGCCGACCCGCCAAACCACGGCAGAATGATTTTGGCAATAACAGGCTGCACCTGAAATAGCAGAAAGGCGCTGACCACGATGGTAAGTGCGTAGAGCAACATATCTTTATTTGTAAGCCGCGACGCCCGTCACCTTCTCACCGATCACCAGGGCGTGGATATGGTCGGTGCCTTCATATGTCTTGACGGTTTCCAGGTTACACAGGTGACGCATGACAGGATATTCGTCGGTGATTCCGTTGGCCCCCAGCAGGTCGCGGCTGAGGCGCGCGCAATCGAGCGCGATGGCCACGTTATTGCGTTTGAGCATGGAGATTTGGGCCGGCTCGATTTTGCCGCGGTCTTTCAGGCGCCCGGCCTGCACCGCCAGCAGTTGCGCTTTGGTGATCTCGGTGATCATCCAGGCCAGCTTCTCCTGTACCAGTTGGTGCGACGCGATGGGCCGGCCGTCGAACTGTTTGCGCAGGATGGCGTACTGGCGCGCCGTCTCATAGCAGTCCATGGCGGCTCCGATGACGCCCCATCCAATGCCATAGCGCGCCTGCGAGAGACATGAGAGCGGACCTTTCAGGCCTTTTGCACCCGGCAGGCGGTCGCTCTCCTTCACGCGGCAATCGGCGAGCGACAAGCTCGAGGTCACCGACGCGCGCATGGACCACTTGCCGTGAATATCGGAGGTGGTATAGCCCGGGGTCCCGCGCTCCACCAGGTAGCCGTACACCACGCCATCGTCGCCCCTCGCCCAGACCACGGCGATATCGGCTTGGGAGCCGTTGGTGATCCAGGTCTTCTCGCCATTCAGCACCCAGTCCGCGCCGTCGCGCCGCGCGGTCGTGCGCATGCCCGCCGGGTTCGAGCCGAAATCCGGCTCGGTGAGGCCGAAACAGCCCACGGCCTGGCCGCTTTGCAGGCGTGGCAGCCACTTTTGTTTCTGCTCTTCCGACCCATAAGTAAGGATGGGATACATCACCAGGGCGCCTTGCACCGAAACGAAGCTGCGCACGCCGGAATCCACGCGTTCCAGTTCCTGCATGATCAGGCCGTACTCCACGTTGCTCATGCCGGCGCAGCCATAGCCTTCCAGGTTGGCGCCGAAGAAGCCGAGTTGGGCCATCTCGGGAATCAGCTCCGTGGGAAAGCGCGCGTCGCGAAAGCAATCGCGAATCAGCGGCAGGATGCGCTCCTCGGCAAAGCGGCGCGCGGTTTGCCGGACCATCAATTCCTCTTCGCTGAAGAGCGAATCGACGCAAAAATAGTCTACGCCTCGAAATGGCATTTGAATTTCGATTCTACCTATTTGAACACGTTACGCGGTGCTGAAAAAAACAAAAGCCCGAGGCCTTTCGCCCCGGGCTTTCGATCCTGCATCGATGTCCTACGGCATCACGGATAGAGCCCGCGGAGCCTGCAAGCTTCCGCCACCCGGCTCACGCCGAGCATATTCGCCGCCAGGCGCATGTTGACCTTCTTATCGAGATGGATCTTCAGCACGTCGTTGAACGAACGCACCATGATCTTCTCCAGCTTGGCGTTGACGTCGTTCTCGTCCCAGAACAGGTGGTTTTCATCCTGCACCCATTCGAAGTAGGAAACCGTCACGCCGCCGGCATTGCACAGAATGTCGGGGATCAGGAAGACGCCCATCTGGTCGAAGATGCGGTCGGCTTCCGGAGTCACCGGTCCATTGGCAGCTTCCGCCACGATGCGGGCGTGAACCGCGTGGGCATTCTCTTCGGTGATGGCGTTTTCGAGCGCCGCCGGAATCAGCACCTCGCACTCCAGCGCCAGAAGTTCTTCCGGCCGGATGCGGTCGGCGCCCGGGAATCCGGCCACCGAGCCGGTCTCCGCCTTGAACTTCACCACCGCCGGAATATCCAGCCCCTTGACGTTGAAGATGCAGCCCTTGGTATCGCTGCAGGCGATCACTTTGGCGCCGGCTTCATGGAACAGCGTGGCCGCGATGGATCCGGCGTTGCCGAAGCCCTGCACCACCACGCGCGCCGCGGCCAGCGGAATGTTGAGGTGTTCCATGCTGCTGCGCGTGGTGTAGAAGCAGCCGCGCGCCGTAGCTTCATTGCGCCCCAGAGATCCGCCCAGGCCGATGGGTTTGCCCGTCACCACGCCGGTAACCGGGTAGCCCATGTTCATGCTGTACGTGTCCATGATCCAGGCCATGATCTGCGGAGTGGTGTAGACATCCGGCGCGGGAATGTCTTTCTCCGGTCCGATGATGGGCAGAATGGCGCTGGCGTATCGACGGGTCATGCGCTCCAATTCGCCCATCGACATCTCTTTCGGGTTGCAGGTAATGCCGCCCTTGCCGCCGCCGTAGGGGATGTTCACCACGGCGCACTTCCACGTCATCCACGTGGCCAGGGCCTTCACCTCATCGAGCGTGACGTTGGGATGATAGCGGATGCCTCCTTTTGCCGGTCCGCGCTGGGTGCTGTGCTGCACGCGGTACCCTTCAAAACGAACCACCCGGCCGGTATCCATGCGAACCGGAATGCTCACCATGAGGATGCGTTCCGGGTATTTGATCATGGCCCGGATGTTCTCTTCGAGTTCCAGCGCGTTTGCCGCCAGATCGAAATTCTCCAATGCGACTTCGTATGCGTTCGTTGCTGCCGTTGCGGTTGCTGACATGGCCAACCTCTTTTCGGGATTTCGGACTGGGAAATCCTATCTCAGACAGAATGTTAGCCCGAATTATGCACCACGTCAACGGGGTGCCTCCCGGTTAACTCTTGCTGCCCGCTGCGGCGGCAGGAGCGAGGTGCACCGTCGAAACGGGTTCTTCAAGCCGGCTGAATCACTCTTCCGATGGCCGCCATGACCCGTTCGAACTCGCCGATCTCGGCCGTCAATTGCTTTTTCCCCGCCGGAGTGAGGGTGTAATACCGCGCGCGGCGGTGGTTCTCCGACTGGCCCCACTCCGCCGCCACCCATCCTTTTATAAGCATGCGCTGCAGCGCCGGGTAGAGCGACCCTTCTTCCACCTGCAGCACTTCCTCCGACAGTTGTTGAATGTGCTGCGCGATGCCGTACCCGTGCATCGGACCCAATCGCGCCAAGCTCTTCAAAATCAGCATGTACAACGTGCCCGGCGGGATTTCCGTGCGCGCCGCGGCTTCCCGCTTCCCCATAGTTTACCTACAGAAGCAGTTTGCACTGGGACGGCGCCGGCTGTCAAGCCTCTATTTCGCCCATAATAGCGTGGCGGCCGATGGACGCGCCCATTCCAGCAGGCGATCACCCGGTTGGCGCCTCACCGTCTTGCGAGAAGCTTTTCATATTCTTCGTGGATCCCAGCCCAGAACCAGACGATCTCGTTTGGCGATCTCCGCACACCCACTGCGCGGTAACCCCGGCTGATGCGGACGGAAACCAGCCGATCCGATCCATGAATCTGCTTGAAGCCCAGACCTGGGTGACGAGGGTTCTCCATGAACTGGCGATACGCGGAGCGGGCTTGACGCCGAACATCAGCAGGCAGTGCGGCCAACAGCTTCCGAAAGTCCCCGGTGATGTGCGAATTCACAACTGGTCCGGATCGAGCGGCGTCGTCAGACCATGGTCATGCTCCTCTAGAGCCCGGTCCGCCATTCGTTCCAGAGCGCTGCCCGATCTTCCGAACAGTTCATCCCACGGGCGCTCGGTCTCAATCTGCTCGAGCAACCAGGCGCCGATAGCTTCCTGCTCACTATCGGGAAGC
>PLRZ01000272.1 GCA_003164075.1 Bryobacterales bacterium | reverse complement strand
GCAGCCGCGTGATGTCGATGTCGGGTCCGATGAAGTAATCCTCAGCGTCCACGATGCGCTCGCCCTCGCGCGTCCGCAGGACGAACTTCGCGTCCAGAGCAATCAAGGCCGGGGCCGAATCGGACGGGTTCACCGCCACGCATCGCTGCGCGTGGAGAATGGCGTGCTCGCGGTTACGGCCCATTGGGGCGTCGGCATAGCAGATATTCCCGCCGGCGCGGTAACACGGCCAACCCGCCCGGTAGTACCAACAACGTGCATCTTGCGATACGTTGCCTCCGATCGTGCCCTGGTTGCGAATTTGCGGCGACGCTGCCAGTTCGGCGCCCTCCGAGAGCAGGCCGTACTTCTCGCGAATGATCGGGCTTCTCACGACCTCGGTCAGCGTAGTCATGGCACCGATCTCGATGCCGCTGTCCGTGGTGCGGATCCCTTTGAGCTCATCGACGCCGCTCAGGTCGACCACCACTTTCGGCTTCTTGATGCGGTCCTTCAGCCAATCGAAGCTATCGAGCCCGCCGGCCATCACCCAGGCATCCGTCCCATACTGTTGGAGAAGCTTTTGTGCATCGGCGACGGAATTCGGCTGATACAGCTCAAAAGCGGGCATTACGTCTCGTATAACCGCCATGGTTTCCTCCCTGGTGTCGGCTAGCCTAAATGTGCGCCATAAGCGGATGCTGCACGGGCCGTCCTGCTTCGAGCGATGTCAGAATGGTGTCCAGGTTAACAGGCGCACGCCGGAAGATCTCGTCCCCGAGCGCGTCCGAAAGAGCGTTGAGGACGGAGGCACACCCGCCGCCAACGGGCGGTTCGCCGACGCCGCGGGCGCCCACGGGCGTCTCCGGATCCGCAATGTCCAGAGCTTCCCATTGCATGTTCACGGGGACATCCAAAATCGTGGGCGGCTTGCTGTGGTGGAAGCGTTTGGAGACCATCACGCCATAGTGCGGGTCGAAGACCCACTTTTGGCCGAGCGCGTGGCCGATGCCCAACACCGATCGCCCGAGGACCTGGCCGCCCAGCGCAGCCGGGTGGATCACCGTGCCGACATCCGCATAGGCCAGGAAATCCACCAGGTAATACTTCCCGGTTTCGACATCGACTTCGATCTCCGCGAAGCTCGCCACGTAGGAGTGCGTCGCTCCGTCGTGTGGATACTTGTCTTTCGCGGCCGCCACCAGGCCCTGGCCCGCCAGCGCGGCCACCGATGCTTTGGTCATGTTGTTGACGTCCGCCGGCGCCTCGTGGCCGTCGTAGACGCCGCCGAGTTGAATCGCGTGTTGCGCGGCCTGGGCCAACGTCAGGCCCGCTCCGCCGCCCTTCCGGAATACGCGCTCGTTCGCCACTTCATAGTCTTCCGGCTTGCCGCCGAGATTCTTCGCCGCGATTTCCTGGAGCTTTTGCTTCGCATCCATCGCCACCGCATGGGCGGCGCGCGTCATCGCGTGAGTCGTCTGACTGCCACCGGAGACGCAACTCCACGGCAGGTGTTTCGACGTGTCGCCCCAGACGACATTGCACTTCTCCCAGGGCACGCCGAGCAGCTCCGCGCCCACCCGATGGACGTCGATCACGTTCGCCGTCCCCAGGTTGCCAATCCCGGACTGGAACGTGACGCGTCCATCCGGCTTGATGAGGAGCAGCCCGTCGAAGCCGATCGTCCCGCCGACGTAACAGCTCAGCGACACGCCGACGCCGCGCACCTTCGTACCGATCCGCTTCGGCGTTCGCGCCACCCTTTCGCTCCACTTGAACTTCTCCGCGCCGCGGTCGAGAGCTTCTCTGAGGAATGCACTGGTTGCATGCTGCCGCTTCCCTCGGATTGCCGGTCCGAACTCCGCCTTGCCCTCAGGGCAGTTGATGTGGCGGATGGCCACCTGGTCAAGGCCGAGCTTGCGCGCGGCCTTGGCAATGATCGGTTCGATGATGGCGATTCCCTGCATGCCTCCGGGAGAGCTCTGTGCGCTGCGGGGCGGCGTGTTCGTCAGCACCGACACCCCGCGCCAGCGCATCGTTTGCGGCTGGTATAGCAGGGAGACGATGCGGCCGGACGATGCGGCATCGCCCATCTTGTCGTAGGGGCCGTTGCTGCAAAGGACGAACATGTCCAGGGCCGTAATGCGCCCTTCCTTCGAGAAACCGGCCTTCATCCGGCCCATCAGGCTGGGACGCGCGCGTCCGACAAAAGTCTCTTCCTCGCGGCTCAGGCGCATCATCACCGGAGCGTTTGCCTTCTTCGACAAAAGGGCGGGGATCGTCAGCGTGACGCCGCCCGTGATCTTGCTGCCGAATCCACCGCCGGTATATTCGCTGATGAAGACGACCTTGCCGGGGTCGACATTCAACCATCGCGCAATCGCGGGCACGGTTTGAATGGTGCTCTGTGTGCCGGTGTAAATGTAGACCTTCCCGTTTTGCCAGTAGGCCATCGCGCTACGGGTCTCGAGCGTCTGATGGCTGGTATCCGGCGTCACGAACGCTTCATCAAGCACCAGCGCGGCCTGCTGGAAACCCGCGTCGAGGTCTCCATAGGACCATTTGTCGAGCGCCTCTCCCATTGGCAGCCGGCCTTGCCGGACCTCGGCGAAGTCCGCCGGGGTCCACTTCAGTGTTGCGAGCTCCGGAGGCTGTCCGCCTTGCGGCGCACCCCAGATATTGCCATCGGTTCTGGCGTTGGGTCCGCCCGGCCGCAGCGAATCGAGCGGGTCTATGACAAAAGGAAGACGCTCGTAATCCACCCGGATTCTCTCGATCGCGTCGGCGGCGGTTACTTCATCCACCGCCGCCACGGCGAGGATCGGCTCACCCTGGTACAGCGGCTCCATCGTGAGACCCCGCTCGCTGTGCTTGTTGGCCTTGATCACCGTACCGTTGTCGGTGAGGCTGTCGGCCGGAGCGGGCAGATCGTCCGCCGTCAGAATCGCTTTCACGCCCGGCATGACGAGCGCTTCGTTCGCGTCGATGTGCCGCACCCGCGCGTGCGGCACCGGACTCAGAAGAAGTTTGCAGAAGAGCATGCCCTCGGCGCGGAAGTC
>PLRZ01000122.1 GCA_003164075.1 Bryobacterales bacterium | reverse complement strand
TCGAAACCGGCGCGCACCTTCAGCCGGTCCACCTGGCTCTTCTTCAGCTCATATTGCGCCTTGAGCTGTTCCACCTTCACTTTTTGCGAGTCCAACTGCGCCAGTTCGGCGTCCTTGTCGATGGAGAGCCGCTCCTTGTCGATCTGGTACTTGGCGTTCAGTTGTTCGGCCTTCACCTGCGAGATTTTGGCGTCGGTACCGGCCAACAGGTTCTCCTTGGCCAGAGCGGTGTCGCGGTCGGATTCGAGCTTGGCGGTGTTGTAATCGGCGCTGGTCTGGGCGGTCTGCGACTGGAGATCCAGGCGGGTCTTGTGCAGGGTGACTTCGAGGTTCTTGTAATCGGCCTCGGCGGCCTTCATGGCGAATTCCGCGGCCACCAGGTCGGTTTCCAGCTCCGGGCTGGTCATGATCATGACNNGTGATGAGCATGGTATCTTCCGGCACCAAAGTTCCCAGGCCGCGGACCTCGCGGAGCATGGGGCCGCGCTTGACGGTGTCGGGCCACAGGGTGGAGAGTTCGACTCCGGGAGCCGCCGGTTTGAGGTTGCGGGCCCAGCGCCAGGCGCCGGCCAGGGCCACCAGGGCCAGGGTCATCACGATGACAGTGACGATAGTCTTGCGCTTCCGGACGCCCTTGCGTTGTATGTCCATAGGTTTGATTTCCGGGCTGTACAGGGGCACGGCTCCTGCCAATCGGCATCAAGCGTAAGATTATGACGCTTCAGGGGTAAGAACGGATAGGGAAGGGAATTGAGTGTCCGGTTGTGGGACTGGGCGTTCCGGGGTCGAACGGTGGGCGGGGGGCGGGTAGCGGGTGAGGGAACGACCCGCCGGCGCACCCCGACTAGCTTAGTCTAATTAAGCTACGCTTCGCCGCAGTGCTCGAGGACCGCGCGGGTGGTTTCGCCCGGCGAATGCTCGGCACAGCTTCGAAAGCATCGGGGGGGACTATCGGAGGATTCCGTAGTCGCGCACCTCGAACGAACAGCTCAGTTCGACCTCCTTGAGCGGCTTTCCCTCTACGTCGGTTTTCGGAAGGCCCTTGGACCGCCGCAGCGTAACCTTGTAGGCATGCCCGGGTTCTATCTGGAAGAAGTTCGAAAGGTCTAATGCTTGGGCGGTCTCCTGCAGGGGGGCCAATTGGACCGGCGTCAAGGACAGCACGAGCCTGCTGTTTGATGTATCGACCCCTTCCACGCGCCTTCCGCGTTCCGTCCGAGCCACTTTCGCGCCGGTGGAATCGAAAACGTCGATTACGAACTCCGACATCATCGGCGTCTCCTCCAACCGCACCACTCCTCGGGAGACATTCCGGATCTTCACCTCAATCAGACCACGCCAAGGGCCGTACACGTCGTGGCGCTGTGACGCCGGCCGATGGTCCGGCCCTAAAATCTGCGCTGCGCTCAGTTCCAACACTCCGTTCGAGGGATAGACGGCGGCCGCCGGAGAGGGCGCTTGCCCCTTTGCGAGACACGAAACCAAAAGTATGAGCGCCGCTCCAATTTGACTGGACATGGTCCTTTCTTCTCCGTTCATTTTACTGCTGGGGCACAACCGTTACGCTGGCGCCCTGGCTGGTGTAGATCGTCGTGGGCACCCCGGGGTAGAGAATCGCGGGATTTGGTCGGCTGGGTCGCTGCTGACAGCGTAAGTCCCGCCCTTTGGCGCCGCGATCACCGGCGCTGCCTGTGGTTGCCCGACCGGTATGGGAGCCGAAGCAAGAACCGGCCCCGCGCTACCGCAATATCCCGTAGTCGGGGACCTCGACCGTTCGGCTCACCTCGACCCGCTTCAGCGGCTTCCCGCCTTCATCTACGGTAGGCAGTCCCTTAGTGCGCTTGATACCGATCTTATAGGGTTGGCCCGGCCGCACCTGGTAGTATTCCGAAAGGTCGACTTTGTCTTTAAACTCCCTGAGCGGGGCCAACTCGATAACTGAAGCTGAAAGGAGGATTCGGTGCGGGTCCGGGTGGGCGGCGCGATCGCTCTCCTTCTTTCCACGCTCCGTCAGAGGCACGGACTTGCCGGAGGAGTCGAGCACCGTAAACGTGTACTCGTCCCACTCCCCTCCCTCGTCTAGCCGGACCATCCCGCTTGACACATTGAGGATGCCGATTTCGATAAGGCCGGTCCAAGGGTACACCTCCTGTGGAGCCGGGTTCCCTAGGCGATTGAGGTCGGCGATAGGCTTCACCGTCAGTTCGACGACCCCGTTCGAGGGATGATCTTCTTCCCTGGGTTCACCGGAGCCCGGCACCGGTGTCTGGCCGCAGAGTATGTCGGCTAACGCTATGAAGCTGAAAACGGCTGCAATTCGTGTAGTCATGATTCGTCCTCGCTCATTCTACTGCCCTGGCACGACCGTAACGGTAGCGGTCGCGGTCGAGCCGAAGTAGCTCGCTGTAATCGTTACGGGAGTCGAGCTTGTGACGGCGTTCGCCGTTCCTGTACAACTCGGACCGGTCGTGGTCGCAGCGGCCGCGACGGTGCACGCAGATGGAACCGAAAACGCCTGGCCGTTGCTGGACAGGTTGACCACCGTCCCGACAGTGGGTGCTTGCTGGGCAAGCGTAACCGTAATTGTGGCGGTTGCTCCCGGGCTCACCTGCTGCGGGTTGACGGAGACCGAGGTGACCGACGGCGGGGCGGCGCAGGGGGTGGTCTGGATGGGCTGAGTCCATTGAGGGTACGGCGGCAGCCCCGCGTCTGGCGGTATGCTACGCCCGCCAGCTCCCTGGGGCGGCGTAGAGATCCTCATGGACCAAGTATTCGTGTTTGCGCTCGTGATGTAAGCGTCGCCATACCACGACCAGTCCAACTCCGCGATCGGGACCCATATACTTGCGGGGCTATTGGCGTTGATGGGGGCAGGCTGATACATGAGAAACGTTGAAAAACTCTCGGTCGCCGTGACCTCTGTGCTGTCATTGGCCAAGCCGACGCCTGGGTAATCGTTCGCGGTATTGAACCCCGCGTTAGGGAGCGGCCTGCCGCCATTGTCGCCACCGTATCCCGTTTCCTCGCAGTTCGCGCCGGGGGAGGCAGCGGTGTAATCGAAGGTTGCACTGTTCACGACCTGGATCCATTCACAACTGGGGTTCGTGCCTAAGCAGGTGTTATTTCCATTTGCGTCGCGGGGCATAAAGTTCATCCCAGGTGCGTTCGTCCCAAGGCACATGGCGTATGCGCCCCCAAATTTCGGGCAGTCGAACCCGATGTGTGGTGGCGTTTCCGTTCCGGTCGCGACAATCGAGGGCACGGTTATCTTGAAGGGAACGGTTGCCGACAGGGTCAAATAGCCCCCGTTGCCGTCAGGTATTGTTGCAGTCACCGTGACCGGGGCTCCGGTCGTCCCATCCGGAAGCGTCGCATTATTGCCGGTCGCGTCCGTCCACGCAAAAACCAGTTCGCTGGTTTTCAGGGTCGCTATCTGGGCCGGCGGCTGGGAAGAATTCCCGCGATCTGCCCAAGCGGTGGCGGTATGACCGGGGGGTTGCGTCCACTGATACGTCACGCCGCTGGCGTTCTGGACCGTAGCCAGCAGGTCGATCCNNATCCAAAATGGAACGTTCAAGAACATCCACCAGAGGCCCGGTGGCGTATTGGGGTCCATCGTCACGACATCCACGATCTGCGTGTTTGTCCAGGACGAAATGCTCTCCTCGACTGTAATGTTCGCGTTGAAAGTACAGGGAAAGTAGGTGCCCCCCGGTATGCAGAATGACGCGATGCCGGGGACCGTCTCGAAATTCGTTCCGTTGATGTAGATCGTCGTCGGGCCCCGGCCACGATAACCGCCGGAATCTGGCCAGCCGCGTCGAGAGTCACTGACGCGATCACCGGCGCCGGCTGCGGCGATCCGACCGGTATGGGCGCCGAGCAAGAACCGTTACGGCAGGTCCACGGACAGCCACCCCCTCCCCCACTGCCGACCGGGGGAGCCTCGACTTCTTGCGGCGCCACGCTGCCGTCGGGCGCCGAGTATTGAAAAACGGGGGCACGGCCTGTCAACGGTGGCGCCGTCTGGGTAACCGTGAGCGTGTCGCCTCCCGATTGCGCCGAAAAAAGGCAACTGCCCGTGGCGCACGGAGTGCCGTCTACGCTGAAGGGCAGAAAGTAGGGCGTGGACGAGACGACCCGAAGCCCCGTCGGGTTCACAAAATTCGCGGTGACACTCACGGGCCCGTTCATGGTCACGTTCTGCGGGCTGGTAGCGCCCGTCAGCCCTCCGCTGAAACCCGTGAATACGTAACTCCCGTTCGGCGTGGCGCTCACCGGCACGCTCTGGCCACCATCGTACCTGGACCGTGAGCTTCACGCCCGACTCTACCGATCAGGGTAACGGACCCTCCCCGTTTCGCGATTGGACCGTGAAGGTCTGCGCCGCACTTGTGGCTCCATTGCATCTCGCCCAGACTGAGACCCTTTTCCTTGACCTCGTCCGCAGGTGAGATATCCGGCGGGTAGTGATTCGCCTTGATGAAGGTCGCGACCTCCCTCGTGGGGCTGAGATTGTAGTCTCTCCGGTAACTCATACATACGGACAAGTCCTGTGTTTCCAGAGGGAGCCTCCGTGAGGGCTTGGGAGTGCTTTCCGGTTGGGATAGACATACCCTGCCACGCGGACGAAGTCTCACGCGTTCTTGACCAGCAACGCGTCAGGCTCGGCTCAGGTGGCGTGAAATAAGAAACAAACTCTCCGGCGGGGTCGAGTCCGCCCTTTTCAGGGCATCTCGCCACCAAACAATGAATCGCAACAACTGAAGTCAGGCTCTGCGGCGCGCACTGAGGCACCAAGACGCTTTTCGACCCTAGATTGCCGCCTGACGCCTCTCCAGTGTGCCACAACCCAGCGCCGAAAAGTTACCTCGCTCAATGAACGCCGACGCCGGAGCTCTGGGGTACATACGAAGTCCGCGCCGGTGCTCTGACGATCACTTCCTCCGCACCGGCGGGCGTTTATTTGAGAGCGTTCGCCAAACACGCACCCCTTTGCGGCTCCGGGCACTTGCCGGCCAAGTCCCTCGCAGCGTCCAGCAGACGCTGGCGCACGTCTGGGCTGGTCGCTGCTCGGCCCGCGCGGTTCAGCACGGCCGCGCCCTCGGGGACTTCCTCCCTGTAGATCAATAAGACCAGCTCGGTAGCGTTCTTGCGGATCAGGCCAGATGTACCTGCGTCGGCGATAGCGGCAATTAAGGACGGGACCGCAGTCTTCCCTGCGGCGAGGAGCCCCCGCGCCGCCGGGTACCACGTTCCCAGCCACGGGACCGTTTGCTGTACAAAGGGCTCCCCAGTCTTGTGTGGATCGGGAATGTGGTAGTCCAAGAGCTTGATCAGCACGTCGATCGAAGGTGCGTATTCTGCCCTGGCGAGCTGATCCATAGCGTAGATCATGCAGGCATCGCTCAGGGCCGACCTCTCGCCTTGAAGATACTCCAACTGCGCCTGGGGCTTCGCTCCCCGGAGTTGGGCGCAGTCCGTCTTGGCGTCGCTTGCGATTGCCGTGCTAAGCGACAGCCCAATGAGAATCGCGATTGTCCCGAAATTTTTCATATGCCCGTCCTCAATTCTCCTACTGCGGCGGCCGCAGGTTATACGTGGTCAACGTCGTGTTCTTGCCCGCCTGGTTGTCCCCGGCCGAGTTGAATTCCTTATCGATCACGGTATCGCCGGTTGTGGGGTCAAAAGTGCAAGAGGCGACCGCGTACCACTGAAAGGTGCCGGATGCGTTCTTTGGTGAATTGCTGTCAGCCTCCTGGATTGCGCTGTTGTAGCTCCCCAGAATCGCATACTCGACGAAGTTGGATCGGAAGTGGTTGAACCAGTCCGGGGAGCCAGCGGGGTCCGCCACGGATCCGGGCGCGGAGATGCCTGGCGCGTCCAGATCATAGA
Source organism: Bryobacterales bacterium (assembly GCA_003164075.1). The sequence continues at coordinate 997 of PLRZ01000122.1, read as the reverse complement.
CCACCCCCTGAGCCGCCCCCTGAGCCGTCGACTGCGGATTCGTGTCCAGGGACGGCGGCTGGGACGTGTCGTCGCCCAGCTCGGGATAGCCGCTGACTAGCTGCGTGCCTTTGTAGGCATAGGCGTTTTTCGAGCGTCGTAGGGTGATTGGGCCGGTGTAGTCGCTCGGTGCGACCGTCCCGGCCAGCTCGACTGCAACGGCGCAGACCGGAATGCTTCCGGGGAAGTTCGTGATCGTCGATCCGAGCGTGCTGGCACCCTGCGAGAAGTTTACCCATGCCGAGTCGCCAGGGGAGACGGTCCCCATGTTTAGGCTTATCGACACCGAGACCACCGAGAACTGCTGGCTGGCCAATAGCTCGCCTCCGAAGTCGGCACTGATCGTGACGTTGTTGGCGGCGCTGCTCGCCTGGACACCTTTGACGGTCAGATTCAGGGTTTGGGGGCTGCTGATTGTCGTTGACGTCGTCCCATCCGCGAAGGTGGCGGACCCGGTCCCGTTGTTGGTAGCAAGCGTTATAGTGACCGGATAGTCAAGTAAGGGGCCCGAAACCGAAACGGAGAACGTGTCGGAGCCCCCTTGCGCGACGCCCTGGGGCCCCGTGATTAGAACCGTGGGCACCGCCTCCATCTCCACCTCCCCCATCGAGGGATGTAACGCGTCGCTGCCGGCAATCCAAAACGGCACATTCAGGTACATCAGCCATGTGCCCACCGGCGTGCGCGGGTCCATCGTTACTGTTTCCTCAACCAAGGTATTGGTCCAAGACGCAATAGCCTCCGAATATTCAATGATCTCGCTAAAGTTACAGGGGCTCCCTCCCGGCGTGCAGAATGACGCGTAGCCCTGAACCGATCCGAAGTTCGTACCCTTGATGTAAATCGTCGTGGGCACTCCAGGGTAGAGAACTGCCGGAATTGTGCCGGCTGCGTCGTTGGTCACAGAATAGATGACCGGCGCGGGCTGCGGTGGCCCGACCGGTATCGGAGCCCGGCA
>PLRZ01000561.1 GCA_003164075.1 Bryobacterales bacterium | reverse complement strand
CACGACATCAGGAGTTCTGAACTTCCTCGGCAGGGGAGACCGGCTGGGAGCATTGAAAGTGGCCTGGCGCAAGACCCCGGCGCCGCCCTGCCGCTTCCGAGTCAACTGGTGGGCCGGCTTTCATAAGAGTTTATAGCGACACAAAACGGGTTCGGGCTGTCTCAAAATCCAGCGTTCCCAAATGGCGATCGCTGGCCAGCTTCAGATAACGGAGTGTATGCCAGTCCAGATCCCAGTAGGCTTGGGCGGCGTACGCGTCCAGCGCGACCGGGTCGGTTCCGGCAATCAGGCTTTTCTTCAAAACCACGTCCGCCGTATTCCCTCCGCCGGGTCCATTTCTCAGGAGCACCCGAAAGGCATCGATCAGCGTCAACGTGGGCCGCATAAAAGTGGCGAGATCCGCCAGGCTTTCATGAATGTGCTGGTGCAGTCGCTGGCGCGCGCCGCCCAGTATGCCGTACCAGTTTTTCATCCCCAGGCTGGCGCCGGTCAGGCTATGGTGCTTGGCGATCGGGATGTTGATCATTTTGTCGGCGCTCAGAAAAGGCTCCAACACCGGCCACGAATCGAGCACCTCGCCGCGCAGATCGACTTCGCGGAACAGGTGCTCCTCGGGCAGGATGACTTCGGCGCCAGTGGCGCGGACCGCGGCGGCTATGCCACTGCGCTCGAAACAGGACTGAGGGTTGTTGATGCTCACATCCGTCACAATGACTCGCCGGGCGCCGGCCTCCAGGCAAAGCCTGCACACCTCGGCGACAACCAGCGGATTGGTGTTGGCGGCCTGTTCCACGGTGCGGTCCCAGGCGATATTGGGCTTGATCGCGACCACGTCTCCGCGTGAGATGAATCGGCGGATGCCGCCCAATTCCTGGATCGCCCGCCGCGCCAGGCGAGCGGGATCGTCCCCTTGCACCACCACCATTTCGGGCAGAGAAGCGTCGTCCGGAACCTGAAAATTCGTGCGCACAATGGCTGCGGCCGGCTCCGCGGGCCGCCGGCCGCGACCGTTCAGCCAGACGCCAAGCCCGGCTGCGCCGCCCGCCACACCTCCCAGGCGAAGGAGCCGGAGCATGGCCTCGCGCCGCCCAGAGATTGTCGCGTCGGGACCCATGGCTTTGACTTCAACCTCAGTTTACGTCTAAACCTGGAATAGTGAGCGCCAAATTCGGACTTCGGCTGGTACTGATCCTGATTGGCTTCACCGCCGTGATTGCACAGATCGTGCTGCTGCGCGAGCTCATGGTGGTGTTCTACGGCAACGAGACCTCCATCGGGCTCATGCTCGCGAGCTGGCTCTTCTGGACGGCCGTGGGCAGCAGCCTGGCCGGGCACGTTGCCGCCCGTGTGCGAGAACCGCGCCGCCTGATAGCCGGCATCCAGTTGCTGATCGCCGCCGCGCTGCCCGCAACGGTCCTGGCCGTGCGTGCCTCGAAGGGGCTGCTCCAGACGGTGCCGGGCGAGGTGCTGGGGCCGGGCGCCATGCTGCTCACTTCGTTTTGCACGCTCGGTCCGCTGTGCCTGCTTTCCGGATCGCTGTTCACGGCAGGCAGCCGGATGTGCGCCCCCGGTTCGGTTTACCTGTGGGAAGCCGTGGGGTCGTCGGCCGGCGGCATGGTGGCGGCGCTGCTGCTGGTCGGCCATTGGAGCTCGCTCGAAATTGCCTTGCTGCTGGCCGTGCTGAATCTACTGGCCGCGTGCGCGCCACGCTACGCGGCAATGGCCGGGGTGATTGCCGTGGCCACTCTGCTGGCGTTTTCCGGATGGCCGCAGAGGTTGGAATCGAGCTCCCAACAGCGCTTGTGGCGCGGGCTGCCGCTGGTGGCGACGCGCGACTCGGTCTACGGAAGCCTGGCAGTGGTGGGAACGGAAGGCAGCCGCAGTGTCTACGAAAATGGCGTGGTGCTGTTCAACGTGCCCGACCCGGCCGCGGCGGAGGAGGCTGTCCATTACGCGTTGCTGGAGCATCCGTCACCGCGAAGTCTGCTGTTGATTGGCGGCGGTATCAACGGGAGTATCGCGCAGGCTCTGCGGCACCCCACGCTGGAGCGCGTGGATTACGTGGAGCTCGATCCCGCCATTCTGGACCTGGCGCGCGAGTACTTTCCGGACGAGTGGCGCGCCCTGCGCGTGGACCCGCGCGTCCACGTGCACGTTACCGATGGGCGGCTGTTTCTGAAAACCACGCGGCTCACCTTCGATGTGGTGATTGTCAATCTGCCGGAACCGCGGAACGCCCAATTGAACCGGTTCTATACGGTGGAATTCTTCCGCGAGGTGTCGCGCAAGCTCACCCCCACGGGTCTGCTTTCCTTCCAGTTGCCATCGTCGGATACCTACCTCAGCGCGGAGCTGGCGCAATTCCTGCGCACCGTCAACGCCAGCTTGCGGGCGGTCTTCCCGGAAGTCGCCGCGATTCCCGGGGAGACGGTCCACTTCTTCGCGGCCAAGCGGGCCGGGATCTTCGCGAGCGGCGCGACCGAGCTACTGGCGCGTCTCCACGCGCGTGATCTCCACACCAGTTATGTGAGCGAATATTTCATCCCATACCGCATGACGCCGGACCGTCTGGCCGATCTGGACGCGCAAATTCGCCCGGCCGCTTCCACGCCCGTCAATCGCGATTTTGCGCCGGTGGCCTACTATTTCGACGCGGCGCTGTGGAGCAGTCAGTTCCACCAGGGCTATCGAAGGCTTTTCCGCGTCATGGC
>PLRZ01000518.1:630-9175 GCA_003164075.1 Bryobacterales bacterium | reverse complement strand
ATCGCGACCGCCGCCTGCTGGTCTTCTTCTTCGACCAGGCGGGCATGCCGGTGGCCGATCAACTCCGCGCGCAGCAATCCGCGTTGAAGTTTCTCAACTCGCAGATTACTCAGTCGGACTTAGTCTCGGTGATGACTTATGACACAAGCCTGTCCGTCAAACAGGACTTAACCGACGACCGCGACCGCCTGATAAAAGTAATCAAAGCCATCCCGATAGGCGATGTCGGCATGTCGAACGGCAGCACCGGCGCGGACAGCGAGGGCGATACCGGGGCGGCTTACTCCGCCGACGATAGCGAGTTCAACATTTTCAATACGGATCGTAAACTGGCCGCGCTGGAATCGGCCGTCAAGATGCTCGGCACGCTGGCGGAAAAGAAGGCGCTGGTCTATTTCGCCAGCGGCATGAGTCTCAGCGGCACCGACAATCAGGCGCAGTTACGTGCCACCATCAACGCCGCCATCCGCGGCAACGTGGCGTTTTATCCCGTGGACTCCCGCGGACTGGTGGCCTCGGCGCCGCTGGGTGACGCCACGCAGGCATCGCAAGGCGGGCAGGGTATGTACTCCGGCAGTTCGATGCGGACCGGACAGGCCGCTTTCCAGGGGCAGCAGGAGTCGCTTTTCACTCTGGCGTCGGACACCGGCGGCAAGGCCCTGTTGGACCAGAACGATCTCTCGCTGGGAATCGTCCAGGCCCAGAAGGACATGGCCAGTTATTACATCCTGGGCTACTACAGCACCAATACGGCGCTGGACGGCCGGTTCCGCCGCATTCAGGTGAAGCTGGCGCATAGTAACATCACTGCCAAGCTGGATTATCGCAGCGGTTACTTCGCCTCCAAGGCGTTTCAGCAGTTTACTTCGTCCGATAAGGAGCGCCAATTGCAGGAAGCGCTGATGCTGGGCGACCCCGTAACGGACCTCACGGTAGCGGCGGAGATCAATTACTTCCGGCAGGCGAAAGACCGCTATTTCGTGCCGGTCTCCGTGAAGATCCCCGGAAGCGATATCGACCTGGCGCGCAAGAGCGGCGCCGAGAGCACGCGGCTCGACTTCATCGGAGAAGTACGGGACGCCAAAGGGGCACTCCAGGGCACGGTGCGCGACGATATCGCCGTCAAACTGAAGGGCGATAACGTGGGTCAGTTGACCAGGCACAATCTGGAATACGACACGGGTTTTACGTTGCAGCCCGGCACTTACACCTTGAAATTCCTGGCGCGGGAAAACCAGACCGGCAAGATGGGAACTTTCGAAAGCAAGTTCGTAGTCCCCGACCTGACGACCGATGCGAAGCGCCTGCCGATTAGTTCCGTGGTGCTCAGCTATCAGCGGGAAACGCTGGACTCCGCCGTGGCCACCGCCGAGAAAGACAAGAAACTGATTGCCGCCAACCCGCTGGTGCAGGATAAACAGAAGTTAGTCCCCAGCGTGACTCGTGTTTTCCGGCAGGATCAGGACATGTACGTGTTCCTGGAGGCATATCAGCCGGGCGCGGAAAAGACGCAGTTCCTGGTGGCCACGGTGAGCTTCTACCGTGGGAGCGTGAAGGCCTTTGAGAGCGCTCCGCTCGGGATCTCGGGAGGGTTGAATGCCAAATCGAAGGCCGTGCCGGTAAGTTTCACGGTTCCGCTGGGTAAGTTGCAACCGGGGCGGTACACCTGCCAGGTGAATGTGATCGAGCCCTCGGTGCAGAAATTCGCCGTGTGGCGCTCGGCGATGGTGCTGCTGCCGTGATGCGGCGCGATCCAGGCAGTGTGGGCGGGCGTCAGTGAAGCGCTCGGCTCGTAGCGGCAAAACCGCTCCCTTGCGGTCGCGGCTCGGTAACAGACAGAAACCAGCTCGTTTGACGCGGCTGCGGCGCTATTCAGGGAGCATGCCCGAACGGGATCGAGCGAAGGCGAGCACCGCCTGCCCCACCTCCGGGCCCAGCACACCAGCCGCGTGGTAATGACTGCTAGACTTAAAAATAAATGCGACGATGGCTGATCCTTCTGGCTATAGGTTACGGTACTCTTCACGCCGAGACCGTGCTCGCCCTTCCGTTCTTCAACCACGCCGCTTCGTCCAACCTGGATTGGATCGGAGAGAGCATCGCGGAGACTCTGCGCGACGTTATGACGCCGGAAGGCGTCCTGGTGCTCGACCGGCAAGACCGTCTGGAAGCCTACCGGCGCCTCTCTCTGCGTTCCGGCGCGGAACTCACCCACGCCTCCATTTTCAAGATCGGCGAATCGTTGGATGCGTCGCTGGTGATCTACGGTTCCTACGAAATGCTGTCGAAGGGCACGCTCCGCATCACCGCCCGCATTCTCGATTTGCAGCGGACCACCCAGGGCCCCGAGTTTAACGAGACGGGCGAACTGGAAGACCTGGCCACGCTGGAGTACCGTCTGGGCTGGCAGGTGCTGCAGCAACTGCATTGGAAATCGGCCGCGTCCGTGGACGAGTTTCTGCAGGCGCGTCCTCCCGTGCGGCTGGACGCTGTGGAGAGCTATGTTCGCGGGCTCCTTTCGGCCTCGCCCGACCAGCGCCATCCCTTTTTCACCCGCGCCGCGCGCCTGGACGGACACTATTCCCAGCCCTGTTTCCAGCTCGGCAAGATTTTTTGGGAAAAGAAGGATTACAAGATCGCCGCCGGCTGGTTGGAACGCGTCTCCCGCCCCGACCCGCATTACCTGGAGGCGCAATTCTTCCTGGGCCTCTGCCGCTATAACATGGCCAATTTCAGCGGCGCCGAACAGTGCTTCGAGACGGTTGCCGCGGCGGTGCCTTTGAACGAGGTTTACGACGACCTGGGGGCCGCGCAGTCCCGCCTCAATCAGCCGGAGGCGGCCCTCGCCAGTTTTCGCAAAGCGCTGGAGGGTGACACGGGCGACCCGGATTACCATTTCAACGTGGGCTATTGCTTATGGCGGTCGAAACAGTTTGACGACGCGGTGGAGAGCTTCCGCGCGGTGGTGGAACGCAATCCGGCGGACACCGAGGCCACCGCATTGCTGGGACGCGCGCTCAAGAAAGAAGGGCCCCGGCCGGGAGATCCCAAGTCCGAGGCCCGTGAGCGATTGAAAACCAACTACGAGGAAACGGCCTTCCGCCAACTGCAAGCCGAACTGGGCAAGTAGGGCTTACTTCTTGGGCGCCGGCGCGGCGGATTTCGTGGCTGGGGCCGGGGCGCCTTCCGCGGGCATGACGACGGCACTCTTGATGCTGTCCAGGTTGGGGAAATTCTTATCGAGATAAGCTTTCCCTTCGTTCAGGATGCGACCCTGATCGGGCCGTTCGCCGTAGCTGGAATTCAGTGCCAGCACGATGTCCATACCCTCGGCCACTTCCCCGAATGGAGTGAATCCCTGGGAATCGAGGCTGGCGGTATTGTCCCTGGTGTTCACGAAGAACTGGTTGCTCCGCGTGCCGGGTCCAGCCGTGGCGAAAACCAGGGTGCCCTTGGTGTTGTGGACTCCCGGTTTAGCGGGATCGTCTTTGATGGTGGCGGTTTGCCAAACCGCGCCGACTTTGGGATCGGGCGCCATGCCGAATTGCACAATGAAATTGGGCACGATGCGGAAGAAGGCTGCATTGGTGAAATAGCGGTTCTTCACCAGGTTGTAGAAGCGGTCGGCGCCGAGGGGCGCCCAGTCGCGATGCACTTGCACCACGATATCGCCCTTGGTGGTGGTGAGCTTGACCTTGAAGCTGTCGGGCGCTTTGGCCTTCAGATTCTCCGGATGCAAGAGCGGATTCACGGCCGGCGCGGCCGATTTGGCGGCGGGTGCGGCCGACTTGGTGGGGGGCGGAGTTTGAGCCAACATCACGGCCCCGGTCGCGAGCAAAACAATGAAAGCTTTCATCAGGCCCGATTATAAACAAAGTGCGGGTCCGGATGCATCTTCGGGTACCCACGGACCCACGGGGTGCTTATCCGTTTTGTGGCAATCGGCGCCGGGCCGCGCGTGGGGCAGCCAATCTTGGCTTGCAGCCGCCTTTTCCGGCGGCGTTCGGCGGGTGGGAAGACTCGCGTCGAGCCCGAAAGGGCCGGCTGAAAGCCGGCTGCGGGCATGATTGGCCGCCCCACAAGCCTAGTTTAGTTTCTGTCGCGAGACTCAAGAAAACCGCTCCCTTGCGGTCGCGGCTCGGTAACGCAGCGATGATTCCACGGGACTTGTTACTGAGCCGGGCCCAGAGGGCACCCCGCCAGGGAGCGGTTTTGCCGTTGCGAGTCGGAGTTTCGCACCAGAGACTATTTAGCGCTACTTCCTCCGGTCCGGGTAAGCACCCGTACCCACGCGGCACCTCACGGCAGGCTCAGAGAGCGCCGGCATGAAATCGGGAGCGCCGAGATGAGACTCCGAACTCCCGATGCCGNNNNCCGTAACCCACCACGAACTCATCGGGAATCCGGAACCCCACGTAGTTGGCGTGGATCGGCCGCAGGCGGCGCTCCGGCTTGTCCAGCAGCGCCGCGATCCGTATCGAGCGCGGCTTGCGCTGTTCCAGCACGTGCATCAGGTAATTGAGCGTGACACCGCTGTCGACGATGTCTTCCACGATCAGCACGTCGGCGCCTTCGAGCGAAATGTCCAGATCCTTCGTGACCCGTACTTCGCCCGAGCTGGTCTTACCTTTGCCGTAAGTCGAGATCCCCATGAAGTCCACGGTAACGTCGCGCTTCATGGCGCGCGCCAGGTCCGTCAGGAAGAAGCAGGCGCCTTTCAGGATGCAGATCATGTACAGATTGCCGGTGGGATAGTCCTTGGAAATCTGCTCTCCGAGTTCACGTATCCGGGCCTGAATCTTCTCGGAGGGGATCAGGACCCGCAGCTTTTCGTCAACCATGAATGTTTTATTCTCCGCCGGAAGCGAGCCTGGTGCTCATGGGCCCGATATGAATATGGGCGCCCGTGGCTTTTCCCTTCACGGCCTGGCGGAAGGCGAAAAACGGGATGTGATTTTCCTTGAGATATTCGAGCAGCCACACGCCTTCCGGCTGATCCGGGTTGATGGCCACGTCCACGCGGCCCCGATGGTCGAAGCCCATGGCGCGGTGCACCGCCGTTTCACCCATGGCGCTTACGGGCATGGATTTGCCGAAGCGCAGGCGGAACGCCACTTCCACTTTGGCGTACGCGGCGTAGACGAAGGCGCCGTCGCTGGCATAGGCGGCGGCCAGTTTCGAGGCTTCCGCGGGTTCCTGCGCCAGCTTATTCAGGAAGGCTTCTTCGGCGCTGGCCATGTCGCTCAATTCGCGGACCAGCGTGGCGCGCGACTCCACCAGGCTCGATTCCTGCCGCTCCTGCTCCAGGTCGTCCACCAGCGGCTGCAGCGAAACCTTCGGGGCTACGCCGGCCGCCACCAGCAGGGTAGCTTCATCGACAGCCTTCTGGCGACGATCCAGGCGCCGGTTCGCGGCGGCCACCATTTCCTCGGCCTGGTCGGCGGTGAGTTCCTGCCCGTACGCGGTACGGCGGAGAAAGGAGGCGTCACTGGCATCGGCCACAGCTTCTTCGGCCTTTGCCAGACTGGCTCGCGGCAACGCGCCGGAGTCCACCAGACTTTGCACTCTGGCCAGTTCCGACTTAGCGGCCACCACCAGCCCGTCATCGCCCGATTGTGCCGAACACACGGCGGCGCACAGCAAGAGTATCGGGCCCCAAAACGTGCGCATGAACCTCTATTGTAAACCCGTGCGCGCCTTTTCACCTTCCACCAGGTAAATCACGGGTGCTTAACCGGTCTGGGGATTTCGTGGCACAGGCGCGGAATACGCTCCCTCACGGTCGCGGGTCGGTAACGAGTGCCCGCGTGTTTGCAATTAATTATTTTCGCGGGTGACGGACCTTCCCCAGATCGGTTGCGCCCCGCACCTTTGAGTCCGAGCGCCTTGCCCCTGTAGTACGATACCTTCAGGAGCCTGTTCTGACCAAGGGCAATCTCAAAGAAACCACCAATACCCAAACTGCTGCGCCAACCTGGCTGGTCGCCGTCCGCGCCGCCGAAGCGAAGCAAGCCGCCGACCTGGTAGTCCTCGACCTCACGGGCATCACCGCGTTCGCCGACTTCTTCGTCATCTGCACCGGCGCCAACCAGAAACAGGTGCAAGCCATCAGCGACGAAGTCGGACTGAAATTGAAGCATGAGGCCGGCGAGTTACCCACCAATATTGAAGGGTACAGCCAGGCCGAATGGGTGCTGGCGGATTACGGCGACATGCTGGTCCACATCTTCTCGCCCAAGGCCCGCGAATACTACGGGCTGGAACGCCTGTGGCGCGGCGCGCGGCATATCGAGATACCGCCCGAGTGAAAATTTATCTCTACTTCATCGGCAAACCGAAAGATCCTCACGCCAATGCCGTAGCCGAAGATTTCCTGGGCCGCGCCGCCCGATACTGTCCCGCAAGCATGCAGGAAATCCGCCCGGACCGCACCGATCTCTGGGCCAAACATCCCACCGCCCGTAAGATTTTTCTCGACCCGGCCGGCAAACCGATGGATTCGCCAGCCTTCGCGCAACTGTTCGGCCGCGCCGAAATGGAGGGCCGCGACCTGCTCTTTCTGATTGGCGGCCACGACGGTCTGCCGCCCGGCTGGGGCGCTCGCGCCGACCTTCTGCTCTCGCTTTCCAGCATGACATTTCCTCACGAATTGGCGCGCGCCATGCTGGCCGAACAGATCTACCGTGCGTTTGCGACCTTGCGGGGCCATCCCTACCCGCGCTAACGTGACAATTGCATGGCTTGGTTCCGACGCGACAAACAACCCGATGAAAAATTGCCTCAAGTGGCCAACGGCGAACGCCGCGTCCGCACCGAGGGCCTCTGGCAGAAGTGCGAGGGCTGCCGCCAGATCGTCTGGAAGAAGGATCTCGAAGCCAACTGGAACGTCTGCACCAAGTGCGGCTGGCACTCCCGCATCGACGCCCTCACCCGCCTGAAACTATTGCTGGACGATGGCGTGTACAAGCAGTTCGATGCCGACCTCCGTTCCTCGGATCCACTCGGTTTCGTCGACGCCAAGCCCTACAGCGAGCGCCTGCGCGCCATGCAGGCCTCCACCAATCTCTCCGACGCGCTCATCGCGGCCGAAGGCAACCTGGCCGGCCGCACGGTGCAGCTTTGCGCCATGGAGTCGAAGTTCATCGGCGGCAGCATGGGCTCGGTGGTGGGGGAAAAGATCGCCCGCGCCATCGACCGCGCCATCCTCCAGCGCAATCCCCTGATTGTGGTCTCCGCTTCCGGTGGCGCGCGCATGCAGGAGGGCGCCGTCAGCCTGATGCAGATGGCGAAAATCTCCGCCGGCCTGATGAAGTTGGACCAGGCGCGGCTGCCCTACATCAGCATTCTGACCGACCCCACCACCGGCGGTGTTACCGCCAGCTACGCCATGTTGGGCGATTTGAACATCGCCGAACCGGGCGCCCTGATCGGCTTCGCGGGCCCGCGCGTCATTGAGCAGACCATCCGCCAGAAACTGCCCGAGGGCTTCCAGCGCAGCGAGTTTCTGCTCAAGCACGGCATGCTGGACGACGTGGTGCCGCGTCTGGAAATGAAGCCCTACCTCGCCCGCGCCTTGAAGTTTCTGGCGGCATGAACTACCCCGATTCAGTTCAGTTTCTCTACGCGCTGGGCAACGAAATCAAGACCGCCAAATTCGGCCTGGAGCGTATCCGGGCCGTTCTGGACGCGCTCGGACGGCCGCAGGACCGGCTTCACTTCGTACACGTGGCGGGCACCAATGGGAAAGGCTCGGTCTGCGCCATGATGGAAACGGCCCTGCGCGCGGACGGCCGCCGCACGGGCCTTTTTACGTCGCCGCACCTCGCCGAACCCACCGAACGCATCCGCATCGATGGCGCGCCGCTTTCCGCCGAACGCTTCGCCGAGGCCTTCAACCGCATTCACGCGACCGTGGAAACGCTGGTGGCCGCGGGCGCCATTGACATGCACACCACGTACTTCGAGACCGTCACCGCCATGGCGCTGGAGGTGTTCGCCGAAGAGCGCGTGGACGTGGTGGTGCTCGAAGTGGGGCTGGGCGGGCGGCTGGATGCCACCAACGCGATCGTCCCCGATCTGGCGGTGATCGCGCCGGTGGATTTCGACCACGAAGCGTTTCTGGGCAAGAGCCTGGAATCCATCGCGGGAGAAAAAGCCGGAATCCTGAAGCCCGGCGTGCCGGCGGTCTTCGCGCGGCAAAGGCCGGAAGCCGCGGGGGTGCTGGCCGATCGCGCGGCCTCGCTCGGCGTGGCGGTGTCGCGGACGGAGGAGTGGCCGGNNTCCATTGTCCGCTGGCGGGCGCACATCAGGTGGAGAACGCCGTCACGGCGGCGGTGGCGCTCCTGCAACTGGGAGTATCGAAATCCGCCATCGAGAGCGGGATCGGCAAGACGAGTTGGCCGGGCCGTATGGAGCGCGTCTCCGAGAGTCCCGAAATCATCCTCGACGGGGCCCACAATCCCGCCGGCGCGCGCGCTTTGGCGGCCCACATCGAGCGCTTTTACTCCGGCCGCCGCGTGCGCCTGATCTACGGCGCCATGCGCGA
>PLRZ01000518.1:0-592 GCA_003164075.1 Bryobacterales bacterium | reverse complement strand
GCGCGAAGAGGTCATCTTCGTGACTGGGTCGTTATTTCTGGTGGCGGAGGCACGGGCTGCTATCATTGGCTCGAAGCGATGAGTCTCCTTCGGTCCCTGTTTTTCTCCATCCCTCTGATCGCGATCTCCACCATCGTGATGGACCTGATTTCCATGGTGTTCTCGTTCTTCGACCGCAGCGGCGATTCGGCCCACAACGTGGCGCGCCTGTGGGGCAAGATGCTGCTGGCCGTAAGCTTCATCCGCGTCCGCAGCCAAGGAGTGGAGAAGCTCGACCCCGGCGCCAACTACGTGTTCGTGTCCAATCACGCCAGCTACATGGACATCCCCGCGCTGCTCTCCACGCTGCCGCACCAGTTTCGCTTCTTCGCCAAGATCGGCCTCTATAAGATCCCCTTTCTGGGATGGCACCTGCGATGGGCCGGCCACCTTCCCGTGGATCGCTCCAACGCGCGGGCGTCGCTGAAGAGTATGACGGAGGGCGCGCGCATCATTTCCCAACGGCGCATTTCGGTGCTGCTGTTTCCGGAAGGCGGCCGCTCGGCCCCCGGACTGCGACCGATCAAAGAAGGCGCCGCCTATATCGCCATCA
>PLRZ01000654.1 GCA_003164075.1 Bryobacterales bacterium | reverse complement strand
CTCCGTTTTGGTAGGCAGCCGCCGCGACTGAGCCATAGCCGGAATAGGGAGTGTTAGCGAGATTCATGATGACACTTGCTATGGCTTGGTCCTCCAGCGCAAGGCTGGCCCAGGTGATTGTTGGCCCCGTCGGATGGCCCGCTTTGTCCCCGTTCTCGTAGCTCTTCGACCCGAGGCTCCAGAATGAATTCTCGTTGATGATCCGCATCGTCATGATATAGACGGTATAGTTGGACGTGAAGCTCGGGTCGAGTGTCTGAATACAGTTTTGGGGCGCCTGCGGGGGACCAGGGGGCTCCGGCCCCGGATCGGAGACACACGCAGAAACCGGGTTAGGAGGCCGAGACGGCACCACCTCTGGGTCGTCCCCGCACGGATCGTCGTCGTCGGCGCCTTGGCGATCCATGAGGTTTGCTGGGTCGCCCTTTACGTATGCGTACTGGTTCCAACTTGTCGGGTTCTTCGAGTCCGCGGCCCTATACCCCTTCGGGTCCACGCTCCAGAACCTCCCATAATTACTCGTGTAATACCTCTGCTCCGCGTAATCCTGCCCATACCCATCCCGAAAGTAAGTTCCGAACTTGTCCGTCCCGTCCGGAGTGGAGGTTCGCTCTTCGCCGTAGGGGAAGTAGGCCATCTGGCCGTTGCCACCTTGGCGGACCGAGCCCAGACGGTCGGTGAAAACGGCGCCGGGGCCTGTCTCCGCGCCGCTGGTGATCAGTCTTTTGCCGAAGTACTGGTTGATGGATCTGGTCCCCGCGGTGAACTGGCCGGCGTTATAACCGCAGGTGTACGTCCCCAGGCGCTTGCCGTTCACCCCGTAAAAGTAGATCTGGCACGTGCTCAGGCCGGCGTCTCCGCCGTTGGCATACTGCATGATCCGCTTGCCCCACGGGTCGTAGCTGTACGAGATCAGGTTGCCGCCGCCGTCGTAGAGTCCGCTGGAGATCAGCCGGTTTTCCACGTCCCACGTGTTCTGCGGCGTGTTCGTCCCCAGCCAGTTACCGTTGGCATCGGACGGAGCCATCTGGTTGGTGGCGGCATTCACGCCGGTTGACACTTGCGGGGCGGTGCCCTTCGTCGGTGTCTTGCTGAGCAGGTTGCCGAACCCGTCGTACGCGTAGGATTCGCCCCACTGCGGCCCGCTGCCGTTGCTGGTCGAGGCCGCGATCAACCGGTTCAGCGAATCGTAAGTGTAGTTCACCACTTCACCCGTACCCGCCGTGCCTGTGTCGCTGAACTGCGTGATGCGCCCGTTGTTCTGGCCGGCCCCGTACGTGTACGTCAACGCCTGGGAGGTCGCCCCGCCGATCGCATTCGGGGTGTAAGACATCCCCGTCATCTGCTGCAGGCTGTTGTAGCTGTAGCTATAGGTAGCGCTCCCGATGCCGGAGTACTCGAACAGGCTGCTCAACTGCCCCGTATTCAGGTACGTCGCGCTAGCGAATTGGCCCGTTGTCCACGAATTGCAGCCGCTCGAGCCCCAGTCGGTGCAGACCGTTTCGCTGATGGCGCTCAGGTTGCTCATGGCATCGTAGCTGAGCGTCTCCTGCGGCCCGCCCAGCGGGTAGTTCAGCGCCGTCATCCTGCCTTGATTGTCCCCTTCGGCCTCCCGGATTTCCCCCCTCCGGTTTTCTGTCACTGGTTTTCAGGGGTTGGCCTGACGCTGAGCGCCACTTGTTTCAGCACTTCCTTGAGTTGTGCCGCGTTGGGATTTCCGCGCCAGTAATACGCGCTCGTGAGGAACATTCGGCTGCCTACCACGAAGAACCAGTCGACCGATTCGAGGCTGTCGCCCCCAACTCCGGACACGCCTACCACCTCAATTCCAGAGAGGCGCCAATGCTTGCCGGAAGCTTCGAAGGGGCCTTTCCGTACGACACGGTATCCGTAAGTTCCAGCCTGGAGCGCGACCCATTCCTCCGGTGTTTTCGGAAGCGGCTTTCCCCTGGCCGCGTATGTCGGCGCCATCTCTTCCGGAACAACGACGTTAATTCCGGCCCCGCCTTCCGGCAGGACCGCGCCGCGCACCGCCTCTGAACGCGGAAAGTTGAATATTTGAAACGTGCCTCCTTCTGACGGGTGGCGCCAACTCCTCGGGTATCGGACGGAAAACCCGTAGCGTCGGCTCCTAAATACCGATTCGCCGCGAGGAAGCATCTGGGATGCCGCTCCCAGCAACATCACCTGCGCCAGTATCAAGGGTACCGCGCGCCGTCCCGGCCACGGTCCCGCGCTCGATCGCTTCGGCGTCACTGGCACCTCGCGAATCTGATGTTCGCGTCACCTGAAGCTCCCGTCATGCTGTCGTATATGCTAATCAGTGCTCCTATCCTGGGCGACGTCCTCGTGGCATTGCCTTCCTCGTAGAGGTTGTAGATTTGCGTGATATAGCTGTAGGGGCTGTAGGCGCTCGAATTGAGGTTCGTTAGGAGGCTCTGGAGGGCGGCGTCGTAGCTCGGATACGGGTCTGCCGTCTGGCAGTACGTGGTCGTCCTTCCGTTCTTGCCCCTCGGCACGCTTGCACAGTGCCTCCCGCCGCTGAAAATGTTGTAGGTCCCGGATATGGCGTTGTTGGTCGTGCCGAAGCCCGATTCTAGTTGCGCGAGCGCGGCAACGAACCAGAAATCGATCGTCGCGGCGTCGCTGCTATCCACGATGTCGAGGTCGGTCTCGTAATCTGCTAGCGGCGACGACGGGAAATAGCCCAGTATGTAGGAATACAGGTCCTGGGCGTCTTGCTGGTCGCACGGCGCTGGTGGCCCTTCGACCAGTTCGTCGTATTGCTCCGGGGTCATCGGGCAGTCCGCCACCCCCGGGAAAGGGTTGTAGTCGAGGCCGTACGCATCGGCACACGGGACGCTGACATCGCCAGGAGGAGGCATCACTCCGGTGTTCATTGGATCAGTGTCTCCGAACGCCTCACAAATGGAATAGTCAAACGCGGCGCAGCCGGCATCCTCATCGTCGCGGCCCGCCGGATCATAGCGGTTGACCGGATCGCCGCTGGCGTAACCGTATTTGTTCCAGGTAATCGGATTGCCTGCCTTGGCCGTCCCGCCCCGATCCGGGCTCCAGAACCTACCGAAATTGCTAGTGTAGTAGCGTTGATCCGCGTAATCCTGCCCGTACCCATCCCGGAAATACGTGCCGAATTTGTCGGTTCCGTCCGGAGTGCTGGTGCGCTCTTCGCCGTAGGGGAAGTAGCCAATCGGGAAGTACCAGGCAGGACCCACATTGCGGACCGAGCCCAGGCGGTCGATGGCCACTACGTTGGGGCCGGTCTCCGCGCCGGTGGCAATCAGTTTCTTGCCTAGGTACTGGTTGATGGTCGCGGTGGATTCCACAAACTGGTACCCGTTGCTATAGCCGCAACTGTACGTCCCCAGGCGCTTGCCGTTGATGCCGTAGAAGTAGATCTGGCACGTGGTAACGCCACGGCTGCCCCCGCTGCTGGCATACTGCAATACTCGCTTGCCCCAGGGGTCGTAGGTATAGGTCACTGCGTTGCTGTAGTTATCGTAGCTGCCGTTCGAGACCAAGCGGTTCTCCACGTCCCAGGCGTATTGCGGGTAGTTCGACCCCAGCCAGTTGCCGTTGGCGTCGGACGGGGCCACCTGGTTGTTGGCGGAATTCACCCCGGTAGAGACCTGCGGCGCGGTGCCTTGGGTGGGCGTTTTGCTTTGCAGGTTGCCGAATTCGTCGTAGGCGTAGGATTCGCCCCACTGCGGGCCGGTGCTGTTGCTGGTGGTGGCGGCGACCAGCCGGTTCAGCGAATCGTAGGCGTAATTGACGATCTCGCCCGTGCCCGCGAAGCCGGTGTCGCTGAACTGGGTGATGCGGCCGTTGTTCTGGCCGGCGGCGTAGGTGTAGGTCCACTGAACCATAACACCCGCGATATTGGTGGCGTAGCCGATACCCGTCAACTGCTGCAGGGTGTTGTAGGTGTAGTTGGTGCTGGACGAGAAGCCGTTGGTCAACACGCCAAAGCCGGTCAACTGGCCAATGTTCGAATAGGCGGCGCTGGCCAACTGGCCCTGGGCCCAGGTGATACACGCGCCTGAGCTATTTTCAGAGGTGCACAGGTTCTCGTTGATCGTGCTCAGGTTGCTCATGGCATCGTAGCTGAGCGTTTCCTGCGGCCCGGAGTTCGGGTAGTTGAGGCCCGTCATCCTGCCCTGATTGTCCCACGAATAGGTGGCATTCAGGGTCACCGGGTTGCCCGACAGGGGCATCACCGTGAGCTGCTGCGCTGTGACGCGGCCGGCGGTGTTGTAGCCGTAATTGTAGATGAACTGCTCGGTCCCGGAGGACCCCAAAGGCGCCGCGGCGCTTCCGGCCTCGTTCGCGAACGTGACGGCTGCCAGGCGCCCCACGGCATTGGTGGAAAACGACGGGTAGTAGGGGTTGCTGTCGTAGTAGTAGTTCACCTGCTGCACCGGATCGGCCGTGCCGTTGGCCAGCACGTGCTGCGTCTGGGTCAGGCGCTCGTACGCGTCGTAGGTGTAGATGGTTTTCTGCCCCTTGGCGTCGGTGCGCTGGGTGACGTGGTGGTTGCCGTCGTAAGTGTAGCTGACGGTGCCGTTTTCCGGGTTGGTGGCGGAGGCCATGTCCGAACCCGACCAGGTGAAGGTGCGAGTTTGGGTAATGGAGCCACGCGGCATGGAGACTTGCGTGAGCTGGCTGGCGCCGTTGTAGGTGTAGTTGGTGGCGACGGTGCCGCCGGTGTTGCTGGCGGG
>PLRZ01000704.1:6352-15823 GCA_003164075.1 Bryobacterales bacterium | reverse complement strand
GCTGGGCCGAGACTCATCCCGACCCTCTTCGCGAGCGGCATCCACTTTCCCGGAGGGCCGAGAAGAGTCTCGGCGCCGCAGACACGAGTGTCTGCGCCACGTCATGGTTCGGGTCAAGTTCTCCAGCTATCCGAAATCCCCGGCCGACATCAGGAGTTCCCGCGAGTGCACGTAGTAGTAAGGGAGCGTTAGGCAAGTTTATTTCTTAACAGCTCCTAAGCAAGCCACGGCTATTTCGCGGCGCAACCCAAATTCAGCGCTGCGTTAATCTCGATCTGGATGTCCACAACGTTGACTACGCCGTCCAGGTTCAGATCGTTGAGGGCCTGTGCCACGCCCAGCGCCTGGTTCACCACAACCTGCACATCGGCCACGGTTACCACATTGTCACTGTTGATGAAACAAGCGTTGGCCGTGGAGTTGGCCAAGGCGAACGCCACCGTCAAGAGAGTACCGTTCACCCCTGCCGTGACGTTATACGCGCCGGCAGTCCCGTTGCCTGTGGCTGTGACGCTGGCAATGCCGCTGGCATTGGTGACAGCCGAGGTTGCGGAGAGCGCTGCGCCGGCGCCGCTGGCCGGGGCCGTGAAGGTGACGGTAATGCCGCTGAGCGGATTGCCGCCGGAATCCTTCACCAGCGCTGACAGGGGCACTGGGAAGACCGTGCCCAGCAGGGCCGTCTGGCCGCTGCCGGTCAGCGCCACGATGGATGCCGGAGCACCGAAGTTGGTCAGCGCGAATGCCGCCGGCGTGGAGACTCCCGCCACGGTAGCCGTCACGGAATAGGGACCGCCCACGGTCGCGTTGGCCGCCGCCGTGACGGTGGCGATGCCCTGGTTGTTGGTGCTCACCGTCGCGGATGGGCTGAAAGTCGCGCCGGGGCCGCCGCCCGCGGGTCCGGCGAAGGTCACCGATACGCCGCTCAAGGGGTTCCCGTTGCCGTCTTCGACGACGGCCGTGAGCGGGGCGGGGAAGGCCGTGCCGGCCGAGGCGCTTTGCCCGCTGCCGCCGGTGGTGGCGATGGACCCCGGACTGGCCGTGTTGCCGCCCTGCGTGACGGTGACCGTCGCGCCCATGGCGGCGATGTGGGCCACGCGCGCCGTGGGCGCGTTATTGGCGGTGAAGTTGAAGCCGACCACCCCGCTGGTGACGCCTGTGACGGTGAGCCACGTCTGGTCGCTCGACGGGCCGTTCAAAGGCGCGTTGGAAGGCACGGCGGCAAGCAACGAGTCGGAGCCCGCATTGAAAGGCTCGGTGATGTTTGCGGGGCCGATGAATCCGTGAACCAGTTCCTGAATCCCCAGAGAGCCGGCGACGAACACATTGTCCGCCCCGTCGACGGCGATTCCGGGGTAGTTGCCGGATTGCTGGTATGCGAGGGTGGTGACCTGCTCGGTGGCGGCGCTCCACAGTTTGATGGAGTTATTGCCGGAATCGGCGATATAGAGATTGCCGGCGGCATCCACCGCGACACCGGTGGGATTGCCGAGCCCGGAGGACACGATATTTACAAGCTGTTGCGAGGAACTGTTCCATTGCCGGATGGCATTGCCGCCGAAATCCGCCAGGTAGACATTGCCGGAGCTATCCACCGCAATGCCCGCCCCGGTCAACCCGGTCAGAGTACGGAGCTGTTGGGTGGCGGCGGTCCACATCTCGATGCCGCCGGAATCGGCAATATACACGTCTCCCGCGGCGTCCACGGCGAGAGCCTTGGGAGCATTCAGCCCGGATGAAATCAGGGTGGTGGACTGCTGGGTGGTGGAGTTCCACTGGTAAACGGCATTCGCCAACGGGTCGGAATAGTAGACATTACCCGATGGATCGAGCGCGACCCCGCCCGTGGATCCCAGTTCGGTAGCCAACGCGGTGTACTGCCGATTCACGGCGGTCCACTTCAGCAGCGCGATGCCGCTGGACCCGTCAACCGCGATCAGATACAGGTTGCCGGCGGAATCCACCGCGATACTGGAAGCGCCGGTCTGGCTGCCATCGAGGGTAATGAGGCCGCCGGGGAGATAGCTCGCGCCTGCCTGGGTCACCGTTACCGTGAACGATCCCGGATTCAAAGTCAACGTGCCGGTGCGCGTGGCGCCGGTGTTGGCGTCGAAGTTGAAGACCACGCTGGCCGTTGCCGTTCCCGAGGTGCTGCCATTACTTAAATGCAGCCAGGAGGCGTTGCTGCCGGCGGTCCACGCGGCGGGCGAACCGGTGACCTGGATCAGCACGGAATCGAGGCCCGCGGCGCCCGGTTCCAGCAGCGACGTGGTCCCGACCGCATAGGAAGCCGCGGCGGTGTTGGTCAAGGTGAAGGTGGCGGACGAAGAGACGCCGGCCACGTTAGGCGTTACGGTATAGGGACCGCCGGCGGTGGCATTCGCCGTAGCGGTGACCATCGCCAGGCCCTGATTGTCCGTCACGGCCGTTGCGGACGGGCTGAAAGTCACGCCCGCGCCGCTGACCGGTCCGGCGAAAGTGACCGAAATGCCGGGCATCGGACGGCTGGCGCTGTCGGTTACCAGCGCGGTTAGCGGGGTGGCGAACGCGGTACCGGTGTTGGCGGTTTGGCCGTTGCCTCCCACAGCCGCCACTGACGCGGCGGTATCGCCCGCGCCGAGCTGCACCACCGTCACGGAGGCTCCCAGCACGGTGATGTGGCCAATTCGAGCCGCGCCGGCGCCGTTAGTGGCAAACGAAAAACCGATGACGCCGTTCGCCGTTCCGGTGACGGTCAACCAGGTCTGATCGCTTTGTGGAGTGCCGAATAGTATCGTCGAGGGCAAAACGGGAAGCAAAGAATCGGCGCCCGCGGATGCCTGCTCCCAGAGGCTTGGCGGAGCGACATACGCGCGCGGCGCCTCGGCGATCGCGAAGTTGGTGTAATCGGCGATGTAGACGCTGCCGAGGGTGTCGACCGCCAAATCGATCGGCGAACCGAATCCAGTGCTGAAAGACGTGAGCTGTTGGGTGAAAGGACTCCATTTCGAGACGGCCCCATTGGTCGCAATATATAGATTGCCCCCGCTGTCCACCGCCAGCGCGCTGGGTTGGTCAAGCCCGGAAACCAGCGTGACTACCTGCTCGGTGGTGGCCACCCATTCCTGAATCAGGCCACGCGAGGAGTCCGCAAAGTAAATGTTGCCCAGGGAATCGAGCGCGGGCTTGCTGGGATACGGAGAGCTCAACCCCGAAACCAGAGTGGTCACTTGCTGAGTGGCCGCGTTCCACATTTTGATGGAACTGCTTCCCATGTCGACAATATAGAGGTTCCCCGCGGCATCCACCGACAGGCCGCCGGGAGCATTCAGCCCGGACGAGATGAGCGGGCCGAACCTTAGCGTGGACGCCGTCCACTTGGCCACGATATTGTCATCGAGGTCCGAGCCGTACACGTTGCCGGCGCCATCCACCGCCACGCCACTGGTCCTCCCCAGAAAGTACAAGATAGTGAGGATCTCCTTGGTGACAGGGTTGAACTGTTGAACGCCGCTTGTGGCGGAATAGTACACCTTGCCCGCCGCATCGGTGGCGACACCGCTCACGACGCCGGCGGATGTCAGGCCGATCAGGTTGGCCGGCAAATAGGCGGAGCCGGCCTGCGTCACCGTGAGGGTGAGACCACCGGGATAGAACGTAATGGTCCCGCTGCGGACCGCGCCGGGATTCGGGTCGAAAGTGAAACCAACCGCGCCGCTGCCCGCCCCGCTCGTGCTTCCCGGCTGAAGATGCAGCCAGTTGACGGTGCTGGCCGCAGTCCAGGGTCCGGGCGTTCCGTTAGCCTGGATCAAGATGGAATCGGCGCCGGTGGCGGCGGGTTCCACCAATGCCTGCGCAGCCAGGGTATAGGCGGACGTCGGGATGTTGGTGAGGAAGAATGTTGCCGGCGTGGAGACTCCCGGGGTGGTGGCAGTCACGGTGTAGGCGCCCAACGTGGCGTTTGCCGCCGCCGACACGCTGGCGATTCCCTGCGCATTGGTCGGGACGCTGGCTGCAGGACTGAAGCTCGCGCCCGCACCGCTCGCCGGGCTGGCGAACGTCACGGAGATCCCGCTCAAGACGTTGCCGCCCGAATCCCGCACCACCACCGTCAGGGGCGATCCGAATGGCGCATTGATCGCCGCGCTCTGAGCGTTTCCGCCGGTAACCGCGATGGACGCGGCCGTCCCCAGCCGGGGCTCGATTCCGCCGGCCGCCTGGATGGATGTGCCCGTGTTGGTGAGCGCGAACGTGGCCGAACCACCATCGGCGGCCACCGCGGTGACATGGTAGCTGCCTCCCGTGCCGGCGGCCGTCGCCGTGATCCGGGCCTGCCCGTTGGCGTCGGTCGGCGCCGTGGTGGAAGAGAGACTCGCAAAGGACGAATCCACCGAGAAGGTAACCGTGTCGGAGACCACCGGATGGCCGAGCAGATCGGTCACCGTAACCTGCAGCGGCGCGGTGAAGGGCTCGCCGGGAGTGGCGCTCTGCGGAGTTCCGCCGGAGGCGCCGATGGTATTGGCCGGAAACACCGCGGTGATGTTGGATCCGGCTTGCGTACCGCCAAACAGCACGGTCTTTCCATGGAGCGCGTCGAAGGCCAGCCCGGCGAAGTTCCCCGCCGGCCGGAACGCGGAAGATCGCCACGTTGTACCGTTCAGGGTGGAGGTAATGGCATCGGGTTCCGAGAGGCCGGTGTAATTCGTGCCTCCCAGCATCACGGTGTATCGATGGGCGGAATCGAACGCCATGGCATTCTCCGCCCGCGCTTCAGGATTCGCGCCGTTGGGGAGCAGCAGGTTCCAGTTGGCGCCGTCCCAGGCCCACGTGTCGTCGAGAACCGGCGCTCCGGCGGCATTCCCGCCAAAAAGAAGCACACGCTGCTGAACCGAGTCGTAAGACATGGCGTGGCGGCTCCGCGCCATCGGGCTGGTGCGCGGGAATTCCTGCGTCCAGGCGCTCCCGTTCCACGCCCAGGTGTCGGGGAACTCATTTCCGTTGGCGTCCTCACCGCCAAACAGCACGACCTGTTGGTGGACCGAGTCGTAGGCCATGGCATGGCAGCCTCTGGCGGGCGGACCGCTGGATGCCAACCGGGTCCAGTTCGCGCCATCCCAAGCCCACGTGTCGGACAAGACATTGGAGCTTACGTCCCGGCCGCCGAACAGCACCACCTGTTGCCGCGCGTCGTCGTAGGCCATGGCCACACAGGACCGGGCCGAAGGGCTGCTCATGGGCAGCTTCCGGGTCCAGTTCGAGCCATCCCAAACCCACGTGTCGGAGTACGCCAGGCCGGCAATCGGCTCGAAGAGACCGTTGGGGCCGCCGCCGAACACTACCACTTGCTGCCGCGCGCCGTCATAGGCCATGCCGTGTCCGCTGCGTGGCGGCGGACTGGTGGCGGGCGATTCCAGGGTCCAGTTGCTTCCGTCCCAGGCCCAGGTATCCGAAAAAAGCGCGCCTCCGAACAGCACCGTCTGCGCGCGGGCGGAGTCGTATGCCATGCTGTGCCTGGCCCGCGCCGATGGGGTTGCGGCGGGCGACTTCGCGGTCCAGTCGGTTCCGTCCCAGGCCCAGGTCTCGGCATTGCTGTTCCCGGTGACCGCGTCATAGCCGCCGAAAAGAACGGTCTGCCGGTTGACGGAATCGTATGTCATGGCAGAGGCCGTGCGGCCCGAAGGACTGGTTGCCGGGAATTTCCGGCTCCAGTTGGCGCCGTCCCAGATCCAGGTGTCCGCCAGGGAGGCCGGACTGGCTTTCCCACCCGGCCGGACAGAGGACCAATCGCCGCCGAACATCACCACTTGTCCGCGCGCCGCATCGAACGCCATGGACGGAGTGTTGCGCGCCGGCGGGCTGGTTTGGGGGGACATCCGGTTCCAGTTACTCCCATCCCAGGTCCACGTGTCTGTCGCTCCGGGGCCGCCGAACAGTACGGTCACGCCGCGCGCCGCGTCATAGGCCATGGCATGCCCGGACCGGGCGAGAGGGTTCAACTGGGGATCCTGCCGGGTCCAATCGGCGCCATCCCAGGTCCAGGTGTCGTTGAGCGAGCGATTCAGGTCATTGCCGCCGAAAAGGACCACTTGTCCGCGCGCCGCGTCATAGGCCATGGCGTGCCCATATCGGGCCGGGGGGGAATTCTTCGGAAAGAGCTCGGTCCACCGGGTTCCGTCCGATACCCAGGTGGTGTTCGTCACGGTAACCGGATCGTCATTGAAACCGCCGAATAGTACCGTTTGCCCGTGAACGGAATCGTACGCCATGGCAAACTGCTGGGTGGCGGGGATCAAGTGCGGCGTGCCCCAAGTCTGCGCCGAAGCCACAGGCACGCAACCCGCCGCCAGGAGAACGGCTAAGGAAAGTTTCCATCCCGCCCGGGATTCGCGCAGACGACTTCCCGGTCTAAACCGGAGATGCGAGTCGTGTTTGCGATTTTGTTGCAATACCCCCGTGCCGTCACGCGGCGCCGCACAGGACCACCCGCCCACGGCGGTTGCGAACCATCTGAAGAAGTCGTTCATTTCCCTTTTTCCCATGGGGCCGATTGAAGATCCGGGAGCCTCCACGCATACTGATCGAGATTCAACGTCAACGCTCTATTATGGTACAGTGGCGGAGCGATTCCGGGGTTGTCGTGAGGATCCGGAATTCGGCGAACGTGCTTTTCATTACAGCGGAGTCGGGTTCCGCGAGATGTAGCGGGATTGCCTTGGCTAGGACCTGCCCCACGGAAGCTCACCGGGCTCTGAGAACCTTCATCCAGGAGCTGTGGGGCCGACTTCAGCCCGCCATCCCGCGAACGATGGGAAGGCCCGCGGCAGGCGGACTGAAGTCCGCCGCCGGCTGAAGCCGGCCCCACCTGAGCTTACGCGAAACAATAAGCTGAACAAATGTCTCGAACGTCAGAACTCCTGATGTCCTGGAATTTGTAGTGAGCCCGCAGGTCTGGCAGGCGGTGCTCGCCTTCGCTCGATCCTATTCGAGCAGCGGGCCTGATTAGCGCGGGCGGGCGGGCAGGCGGCACCGCCTGNNGCAGAAATTGCGGGGCGACATCAGGGGTTCTGAACGTGCGCAATCGCTCCCTAACGGTCGCGTGAGCATGCGGTCTTCGGGCTACTAAGGGTTGATCCCTCGCAGTGAATCGCCGCGCGCCAGCATTCCGTCCACTACGGCGATGGTTTCCTCGAAGCGGGCGTCCCAACTTACTCCCGTGACCGCCGCCATACGTTGGCGCCGCAACTCCGGGGTCTCTTCACGCAGGGCGCGCTCGATGGCGGCGAGGTAGGCTTCGGGATTATCGGCCAGGTAGACCACTTCCGCGAAAGCCGCGGTCTCGGGAGTGACTACCGACACCACCGGCTTCCCGGTGGCCAGGTATTCGCGCAGTTTGAGCGGGTTGGAATGCCGCGTCTGGCGGTTCACCCGGTGGGCGTAAATGGCGACGTCGAAAGCGGCCGCCCAGCGGGGCAGGCTCTCATAGGGTTTCGGACCGGCGAAAATGACGTTCGGGTAGCGGCGCAGGCGACTTACATCCGCGGCGATCAGGCCGACAAACAAAAACGTCCATTCGGGCCGCGACTCTACTAAGTGGACCAGTAAGTCGAAATCCACAAACTCTCCCACGGTGCCGAAGTAACCGATGACCGGATGTTTCAGGCCGCGCACCTCATCGGCCAGTTGGGTGGCCGGGTCGCTCGCTTGCGAAAACAGCTCGAAATCCACGCCGTGGGGCGAGAAGTGGACGTTGGAATTCAGCTTTCGCTTGGGCTCCAGCAGCGCGCGCGGGGCCACAAACACCACATCCGCTGTGCGGGTCAGATCGTCGTCCAGGGTCTGGATGGCCACCGGGTCCATGCCGGGGTAGGAGGCGTAGTCGTCGATGCAATAGTAGACCGTCAGGCTTTCGCCGAGTTGTTTCGCCAGCGGGCCGGGATGGGGCACCACGAACCACGAGATGCGCCGTCCGAAACCGAGCTGCCGCATGGCGCGCCGCGCCAGAAAAGCGCCCAGCCGGCGATTCAGCCCGGCGATCAGGGGCAGTTTGCGGAAAGGAATCTGCGGGATGGTGGCGACGTAAAACCGCTCGCCCACTTTCTGCGGCGGCGCCATGGCGCGCGCCAGTTTGCGCCACAGTTTGCGGATATCGCGCGCGCTCGATTGCGGGCCGCGGCTGCCCGGCGTCTCGATGTACAGTACGGGGACGATCTGGCCCAGACGGCGGGCGATATGGTGGCTGCTGGTGCGGTTTTCGGCGAACCAATCGTTGCCGAAATACACCACGGAGTAATCGCGCAAACCGCTCATGAGTTTTCGGCGCGCGCACCGTGGCGGGAATCGCTCATTACCGCCGCATACATATCCAAAGTCTGTTTCAAAACGGCAGTTTCCGAGAACGTCTCTTCGGCATGGATGCGCGCCGCCGCCGAGCGCCGTGCCCTCACCGCCGGATCGAGCAGGCGGAGCCATTGCCGCACCAACCCGCCGGGTTGCGAGATGTCCTCAAGATCGGCGGAAGGTCCAGCCACATATTCGAAAATCGGAGTCCGGTTGCAGGTTACCGGCAGGCCGGTGGACAGCGCCTCCAAAACTGCAATCGGCAACATCTCATGCAAGGAGCCGATGGTGAAGAGATCCGCGGCCCGATAGAGTGACGGCAGCTTGGCGCGTTCTATGGACTGAAGCACCAACGCCGAGTCCTGAAGCAGGGATTTCGCGAGCGCCACCACCTCGCCGGTCTCCTTCTCCCAGGCGCCTGCCATCACCAGGAAAACCGGCTGGCTAAGAGTTTTGCGGAAGGCGTCAAATTCCCGGATTACATAGTCGCAACGCTTATGCTGCTTTCTCAGGGCCGCTACGCACAAAATAATCAGCGCATCCTGCGGCAGGTTCCAGAGCGTTCGGGCCGCACCGCGATCGCCGGGCTGAAACCGGGCGGTGTCGACAGGATTCGGAATGGCAAACGAAAGCTGCCCCGCCGGCTTCCTGGTTTCCCATAACTGCTGGTAATACGGAGCGAGATGTTGTAAGTACTGAAACCTGGCCAAAAAGGAATCCGACTCTTCCGTGCCATGGGCAAGAATGACCTTGGCGCGGGACCATCCCCGCCGGTAGAGCGCCTCGAAGATTCTCGCCACCGTGGCGTCCTGCACGTGGAGAATATCGTAATCCTTGCGGACGGCGCGCCAGAGGGGGAACGCGAACGTGGTCTGTTCGATTTCGAATAGGGAGCCGCAACCGTAGCGCCAGCCGCCCAGGCGCCTGGTGAGCGAATAGAGCCACTGCGTCCGCCGGTCAAAACGCCGCCAGCATGGAAGCGTGTGCCGCCAGGGTTCGGAGGGAGTTCCGGCGGCCTGGAAGAGCGATACCTCGGTCCCGTTACGGTGCAGAGCAATTGCGAGATCGTTGGCCCAGCTTTCCACCCCGCGGGCGATGTGCCCCAATCCCGAAGAGGCGATCGCAATTCTAGGCATAGAGGCACTGGAGATGGGGGCC
>PLRZ01000704.1:6136-6335 GCA_003164075.1 Bryobacterales bacterium | reverse complement strand
GCGCTGAACCAAGGCCGCCGCCCGAACAGGAAAGAGGGCAGGTGAGCACCACCTGCCCCACCTCCGCTCACGACAAGTTCCACGACGTCAGGAGTTCGGAGCCTCCGCGCGGCTCTGCGCAAGGTCAGAACTCCCGACGTCGTGGAATTTGGGATGAGCTCGTTTTCGTGGCGCAGGCACTCCTGCCTGCTGGGTCGAG
>PLRZ01000704.1:0-6089 GCA_003164075.1 Bryobacterales bacterium | reverse complement strand
TTCCACGACATCAGGAGTCCAGAGTCTCGGCGCCGCAGACACAAGCGGGAATCCGCCCTTTGGTCAGTCTCTAGGTCAATTTCCCCAACTATCCGAAATTCCCGGCCGACATCAGGAGTTCTGAAGGCCCAGAACGCCGTTGCAGATCTCGAATGTGTCGGCGGCAACGTCGTTCCAGGTGCGGGTGAACTGCGCCGCGATGGTCTGGCTGTTCCAGGGCACATCCAGGGCCTCGCGCAAAGCCTGGGCCAGCCGTTCGGTGTCGGCAGCCGGAACCAGTATGCCGCAAAGCCGGTTGACTAAATCGGGAATTCCTCCCACCGTCGTCGAAACCACGGGACGCCCGCAGGCCAGAGCTTCACACACCACATTCGGGCAGCCCTCCGATTCGCTGGGCAGGCAGACCAGGCTCGATGCCGCCATCCACCTGGCAACCTCATGGCGGCTGCCAACGCCCGGAAACCGGACGCGCTCGCCGAGGCCGGCATCCGCCGCGCGCTTCCGCAGTGCCCCGGCCAATAATCCTTCCCCGAGGCAAACCACCAGGAGGTCCTCGACATCGCGCAGGCGTTCCGCCGCCCCCAGCAACTCTTCCAGGCCTTTGCCCTCGTCCAGCCGCCCGACGTACAACACCAGGCGCGCCTCCGGAGCGATTCCCAGCTCCGTTCTCGCCGCGTCCCTATCGGACGGCCTGAAGATGTCCCCGTCGCAACCGTTCAACACCGTCTTCACGCGATCCGCCGGCGCTCCCATGCGAAGCGCGTGTTGCCGCAGGTCTTCGCTGACGGCGAGCACGGCGGAAGCCTCGCGCACGGTACGGCGAGTGAAATAGGCGGTCGCCCGGTCGCCTATGCGCCGCAGGTCCGAGCCTCGCGATCCCACGACTACGGGCACTCCCAACCGGCGGCCCGCGAGCACGGCGGCGAAGCCTTCCGGGTACAACCAGTACGCCAGGATCACGCCGGGCTGCCACTCCCGAATCCGCGGCGTGAGCCGGCGGGCGCAGACATAGCCGTTGAACGGCCGACTGATCCGCGGCAAGACCGGGTATTCGAAATACTCCGTATCCACTCCCGCGGGGCGATAGGATAAATCCTTTGGCACATGCAGAAAACGGGTAGGGCCGAGCCCTTTCGGATATCGGGATGACGGGCAGAAGACGCGTACTTCGGCCCAACGCTCAAGGCCCAGCACGGTATTGTAAATGGCTTGGCCCGCATTGAGCTGCTCGCGCGAGGGAAACAGCGGCGTGACCACGGCGATGCGCAACCTGGGCCGGCTGCTCACGGGGTCAATTCGCGGCATAAAGCGGAGTGCGCGCGCGTTCGTGTTGCAGCCAGCTTTCCAGCACGTACAGGTACCAGATCTGGTGTGGCGCCGAGCCGGTTACGGAAGCTGCCTGGAGTTGCTCCAGTACCGGTTTGGAGCGGATCCATCCCTCTTTTTCGAGCATCGAATTCCGGAAGCATTCCTCCGCCGCCGGGCGCCACTGAGTGGCCATCCAGCGCTCCACCGGAATCGAGAACCCGCGCTTATGCCCCTGGGCCACGCGCGGGCCGATTCTGCGGCGCGCAATCTCGCGCAGCACGGCCTTCGACTGTCCTTTATTAAGGCGCACTCCGAACGGGAGCGAAGCGGCGAAATCCCACAGTTCCTGGTCCAAGAACGGAGAACGCGCCTCCAGAGCGCTGTACATGGTGGCGCCATCCACCTTGGCCATATATTCGCCCACGAAACGGTTGTGGCGCTCGTATTCGAGAAACGCGGCCAGGACGTTGCGGCCGGCGGCGGGCGACCACGGCATCTGCCGGTCGGGCAGGTTGCGCGACTCCAGACGCTCTCCGAGCATGTGATTGCGCCAGTACATCGGCAGGCCGTCATGCGCCTCGGCGACCGCGCCGAGACCGCCGGTGGTGTAATCCAGAAGGTGCGCGAAGCGGCCCAGCGGACCGGCCCGTGGAACGGCCTTGCGGACCTTGGGCCAATACGCGGCGGCTTTCTCGGGCAGGTTGCGCGCCATTCTCTGTGCCAGCCACAAGTGCCGGTGCCGGGGATAACCCAGGAACACATCGTCGCCGCCGTCCCCGGTCAGCAGCACGGTGACCAGCGGCTTGATTCTCTGCGAAATGCGCAGCAGGCCCAACGCCGAGGAACTGGCGAAGGGCTCGGGAAAAGCCCGCACCAGGGTATCGACGCCGGGACAGTCGTCCGGGTCCACGGTCAGGACTTGATGGCGGATGCCGAGGGTCTTGGCGGTGGCCTGGGCATCGGAGGTTTCATCGCCGGGGTAGCCGGGGGTGCCGACGGTAAACGCCGTCAGGTCGCCGCCGAGTTTCCGGATGGCCCAACAAATCAAGCTGGAATCGACGCCGCCGCTCAGCAGGGCGCCCACCGGAACGTCGGCGAAGAGGCGCAGTTCCACGGCACGCAACAACAGCCGTTCGGTTTCTTCCACGGCCTCGTGGAATGTGGGGCCGGCCTCGCGATCCGGTTGGGGCTGCCAGTACTCGCGGACGGTCGCCTCGCCGCCGGACCATTCCAGAATGGAAGCGGCCGGCAATTTGACGCCGCCCTGATAAATGCTTCGCGGTTCCTTGATGTAGCCCAGCTCCAGGTATTCGGTGACCGCTTGAGGATCGATGTCTTCCACTATCCCCGCGGACCGCAGCGCGCGCACGGTGGAAGCGAAGGCGATGGTTCCGTTACGCATGGAGTAGACCAGGGGCTTCACGCCGAGCCGGTCGCGCATCAGGAACAGCTTTCGGCGCGGGTTGTCCCAGATGGCGATGGCGAACATGCCGCGCATGCGGGCGGCGAGCGCGTCGATGCCCCATTCGCGGTACCCGTAGAGCAGCACTTCGGTATCGGTCTCGCTGTGAAAGCGGCAGCCGCGGCCTTCCAGCTCCGCGCGCAATTCGTGGAAGTTGTAGACGGCGCCGTTGAACACGATGCCGATCTCACCGTCGGGTGTCAGCATGGGCTGGCGGCCGGCGTCGGAGAGGTCGAAGATCGAAAGGCGCCGATGCGCCAGGGTGGCATCCGGCCAGGAGTCGAGTCCCTCGGCATCGGGTCCGCGCAGGGCCAGCTCGGCGAGCATGCGGCAGGCGCAGTTCCGGGCGAAGGCGCGATCTCGTGCGCCGGCAATCCCCGCTATGCCGCACATGGAAGGTTGACCCCCAAACAGTATTCAGTTTAGCAATTCCCCCCAGCCGTGTGCTACGCGCGGAGTGGGCAGCCGATCTGGGGGAAGGTCCGTCACCGGCGAACGCTCCCTAACGGGGCGCCCTCTGGGCCCGGCTCGGTAACTAATTGCAAACACGCGGGCACTTCGTATTCCGCGCCTGAGGCACGAGATCCCGAGATCGGTCAAGCACCCGAGTGGGTCGGCTACCGGCCACGCCCGCGCCTGCCGTCCCGCTTCCTCGGTCGAAGAATCAAGTACTTCCGAGGGCGTCCGCTTGCGGTATTAGGGGCCGCGAAACAATAAGCTGACCAAATGTCTCGAACGTGCGTAATCGCTCCCTAACGGGGTGCCCTCTGGGCCCGGCTCGGTCAAATGCGCATGCCGAGACGCGCGCGGGAGCAAGCGGTTGGGTCTGAGTGATGTCGTGGAATTTGCAGTGAGCCCTGCGAAGCTCTCGCCCCATTTTCCCCGCCAGGCAGAAATTGCAGGGCGACATCAGGAGTTCTGATATTTCTTCGCGGCTCTTTTGTGCGGTTTGCCCCATTTCGCGGCCTGAGGCTGCCCCTGCCGAATTCCGTTCTCCCCGCCGCGGATCGCAGCAAACCTTTATCGATTCACGAAAAATTCCAACATCCTCGCATTGATTCCAAAGGAGTTCCGCCACAGACGGCAAGTCTGCTCCGGGCGCTCATGGTACAACGTGCGCAGTGAAGCGAACGCGCCGAATCGGATCTTCAGGAAGTTGAGAAATCCGGCCGGTGAGTACTACTAGAACTACGGCTAAAGTAGTCGGCAAAGAGGAGGAGAAATCGACTCATGCAAGCGACAGATGAATTTCACAAAATGGTCCTGGTAGTGGAAGACGAGGGGCTCATCGCGGCCGATCTTCAGCGGAGAATCGAGCGGCTGGGCTACCCGGCGCCGGCCATCGCACGGTCCGGGGACGAGGCACTGCGGTGCGCCCGGTCCACGCCATTCGACCTGGTGCTCATGGATATCCGCCTCAAGGGCGAGATGGATGGCGTTGCCACTGCCGGGATATTGCGGTCCGAACTGCAAACTCCGGTGGTTTACCTCACGGCCCATGCCGATCACGACACCCTGGAACGCGCCAAGCTTACCGAACCGCTGGGTTACATCCTGAAGCCGATTTCCGATGGCGATCTGCGCAGCGTGATGCAGACCTCCATGTACAAGGCCGCCATGGAGCGCCGCCTGCGCGCCAGCGAGGCGTGGCTGGCCACCACGCTGCGTAGCGTGGGAGAAGGGATTGTGGCCACCAATTCCGATGGAGCGGTGGTCTTTATGAACCCGTCCGCCGAGCGGCTCACCGGCTGGTCCGGCGCCGAGGCCGCGGGGCGTGCGCTGATGGAAGTGCTGCGGCTCTATGAGGAGTCCACCCGCCAGCCGGCCAAGAACCCGGTGTTCGATCTGGCGGAAGGAGAGAACCGGAGCTACATCATGCTCTCGCAAACCGGCGCGTACGCGCTGGTGGAAGTGGAGTGTTTCGAGAACCGCTCGGCCGATGAGGTTCTAGGCTCTATCGTCACGGTGCGCGATATCGGCAGCAGAAGAGAGAAGGACGAACTGTTGCTACAGACCCAGAGAATGGAGGCGATCACCAATCTGGCCGGTGGGCTGGCCCACGATTTTAACAATCAGCTCACCGTGATTCTGGGATACGCGGACGAATTGAGCGGGTGTCTCAGCGGCGTTGCACGGGATCATGTTCTGGAAATCCAGCAGGCCGCGTCGCAGGCCGCTTCCACCACCACCCAGTTGTTGGCGCTCAGCCGCCGCGGAGGCGTGCACTTCGAGGTGCTGAACATCAACGACCTGATCGCCGACGTGCAGCCTCTGATTTCGCAGAATCTGGGCGGCGCCATGCTCACTACCCAACTGGGCTCTCCCTTGGGCTACGTTCGCGGCGACCGCGGCCAACTGAAGGAACTGTTGCTCCACCTCGCGGTGAATGCGCGCGCCAGCATGCCGGCCGGCGGGGAAATGAGAATCGAAAGCTCCACCATGGATGTCGCCGACGACCACCCGCTGGCGCGCCGGTACCGTCCGGGAACGTATGTCAGGCTGTTCGTCTCCGATACCGGCGAGGGGGTGGACCCGGCAGTTCTGTCGCGCATTTTCGAACCGCGCTTTGAGGCCCGGAAGAAGCCGGCCGGAAGCGGTTTGGGTCTGTCCATGGTGCATAGCATTGTGGTGCAGAGCGGGGGCTACATCCGCGCGGAAAGCGCCATGGGTAAGGGCACCGGTTTCGAGATCCTGCTGCCTTGCGTAGGCACCTTCCGCGGGGCCGAGATTCCCGGACAGGAGCGCCCCGGCAATGAAAACTCGAAGTCGACCATCCTGCTGGTGGAGGATGAGGATGGCGTGCGCCGTATGATGCATCGGTTCCTGGAACGCCAGGGATACCAACTGCTGGCTGCGCGTAACGCCGAGGAGGCGGAAGATATTGCCGGGGTCTACACGAGCGATATCCACGTTCTAGTGACGGACGTGGTCATGCCCGGCATGACGGGGCCGCAATTGGCCGAACGGATGAAGCCATCGCGGCCCGAGATGAAGGTGCTGTTCGTCTCCGGCTACCGGCACGATGCGCTAGACCAGCAGGGCCTGCTGCGCCCGGGAGTGCGCATTCTGGCCAAACCGTTTCCACCGGCCCAACTGCTCCAGCAGATTCAATCGTTGTTGAGTCAAGGAGAGCGGCTGGCGTGTTGAGCCGGCCCGTGGATGCAGGAGTGCCGCTGTCGGAGTCGGTGATTCGAAGCTTGCCCTCGGCTATCGCGCTGTTGCGCGGTCCGGATTTCGTCATCGAGATGGTCAATCCGGCCTTCCAGGAACTGTCCCCGGGAGAGCCAATGGTTGGCCGGACCGTGGCGGAGGTGTGGCC
>PLRZ01000408.1 GCA_003164075.1 Bryobacterales bacterium | reverse complement strand
GCTCGATGGTCGCCTCGGTCTCTTCCGGCGCGGCGCCGAAAAGGATGTTCAGCTCCACCGCAATGCCGTGCCGCTTGAGGATTTTCACGGCCCGCTCGGTGGCTTCCGCCCGGATCCCTTTGCGCACCGCGTCCAGCACCTTCTGGTCGAACGATTCCGTGCCCAGATCTACGTAGGAGCAGCCGGCGGCGGCCATCGCCGCGGCGGCTTTGTCGGTGACACGGTCGCAACGCGCCAGGCAACTCCACTCCAGCTTCAGATCCTGAATGCCGGCGCAGATTTCGACGGTCCGGCTCTCATTCCACAGGAACTGGTCGTCGATCGCCGAGATCGACCGGAATCCCAGTGCGGCGGCGCGGCGCATCTCGGCCACCACATGGGCGGCGGAATGCAAGCGCACCGGCGGTTTCACGCCGTGTTGCCGCTTATACTCCAGTTCGCGCGCGTAGGAGAGCGAGTTGGGGACGCAATACCAGCACTGCGCGTAACAGCCGCGCGAGGTCAGGATGGCGGTATGCGGTTTGCCGTGCAGCTTGGGATTCGAGTACGGGCGGTGGTCGAGCAGCGTGCGGTCGGGAATGGGCAGCGCGTCCAGATCGGGCAGGATGGGCGCGGGAGGGTTGTGCACCGGGCCGTCCGGTCCGCGGTAGGAGATTCCATCCACCGTGGCGAGGTCGGCGTTGCCGGCCAGCGCGCCCACCAGTTGCGGCAGGATGAAGTCGGGCTCTCCGCGCACTACGAAAGTGTCTAGCAGGTCGAGGAAGACGGCGGCGTCCCAGGTGGGCTGCGGTCCGGAATAGATGAAGCGGGCGGAGGGACGCGCGGCGCGGGCGATGTCGCGGGCCAGGCGGTCGGTCTGCTGCGAGAGGAAGACGGTGTAGAAGCAGTAGAGATCGGAATCGTCGGCGGCAAGGAATTCACGGAAAGCCTTCTCGCTTTTCCCTTCGGCGGCAAAGTCGCGGATGACGACCGCATGGCCGCGTTGGCGGCAAATCGTGGCCGGATACAGCATGGCCAGCAGGGGCAGGGAATAGATACTGTAGTTACAGCCGAAACAGCGGTCCACATCGCGGGTACCGTCGAGGACGGGCGGAATCAGGAAGGTTACTTTCATGACTTAGTCCGCTCCCTCGCGGTCGCGGCTCGGAGTTTGACGGGAAAGAATAACTCCCGCAGAAAGCCGCACGACCAGGAGGCTAGAAAGAGCCCGATCACCGGCGGCACATAGCAGCCGGCCTCCAGCGACCCGGTCTGCACGGTCCCCAACGCGCACGCCCCAGCCCCGGCGAGCAGTAGCAGGCCGACTGCCAGCCCGAGGAATCCGTGCACCAGCGCCAGCACCAGCCCCGCGGCCAACAGCGGAATACCGGCGCCGGCCAGAATATGCAGCGGACTCAGCAGCCGCAGGCATCGGCGGCCCACCTGCAGCCTGCCGATGGCGAAGCGGTACATCTGGCGCACGAAACTGGCCGGCCGGCTGCGGCGGTGGTGCCACAAGATCATGTTTTCGGCCAACAGGTGCCTGAAACCGCGCTGGCGCAGCATCCAGTTCAGCCAGACATCCTCGCCGGTCAGCAGGTCCTCATCGAGAGGCATCACCTGCAGCAGCGCGGACCGCCGGTAAATGGCGTTGCAGCCAGGGATATCGTTCACCTCGCAGGTTCCGCCGGCGTTCTGGCGGTGAGCGGTGGCGCCGGCGAAACCGGCCATCAGGAACAATACGTTCACGGCCTTCTGAAAGGCCGAAGCCTCCTTGGGGAACAGCGTGACTCCGCCCACGCCGGCCACTCCCGGAGCGAAGGCCTCCACAGCGGCCCGCAGCCAGTGGCGGCTCACCACGCAATCGGCGTCGGTAAAGGCCACGAATTCGCCCCGCGCGGCTTCCAGGCCGCGGTTCCTGCCGGAGACAACGGTCCGCCCGGGATTCGCCACGATCTTCGCGCCGTATTGTTCGGCGATGGCGCGGCTGCGGTCGGTGGAGAGGCTGTCGGCCACAATCACTTCCAGGCGGTCCCGGGGATAGTCCAGCGCGGCGATGGATTCCAGGCACTGGCCCAGGATGCGCTCCTCGTTGCGCACGGGAATGACGATGGTGACAAACGGGAGCTGCATCCTCTTATGTATTAGAGTAGCAGGCCCGATTCGACTATTTTCGTTGGGTCAAACTGAAACGGTTCCCCGAATTGTCCTGGAATACGGCCTCGATTCCGTAGAACTTATCCTCGGGCGGCGACGGGAACTCGACTCCGCGCGCGGAGAGTTCCTGGTAGGTCTGCCGGCAGTCGGCCGTCTCGAAAACGCCCGCCGCCACCAATCCGCTCTGAATAAGACCCTTCAGCGTTTCGGCGCTTTCGGCGGACATGCGGCCGGATGGCGCCAGCTTCATGAGAATGAGCTGGAAGTCCGGCTGCCCTTTTGGCCCCACGGTCAACCAGCGGAAGCCGCCCATCGACTGGTCCATGCGGACCTCGAAGCCCAGCTTGTTCACGTAGAAATCCTTGGCTTCGTCCTGATCGGTGACGAAGAGTGTAGAGTGCGAAAGACGTTGAATCATGCAAAATTCCTCCTCCGACGACTATAGGGCGGGACGGCGCGGCGCGCTTCTCCGATCTTGCGATTTGTGCCTCAGGGTGCGGCCAGCCAGAAGTTGACGAAGCAGGCGGGCACATAAAGCACGCTCCATCCGTGGATGGGCGCCACCCAGCGGCGCGCTTCGCGGCGATAGTCCGATGGCGATTGGCCGGTGAGCGCGGCGAAACGGGAACTGAAGGTGCCCAGGCTGGTGTAGCCCACCTCCAGGCAGACTTCGGTAACGGGCAAGTCTCCGGCCGCCAGCAATTGCCGGGCCTGGTCCATGCGAAGGCGCGTGAGGAAACGGTGAGGCGTCTCGCCGAAAGTGCGCGTGAAGAGGCGCTGGAAGTGGAAGGGCGAAAGGCAGGCTTCGCGGGCGGCCCGATCAAGCGGGATGGGGGCGTGGTAACCGGCAGCCAGCAAGTCGCGCGCGCGGCACAGGCGCCGGAAGGTGGTATCGTCCACCAGCATTGGTCCAAGGTACAACGGCAAGCCGCACTCAGGCAAGCCGCGAATGGACCGCGATGGCGTCTACTTCTTCGCGGCGACGGCCTCGGCCTCGGCTTCGGAGATGGTCCGCTCCGTGACCAGGGTGGGATTCCTGGTCCACTCCTTGCCGCTGCCGGATTGCTGCAGAATCACCGACTGGCCGATAGCCCAGAGCGACTTGTCCATGAGGAGCAGTTTGCCCAGGAAGGGCCGGCCGGCGGCGGGCACGGCTTTCCAGGTTTCGCCCTTGTCCTCGCTCACCAACAGCCCATCGTCATAAGTGATCCAGCCCCGGCCGGCGTGGTCGAAAGCAATGGACGTTAACCAACTCTGCACGGGGCTGGCCTGCGTGGTCCAGGTGATTCCGCCGTCTTTGCTGTGCAGGAGTTGGCCGGCGAAACCGGTGACCCATCCGTTATTAAGGTCGGTAAAGCTGACCGCCGTCAGGGTCCATTGCGCGGCGGGGACCTTGATGGTGGTCCAGGCCTTCCCGCCGTCGGTAGTGCGGAGAATGGCGCCGGACCAACCCACGGACCAGCCGTGATCCTGGTCCAGGAAGAAGATGCCTTCCAGCGTCATGCTGGTCTTGGTGGTCTGCCGGGTCCAGGTCAGACCGCCATCCGCGGAGTGGAGGATGATCCCCTGATAGCCGGAGATCCAGCCCGATTCGCCCACGAAGGCGATGTCCATCAGGTGTTCCTTCACGCCGGAGACGCGCGGCTGCCAGGTCTGGCCGCCATCCGCGGTAGCGAGGATCATGCCCTTGTTGCCGACGGCGACGCCGCGTTTGGTATCCAGCCAGGCGAAGGCGCGATGGCGTTCCGCGGACCCGGTGCTGAGCGGCGCCCAGGTGGCGCCCGAATCGGTGGTGCTCCATATGCCACCCTGCTCGCACAGCAGGTAGGCCGTTGACGGCGCAGGCGAGGTGGCATCGCGCAGCCAGCAGGGTTTCTTCTCCTGTGCGCACAACAGGAGGGGAAGGATCAAGAGCCCGATAGAGCAGCGGGTGACCGTACGAACTGAAATGCCGTTAGACATGAAAGAATCCAAAAAGGAGTATCAGACCAGTTTATCGGCAATCCGGCGCCCCCGATGACTATCTTTCGAGTGGGCGTGCGTAACCGATCTGGGGGAAGGTCCGTCACCGGTAAACGCTCCCTAACGGGGTGCCCTCTGGGCCCGGCTCTGTAACTAATTGCAAACGCGCGGGCACTCGTTACAGAGCCCTGTGCCACGAAATTCCCAAAACGGTTAGGCACCCACGGGGCGGCACATGTCTCGCGGCGCTATCGGCCGGGGAAACAGCCGATGGAGAGCGTTCACCTCCCCGGGTCGTCAGGCGATCGCTCGATATCCTGGCCTGACTAGGCATTTTAACAAAAGGAAAGTGGCATATCCTTTCGTAAGCGTTTGGTTAAGGAAAGGAAAGCATGGTATCCTTTCGTTAGAGATTCCCTAACGAAAGGATTTTGTGCCACGAGCATCGGACCGCAAGCAGCGCCTTGGCCGCTACATAGTAAACCACTACGGCGACGAGGCGGTCCGCGCGTTCGTTCCTCCAGCGCTGCCCCCAATCCCCGCGGTGCGCCTGGAGAACATGCAGCGCCTGCTGGAACAGGCGAACCAGGCTCTTGGGCGGCTGGATGGCCTGGCTTTCGCGCTCCCCGACCTTTCCCTTTTCATCTACGCTTACATCCGCAAGGAGGCAGTCCTCTCGTCCCAAATCGAGGGAACGCAGTCTTCGCTTTCCGACCTGCTGCTGTTCGAGAACCACCACGCTCCGGGCGTGCCTCTGAGCGACGTCGAGGAAGTCTCGAATTACGTGGCCGCCCTAAACCATGGCCTCGACCGGATGCGCGGCGGTTTTCCCCTCTCGCTCCGGCTGATCCGAGAGATCCACGGAGTCCTCCTGTCGAAAGGCCGGGGGAGCGATAAGCAGCCCGGTGAATTCCGGCGGAGCCAGAACTGGATCGGCGGCACGCGCCCCGGAAACGCGGCCTTCGTTCCTCCACCTCCGGACTCTGTCTCCGAGTGCATGAATGGCCTCGAGCTCTTTCTTCACGACGAACGGACTAATCTGCCGGTGCTCATCAAGGCGGGGCTGGTCCACGTCCAGTTCGAAACGATCCATCCGTTTCTCGACGGCAACGGCCGCCTTGGCCGGCTGCTCATTACGTTCCTGCTATGCGCGGCCGGCATGCTTCGGGAGCCGATCCTTTATCTGAGCCTCTATTTCAAACAGCATCGCGCGGCTTACTATGAACTCCTGGATCGGGTGCGCGTGAAGGGTGACTGGGAGGCATGGCTGGATTTCTTCCTGACCGGCGTCCGGGACACTGCTACCGAGGGCGCGACCGCCGTACAGCGAATTCTGGAGGTCTTTGCGGAAGACCTCCGCAAAATCGAGGAGTTGGGGCGCCCGGCAGCCTCCGCGCTACGCGTTTTCGAGTACATGCAGCGCCATCCAATTATGTCGATTCCCGACGCCGCCGGGAAGATCGGCGCCTCCGCGCCGACGGTTGCCAAGTCCGTGGAGCATCTGCGGCGATTAGGAATACTCCGGGAGAAGACCGGGCTGCAGCGCCATCGGCTCTTCGTGTACCAGGCTTATCTGGCGATCCTGAATGAGGGGACGGAGCCGATTCGGTAAGCGTCGCGGCTCGGTAAGTGCTTGCCTTTCAATGTGACCTTTCCGAGCCGCGCGCGCAAGCAAGCGGGTTCGCCACCGAATTCGGCAAGTCCCCCTCAGAACTCCTGATGTCGTGGAATTTGCAGGGAGCCCGCAGGTGGGGCAGGCGGTGCTCGCCTTGCCTCACTTGCGAAGCTCTCACCATCGAAAGCAATGGCTCAGCCCATTTTCCCCGCCAGGCAGAAATTGCGGGGCGACATCAGGAGTTCTGCCCATGAAGTCTGGAAGTGACCCCGCGATTACCGGCCTTCGCCCGACACCGTCAGTTCGATGGCAAACTCCATCCGCGCCGTCGCCGACCCTCGAAACGTGCCCGTGGCCGGCGCCGCCAGCCTGGGGTCGGCCGCCGCCGCGACTACCACGTGCGACTGCGCCACCGCCAGACCTTGCGTGGGATCGTAGCCGCGCCATCCTCCGCCGGGCAGGTACGCTTCGACCCAGGCGTGCATATAGGCGCGCTCCTGGGTGGCGGCCTCGCGCTCATACCCGCTGACGAAACGGGCCGCGATCCCCACCGTATGGCACGCCGCGCAGAAGAGCATCGCCAGATCGCGGCACGTCCCTTCCCGCTCGCGGAGCGTGAATTCAGGCGCATGCGGCGGCCCCTCGGCGCGCACCGCGTGGCCGAAATCTTCGAACAGATGCCCGTTCAACCTGGCAAGAAACGCCAGGACCTGGCCGCCGGCCTCCTGGCCGATCCCTTCCGCGAATTCCCGCACGGCCTGGGGGATGTCACTGGTCCCGAGATACGGCGCAAGAGCCGCGTGCAACGGGCCGGCGTATGACAGGGGCAGAGCGGCCGGAACGGTGAGCACATAATCGAACGGGTTCTCGCGCAGCGTCTCCACTTCGAACGAACTGCGCACCGTCAACTCCGGCACAAGCTCCGTGAACCAGACCTGCAGGGCGGCATTGCCATCCTGGTCGAGACACTCGGTCTGCCCCGCCGGCGCGGGCGAAATCTCCAGCGCATAGCGATGCAGCCACTGCGTCCCGTCCTGCCGCGGACGCAGCCGGAAAGTGTGCGGCTCCAGGTACACCGGGTGGTTATAGCGGTACAGCGTGGAATGCGTCACCGAGATTCGCATCGCGCCGGAAACTCAGAGCACCAGCTCGCCGCGGGTGGGCCTGGAGAATGCCGCCTCGATCCAACTCGACGGCAAATCGTGGACGGCGCGCCGCATGCGCTCCTGCCACCAGTTGGAGATCTCGCGCAGATCGTCCATCTGATAGCGCTGTTCCACAAGGTTGAAACTGCCGCGGGAATAGAGGGTCACATCCATGGGGAAATCCACGTCGGCGGCGCACAGGCGCGTGGCGTCGAACGCCAGCAGTCCTACTTTGAAGGCGTACAGCATGGTATCGTTGCGGGTCAACGACCGCTCCAGGATCGGTTTGCCGAATCCCGACGCGCCGATGATCTGGTAGGGCGTGTCCGGACCTATCTCCACCCAGTTTCCCTCGGGATAAACGAGGTAGAGCCGGTGGGCCGAATCGGCCGACATCTGCCCGCCAATGAGCGAGAAGAGATTGAATTTCAGCTCCGAGCGCTCCAGCGCTTCGGCGTCTTCCTTGGCCACGCGGCGCACTTGTTGCGCATAGAGATTCACCACCCGGTAGAGCCGGTCGCGCGTGCCGCTTTCGCGCGCGAAGGCCTCCTCGAAATAGAGCAGCACCTTGTCGCGCAGCGAGCGGAGTCCCGAGTTCATGGTGAAAAAAGCGAACCCGGGCCCCTGGTAGCTGGCCGTCTTACGGGCCACCAGACACTCATTGCCGGCCACCAGGCGCGTGTCGGCGATGGCCACTAATCCTTCTTCCACTGTGATGCCCAGGCAAAAGGTCATGAATTCATCCGGCTATCCGCCGGTCCCCGCGGGTGCATTTATTGATTGTACTGGAACCCGCAAGCGATTTGATACAAAATTGAAGCGGGACGGCACTTGGGCGCTTGTGAAACAGGCTTGGCTAATAATTTCGCGATATCCTGCCGATTACCTATCTGTGCGCACTGGCTCGGTGTTTGCCGTCATCGCTTTCCTATGCTGTGGGGCATGGTGTGCCGCCGCGGAACCTTGGTTGCGGCTGACCACGGCCCACTTCGAACTGTACACCACCGCGGGAGAGGAGGTTGGCCGTAGCCTGATCCTCTCGCTGGAACGCCTTCGGACCAGCTTGCAGCCCGTAGTAGAGCAGCGGGATGAGCGTCAAAAGACGGTTTGCATCATCGCATTCGGGTCCCGCGACGAGTTTCAGCGCTATGCGCCGATGAGCCGCTCGACTGGATTCTTTCTGCCCGGCGCCGGTCGCGATTTCATTGTGCTCGATGGTCCATCCGGCGAAAGCCGCACGGCCGCGCATGAGTACGCGCACCTTGTCATGTCGCGCGGCGGCTTTCATCTGCCGGCATGGCTCAACGAGGGGTTGGCGGAACTTTACTCCAACCTGGCGGACGGGAGGATGGGGCGTTTCATCCCGTCCCGCGTGCTCTCACTGCACCGTGATGGCTGGATTGGCCTGGCGGAATTAGTCTCGAAATCCGAGGTTCTTACCAGTCCCGGATCGGTGGACTCGGCCTATGCGGAGAGCTGGCTTCTGGCCCACATGTTGGTCCTCGACCCGCGCTACGCGGGAGAATTTCCCGGCCTGCTGGCCGCTCTTCAGAATTCCGGGACCGCGGAAGCCTTTGGCCAGGTCTATGGTGAGTCGATAGCCCAGGTGGAGCGGGATCTGAAAGCCTATCTCGAAGTG
This sequence comes from Bryobacterales bacterium, assembly GCA_003164075.1. The sequence goes on along the minus strand of PLRZ01000408.1, from coordinate 3,168 downwards.
GGCGCGGCCAACGTTCGAATTCTTGCGGAGCCTCCGCGCGACGCTGTGGAGCGTGTCGACGTGGAGCGGGAAGCCGACTTCGACGGACGGCTGGCGCTGGCCGAGATGCTCCGGAACTACCGCGGGCGGGCGGAGGAGTCGCGCGATCTCTACCGTCAACTGGACCGCGACTACCCGCATCGGTCCGACTTTCCAGAGAACCGGTGAGACGCAAAATAATTGTGTCCGAACCCGTGGTCCGCGCGATCAATGCCCCCGGCTCATTCGCCGCGCCAGTCAAGAAAGCTCTGGCGGGTGTCCTGCCGGACTGGCCGGTTTCCGGCTCGCAAACCATGGAGGACATTGTGCATGGCTCGACCGGCTCGCGGCGCTTTCCCATGCTCCTGCTCAGCGTCTTTTCGGTGGTGGCGCTGGTGCTGGNNGGGGTTGCCGGCTCAATTGGACTCACGCGGCTACTGACAGGGATGCTCTACGGCGTGGAGCCGCTCGATCCGGCGGTGCTCGGCGGAGTATCGCTGCTGTTGGGCGCCGTAGCGCTGATCGCCAGTTATTTGCCGGCGCGCCGGGCGGCCAGAATCGACCCGATCATGGCGCTGCGCTGCGAATGGAGCTTACGCCGCTTCGCGTTCGGCCATGGCGCTTTTCACGCTGGCAACATGGATGGATTTCGCCAGACCCAGGCGCTTCAACAGCTTGATCTGCAGCCAGGACGGGTCGAACTCATACCAGGCAAGCCCGTGGCGCGCCGACGTGGGGTGCGCGTGGTGGTTGTTGTGCCAACCTTCGCCGAAGGAGATCAGCGCCACCCACCAGTTATTGCGCGAGTCGTCGCGCGTATTGAAACGGCGTCCGCCCCACATGTGGGTGGCCGAATTCACCAGCCAAGTGGCGTGCAGTCCGAAGACAATGCGGAAACAGCCGGCCCACAGCACCATCGGCAGGCCGCCGACGAGCCAAAGTATGCCCGCCAGCACCACGTTCGGCAGCCAATGATTGTTGTTGAGCCAGACGTAGAAGCGGTCCTTGGCCAGATCGGGCGAATACTTGGCCATGAGTCGGGTGTTATTGTGCTTGGTCTCGCCCACGAGGATCCAGCCCACGTGAGCCCACCAGGCGCCTTCGCGGGGGGAGTGCGGATCGCCCGGCTGGTCCGACCGCTGATGGTGAATGCGGTGGATCGCCGTCCAGAAAATCGGGCCGCCTTCCAGCGTCAGGGTGCCGCAAACGGCGAAAAAGTACTCCATCCACAATGGCACCTTGTACGATCGGTGGGTGTGCAGGCGGTGATAGCCCATGCTGATTCCCAACCCGGTAGCCACCCAGTACAGGAAAACGGCAACGGCGAAAGCCTTCCAGTTAAACATGAAAAGCGCGGCGATGGCGCCAATGTGAAGCATGACCAGAATCACTGTGGTGATCCAGTTCAGGCCGGTCCGGTCGAGAAGTACGATGGGTTCTTTGCTCACGGGGATCCTCTGGGGTCCTATATCTTCCACCATATCAGGGGCTTGGGCACCTGATGTGTAAGACTTGTGTAATTCCGACTAAGGGGAGCCACTTTGCAATGATTAGCTGATATCCATAGAGGACTCGAAATGGCCAAGCCAGAGGGGAATACTGAAACGGTGTGGCGCCGAAAGATCCCGATCCTGCTCGCCTGCCTGCTGGGGCTGGCGCTGAACGGCTACCTGTGGGACCCTTTCCTTCCCTATTTCTTCGCTCGCGCCAATAACGATTTCGCCTGTACGTACACCGGCGCCGTGCTGGCGGGGTCGCCCGGTCTGTACAGCGTAAGGGCCGTCATGGAGACCGAGCGCCGCCTGGGAGACAGCCCGCAATTCATGATGTACCAGCGATTTCCGTACTACGCCGCGTTGGTCTCGCCGCTACGATTTCTGGGCTACCGGGAGGCGTATTGGATGTGGCAGGCCGTCTCGCTCGGGGCCGTGCTGGTCTTTGCGGCGTTTTGGCCGGGGCAACCCCGCTGGGTTACGGCCATCGCCTGCTGCTGGAGCATTCCGCTGGCGAACTGTTTCGTCATGGGTCAGGATGTGACGCTGGTGCTGGCGGCGCTGGCGGTGTCTCTGGCGCTGTTATTCCGCGGCCGCCATTTCGCCGCCGGATGCGTGATGGCGCTGTGCTCCATCAAATTCCACCTGTTTATTACGCTGCCGCTGTTCATTCTGACGCGCCGCCTTTGGCGGTTCGGCGCCGGAACCATGGCGGGCGGCGCGGTCCTACTGGCGGCCTCATTCGCGGTGGAAGGCTGGCGCTGGCCGGCGGACTACGTGCGCATGCTGCGGCTGCCCACCAGCACTCCCAGCTATAGGCTGATGCCCAATTTGAACGGACTCCTCTCGGGCCATCCGCACGGCTTAGGGGCGATGGCGCTGGCGGCGTGCCTGGTGCTGGCGGCAGCCGGGTTGGCGATGTGGCGCGGACGGATGACGGTGGCTATCGCGGCCATGCTGGTGAGCGGACTGCTGCTGAGCTACCACGCTTTTATCGCGGATGCGGTGCTGCTGATTCCGGCGGGGCTATTGCTGCTGCGGGACAAGTCGTCGCTGGCGCATCGGGCGGCGGGGGCCGTTCTGGTGAGTCCGCTGGCGTTCATCGGATTCCGGCTGGTAAACGCGCCGTTTCGCCCGGCGGCGGTGGTGCTGCTGCCGTTGGCGGCGATGGCCGGGACGTCAATCCTGGCGAAGCGCATCCACGGGCGAGAGCCGCATGCCGCGGCGCGCGGGGCCATAGCTGGCGAGGAGCGCTGTGATCACCAAAACGACGGCTACCAGCGCGAAGCTGGCGGGATCGTGCGGCCGAACGCCGGCTAGACGGCTAGACGGCGATATAGGTCTGCAATTCTCCCGGAGGCGTCAACGCCCGCGACAACATCCGAAAGAACGAAAGCAAATTGCTCCTGCCCGCCCCGTTTGGCCCGATCAAAACAGTGATCCGGCCCGGATCGAAGTCCTTCAGCTCGCGAATAGTCTTGAATCCACGAATCGTCAGGCTGGTGAGAGTGGGTCGCATTATTCCTTCAACTCGACAATCGTCGCGCCCGCGCCGCCTTCCTGCTGCGGAGCCTGGTAGAACTTCGCCACGTGCGGATGGTGCGCCAGCATCTCCGCGATCATCCTCTTTAACACGCCCATGCCGTGGCCGTGCACG
>PLRZ01000688.1 GCA_003164075.1 Bryobacterales bacterium | reverse complement strand
GGGCGACATCAGGAGTTCTGACGTTTCGCCAGTGGCGGATAGCAGTCAAGGCTCTCCGACGGCGGCGAAGCGGTGCGCGGTGAATCGCCGCTACTGCCCATCGCGATGTGCGTCTTGCCGGAGCGCCTGCCGAAGGCGACCGCTATACACAATACGGCCGCCAGAAGCTGTGTCCAGCCCGCGTATCGCGCCTCCGGTGGCGAATCGTAAACCAAGTCAATGGCGCAGGAACCGTGGCATGCAGGTTCGGCAATCAGGAGCCCCAAAGCGTCGCCGTGCAAGGGCACAGGCGCCCCGTTCGCGGTGGCGTGCCATCCGGGAGCGTAGCTCACCTGCACGGAAACTATTTGGTCGGCGGCCAGGGTGGCCCCGATGCGTGCCTGATGGGCATTCACCCATTGCATCTCCACCAACGGCAGACTCGCATCGTCCAGCGCCGCGACGTAGGGCCGCAAGGGATCGACGTCCCACCCGCGCGATGGTTGCCGCCGGACTTCGGACTCGCGCCGAATGACGTGCGCCAGCGAGTTCGAGCGCGCCGGCACGCGATACAGCGTGGTATCGTCTTCCCGCCAAAGCACCGGAAGTATGCCCTCAAACTTACGCGGATTCTGAAACGATTTGAAGAATTCCTTGCTGGCCGGGCCCGGGACGCCCACCACGGAGGCGCCGTAGGCTTTCAGCCACAGGATGGAGACCTCGGCGTCGTGGGATCCTGCCAGATGGCCGTCGTAAATGGTGGTGAACGCCAGCCGGTGCGACAGCGAAGGGATGCTCTGATCGCAGCAGCCCACCATCTGCGGCGTGTCGCCCAGAACGTTCATCCACACCGAAACACTTCCGGGCGCGAATACGCGCTCGCCGGGCGCATTCCGCTCCAGCCACTTCGTAGCGCGGTACTCGACGGTGTTCTCCATCTTCACCGGCCTGGTCAGAAAGTCCATCCCCTGGCGGTACTCGCGGACCTGAAAGACGCAGAACAGCGCCAGCGCTACCAGCAGCGGTATGCGCACACGGTTCGTCCAGATATGCCACCAGGCGTGGAACGGCAGCAGGCAAAGGGGTATGAAGGCCATCTCCAGTTCCAATTGGAAGCGATGCGGCTGCGGGAACACGTAGATGTCGAACCAGAACCGGCCGAGAACCACAAAGCCGGAGATCGCAAAAAAGTACAGGAAGAAGCGGGATCCGCGCGGCACGCGGTAGCGATTGAGGAGGAAGTGGAACGCCGTGAGCATACCAGCCAGCAGAACCATCCCGGCGCCCGGCACCATTCCGAAGTGCGTCCCATCCGAGTTGGAAGCGTTGCCGGGAACCGCGGCCAGGACGGAAGGCGGCACCAGCCGGCACACCAGCAGATACCCCACGATGCCGATGGCCCCCGCCTCGAGCCAACGTTGGCGCGGCACGCCGCCGGCCTGGGAGACGGCATACGCCGCGAACGCCATCGACAGGCCGACGGTAGCCGTCCAGTTAGTGGCGATCACCGCGCCGAAGAGAACCGCGGCCAGGGGTGCGAAGCGTCTTCGCCCCATGCCGACCGCCTCATGGAAACTCCAGACGGCGAGCGGCACTAGAGTCAGCGCCGCGATGTGCGGGCTTTCGCCATACTCCACGAGCCCCTGAAAGCGGCGCGGCCAGAACGGACTGCCGAGATCGGTCCGCGCAATACTGGAAAGCAAACCGATGGGAGAGTACAGCGAATAAAGAAGGCCCGCCGCCAACGCGTAGCCTCGCGAACCAATGAGGCGGTAGCACAGCCAGAACAAAGTTACCGGACCGAGGCAATAGAGTGACACGGTCACCAGGCGATAGGACCGCAGCACGGAAAGATGCCCCACCGTGGAGAGGGCGGCCACGGTGGCATGCAGGCCGGGCCCGTACACCCGCTCGAAGGGCATCCCGCAGAACCACAGGGGATACCAGCGCAAATCGCCCCAATGCCGCGCGATCCACGAGCTAAGCGCCAGAAAAGGCCCTTCGGAGGACCCTAACTCGTCGATATAACCGGCAGACCACAGTTTCGAGGCCAGCGCGGCACTTAGTCCCGCGAGAAAGAGGCAGCAGAGAACCGTTTGCGTTGGGCCACGGAGTTTCAATGTGGATGCGGGTTTCGGCAATTACACGACCAAAATGGCAATCGCGGAGCGCGATTCATCCCATAGGATAGATCGCTTCGGGAGGCGTTGTCACTTCAGCGTGGGTGCGCAACCGATCTGGGGAAGGTCCGTCACCGGTAAACGCTCCCAAACGGGGTGTCCTCTGGGCCCGGCTCTGTAACTAATTGCAAACACGTGGGCACTCGTTACAGAGCCGCGACCGTTAGGGAGCGTATTCCGCGCCTGTGCCACGAAATCCCCAGATCGGTTACGCACGCCTTCAGCGGTGGACGGCTGGGGAGTGTGCGGAAAGGGGGTAAAATCGAGATTACTTCCGTGACAGACATGAAATCAGTTGGTATTTGGGACCGGGCGTGAACGCGCCCGGTAAGGTCTACCTCATCGGCGCCGGACCCGGCGATCCGGAACTGCTCACCTGCAAAGGACGCCGCATTCTGGAGCAGGCCGACGCCATCTTCTTCGACCACCTGGCGCCCGCGGCCCTGTTGGAGCTTGCCCCGCCATCCGCCGAGCGCATCTACGTCGGCAAGAAGAAATCGGTCCACGCCTTCACCCAGGAGGAAATCTGCGCCATGCTCATCGAGCGGGCGCGGCGCGGCCTCACGGTGGTGCGGCTCAAGGGCGGCGATCCGTACATTTTCGGCCGCGGCGGCGAAGAGGCCGAAACGCTGGCCGATGCCGGCATTCCGTTCGAAGCGGTGCCCGGCATCACGTCCCCGCTGGGAATCGGCGCTTACGCCGGCGTACCGTTGACGCATCGCGGGCGCAGCACGTCGGTGAGTTTTGTCACGGGCCATACCGTGGACGCGGTGGATTGGAAGACCGTCGGCATGGCCGATACCCTGGTCATCTTCATGGGCATGTTTGCGTTCGCCGATATCGCCCGCGAGTTGATTGCCGCCGGCCGTTCTCCGGACACTCCCGCCATCGCGGTCCGCTGGGCCACCAGGCCCGACCAGGAGAGCATCGAAGGCACGCTCTCTTCGCTGCCGCAGCTCATCGCGGAAGCCGGCATGAAGCCGCCGGCCACCATCGTGGTCGGAGAGGTGGTGCGCCTCCGGGAGAAGCTGAACTGGTTTGAGCGGCTGCCGCTGTTCGGCCGGCGCATCGTCACCACGCGCGCCAGAGGCCAGGCCGATGCGCTCACTTCCCGCTTGAAAGCACTGGGCGCGGATGTTGTGGAGATGCCCACCATCGAAATCCAGCCCGCGGCCGATTACGGCCCGCTGGACCGCGCTCTGCGCCAACTCGCCCTCTACGACTGGCTGATCTTCACCAGCGCCAACGGCGTACGTTTCTTCCTGGAGCGGCTGGACGCCTCCGCCGTGGATCTCCGCGCGTTGCGCGCCAGGATCTGCGCCATTGGACCGGCCACGCGCGCCGCCATCGAAAGGCTGCATCTCAAGGTGGACCTGATGGGCCGCGAGTATGTCGCCGAGGGTCTGCTGGCGGCTTTCGCGGCCCACGATCTGGCCGGCCGGCGGATCCTGCTGCCGCGCGCGGCGGTGGCCCGCGACCTGGTGCCGGTGGAACTGGCGCGGCGCGGCGCGCTGGTCGACGTGGTGGAAGCCTATCGAACCATCGCACCCGAGGGCGCCGGCGAGCAGGCGGCCGGGATTTTCGGCGGCCCGCGCAAGCCCGACTGCATCACCTTCACCAGTTCCTCCACGGTGCAAAACTTCGTGGCCGTGGCGGGCGCGGCGGCGCTGGCGGGCGTGCCAGTGGCGTCCATCGGACCGGTGACTTCGGAGACCGCGCGTCGACTGGGGATCGCTGTCGAAAGGGAGGCTCGGATGTATACCGTCGATGGTCTTGTCGAGGCGGTGCTCGGGTTGTACACTGAGACTTCGCATTCGACCGAATGAAGCCACACATCATTGGAATCGCCGGACCGTCCAGTTCGGGGAAAACCGAACTGGCGCGGCAACTCGCCAGGAAGCTGCCGGGAACGCCCATTGTTTCGCTGGATTCCTACTATCGGGGCATGCAAGAGATCTCGCTGGAAGCGCGCAAGAAGGTGAACTTCGACCATCCCGACGCGCTCGAATGGCCGCTGCTGCACCAGCATTTGCAGGCCATGGCCGCGGGACTGCCGTTCGACGAGCCGGTGTATTCCTTCTCCGAATACGCGCGCACCAGCCAGACCAGGCGCATCGACCCTGGCGATTTCACGATCGTGGAGGGCCTGTTTGTATTCCACTGGCCGGAGCTGCGGGCCTTGCTGGACACCAAAGTATACGTGGAGACCGACCCGGGCGTCTGTTTCAATCGCCGTCTCACGCGCGATGTGGCCGAGCGGGGGCGCACTCCGGAATCGGTATGCGAACAATATCGGCGGACGGTGCGGCCCAGCGCCGAGTGGTTCGTGTCGCCGACCAGGAAATTCGCGGACCTGGTGGTATCGGGCGAGGATCCGCTGGCGAATTCCACCGCGGCGGTGTTAAAAGCTGTCAGGGCAAGCGGCCGGCGATCGGCTTTCCTGTAAGCTGACAGCTCTCCGGAAACTGCTTGTAAGTTCTGGCATTCCTGGCCGGACCTGGGATGACTGCCGCAGTTTCAGACTTCCATGGACCGCGCCTCGGCTCGGCACCCGTGGTAATAGCTAATAGCTGGTGCGAAACTCAAGAAACCGCTCCCTTGCGGTCGCGGCTCGGTAACAGTCGCGCCTGATTCCACGGGACTTGTTACTGAGCCGGGCCCAGGGGGCACCCCGCCAGGGAGCGGTTTTGCCGTCTAGTTTCCCCGTCCGCCGCGCCCGCCATTTCCGCGTGGCGCCGGCAGATCTTTGCGCGGCAACTTCTCGGGCCGGGTGGCGGCCTGGTATACGAAGTAGGCTTCGATGATGGCCATCTGCTCCACGTCGCCTTGCTGGACTCGTTCGTAGGTGTCCATATTGGTGTGGTGCGTGCGGGTTTCGTAGTCCATGGGGTCCTGAATGAACTGGAAGCCCGGCAGTCCCACGGCGTCATACGACTGGTGGTCCGTGCCGCCGGTATTGCGAATGGTGATGATGCCCGGGGTCAGGTCCTTGATAGCGGCGAACCACTGCTCGAAGATGGGCCGCACCATTTCGTTGCCCTGCAGATAAATGCCGCGGACCTTTCCGGTGCCGTTGTCGATATTGAAATAGCCCGCGAAGCCGTCGTGTTCGGCGGTGGTCTTCATGGTGGCCGTGTCGGCAAAGTGCTCCTTCACGTAGGCCGCCGAACCCAGGAGCCCTTCTTCTTCACCGCCCCACAGTGCCATGCGAACGGTGCGGTCCATTTTCAGGTTGGCCGACTTCAGAATGCGCATCACTTCCATGGCTACCGCCGCGCCTGCCCCGTTGTCGGTGGCGCCGGTGCCCATGTGCCAGGAATCGAAGTGGCCGCCCACCATCACCAGCTCGTTGGGCTTGGTGGCGCCGGGGAGTTCCGCGATGACGTTGAACGATTCGGTCTGGGACATGTCGAATTTGGTCTGGATGTTGAAGGCGAGCTTCACCGGAACGCTGTGTTCCAACAAGCGCGCGACGCGGTTGTAGTTCTCCGCGGTGACGGCGATGGAGGGCACGTTCTTGGTGGGATCGCCGGTGCGTGGCGAGCCGTTGCTGGTGGCCACCACGCCGCTCGATCCGCGCGTGGTGCCGTTGGCCGATATGGTGAGCAGGACTCCTTCATCTTTCCAGAAAGTGGCCGCCCGGGCCGTAACTGCGCGCTGTTCTTCCTGCGACAGCGCCGGGCCGCCCCGTCCGCCACGCCCACCGCGTCCCGCGGCGCCGGCGCCCGTGGGAATAAGTTCGGGAATCATAGCCGCCAGTTCGGCATCGGTGTAGCGTACGCCGAGGGGCGTATCGGGAAACGCCAGCTCGAACGGACCCGTGCCCAGCAGGACAATCTTGCCCTTGAGGGTGCCGTGCAACTTATCCATGTCGGCCATGGTGGCGGGCTGCGCCACCATGATGGCATCGCCGGTCACTTTGCCATCGGTGCTGCCGCTCCATGCCTGCGGGTAGCCGATGATGGGCATGTAGGTAGGCGATACCATGGCGCCTTCGTACTCGGTGAACTCCCAACTGGGGATGGCGGCGCGGCCTCCGCGGCCTCCGGCGGCAGCGCTGTCGGCGGCATCCGAGGGAGACGGCGCGGTAGCCCATTTTTCCAGATGGACGTTGCTCAAACCCCATTGCTTGAGTTGGCCGACGGCCCATTCTCCGGCAGCGCGGAATTGGGGCGAATTAGTCAGACGCGGACCGTAGTGGTCGGTGAGGTTGTACAGGGTCTCCATGATGGGGGCCGCACCACGGCCGCCGCCGCGGCCACCACCACCGCCGCCGAAACCACCGCCACCGCCGAGTTCCGCGGTCTTGATTTTGTGAATTACATTCAGGTCGATCCGCTCAATCGGCTGCTGGGCGACGAGCAGCGCGGACACGAGCAGAAGGAGCATTGCGAGGACAACTGATTTTCTGGACATAAACGTTTGATGTTAGAGCATATCAAACAATGGGGTCCGTTTGGGTGGTGGGGGATTTCGCCCAGGGCCGGAGACCGCCGACCAATTTGTCCGTGGACCTCACGGCAGGAAGCGACCGGTTAGGGAAAAGGGGTCGAACGTGCAAAGCTGGCGGTTCTATGGGACCAATGGCTTACGGAAATGCCGGTGAGTGCGACGGCCGCCGGCCCGGGAGTCTGCCATGCTACCGCCGCCGGTAAACGCGCAACAGCCATCCCAGTGCCAGTCCGGACGCCAGCAGGGCGCCGGACGCCGGTTCGGGCACCGCGGCCGGAGTGGAAGTCGAAGTGACATCGAAAATCGGGTTGGCGTTGAGGCCGAAGAATGCCGAGGCGGGCGGATAAGCGTCGCATCCCGCTATGTCCTCGGTGCAGAATTGAGCGCCAATCTCCGAGACACCGGTATCCGTGGTGGGGGAAGGTTGGTTGTTGTCGATTCCCCAGACGATCTGATCGCTGCCCTCCGGCGCCAACGTCAAATAGTACGACGTATTGGCGCTTAGACTGAGACCCGTAAACAACGTGACGGTTGCATAGCTGCCGGATGGGACGGCGATGTCTGAAGCAGTGGCGATTTCATCGAGGCTCGTGGTACCGGGGCCGGTCTGCGTATCCAGGTACGCATCGATCGAGTCGCCCGACAGATCCTGGCCCTCCAGCACCGCCGTGATGGTGACACTGCTGTAGGAACTGGAGCCGGTTGTCCAGCCTGCGGCGACGTATTCGACGAAGCCGGCCGGGCCGGTCATCCCCTGACTAAAAGTCCCAGGCGTTGCGCCTTGCGAGATCACCGTAATCGTACCGGCGTTCAATCCGGCAGCCAACAACAGCAAAGGTACCCACCTGCTTAGAGTGCGCATTGGATCATTGTACGCCGATCGGGCGCGCGACACCCAACTCGCGGCATGTGGCATGTGGCAAGAGCTTCGCAGGTGGGGCAGGCGGTGCCGCCTGCCAGCCCGCGCTGAATTTGGGCCCGCTGCTCGCATAGGATCGAGGGCAGGCGAGCACCGCCCGCCCCACCTGCGGGCTCACTGCAAATTCCACAACATCAGGAGTTCTGAAGTTCTGGCGGCCAACGGCCGATGAAAAACCGCTGTGGGTTGTCGCGGTCATGCACGGACGGCGCAACCCCCGTGCGATGGCGGCAAGTCTGAGAGAGCCCCTCACTGATGCCGCAGCGCCACCGACGGCGCGATGCCCGCCGCCCGCCTCGCGGGCACCATCGAGGCAATCGCCGCCACAATCGACACCATTACCGCGACCGCGGCGAACGTCATCGGGTCGTTGGCCTTGACGCCGAACAGCAGCGATGCCAGCAGGCGCGTCGCCCCATAGGCGGCAGCCAGACCCACAACGATACCGATTCCGGCCAGCTTCATCCCCTGCACCACCATCAGCCGCAGAACGTCGCCGCGAGTCGCGCCGAGAGCCACGCGAATGCCGATTTCCTGCAGGCGCTGCTCCACCGAATAGGACATCAGGCCGTAAATCCCGATGGCCGCCAGCAGCAGAGCGATGGCCGCGAAAACCGTGAGCAGCAGCGCATTGAAGTTCTGCCGCGATAGCGATTCGGCCACCATCTGGTCCATGGTGCGCACGTGCGCCACGATCATCATCCCGTCCACTCCGCGAATTTCGCGCTCCACGGCAGCGCGCAAGGCCAGCGGATCGCCAGCGGTCCGGATGCCCCATGCGAGCGGGATCAGACCGTTGGTCAGTTTGGTGATGCCTTCGGGAACCTGGCTCTGCGGGATGTACATCACGCCTTCGTCCACCGCATCCAGGCCGGTTTCNNTGGCCGATGGGATCCTGGTCCTTCCAATATTTCCTGGCCATGGCCTGGTTGACCACCACCACCGGCGACGCGCCGCCCGCATCGGATTCCGTGAAGACGCGGCCACGCAGCAGAGGAATCCGCAGCGCTTTGAAGTAGTGCGCCGAGACGGAGCGCCATTGCTCGTCGCCGTTGTAATCGCCTTTGGCGGGCGGATGGCCGACGATGTTGAAGGGCAGATCGACATTGGTGCCACTGAGCGGCAGCATCATGGCGGAGGCGGCGGACTGGACACTGGGGATTGCCTCCAGACGAGGCGCAACCTGGCGGACGAAAGCGTCCACCTTCGCCGTGGAGTCGTACGCGCCGCCCGCGAGGGAGGTTTCGAGCACCAGCAGGTTGTGCGGATCGATGCCGGGATTCACGGAACGCAGGCCGCTGAAAGTGCGGATGAGCAGCGTGGCGCCGGTCACCAGCATCAGCGCCAGGGCTACTTCGGAAATCACCAGGAACGATCGCGAGCGCCGGCCCAGCGTACCGCCGCCGGTCCGCCCGCCCTCTTTGAGCGTGGAAGTCAGGTCGGGATTGGAGAAGGATAGCGCCGGGAACAGGCCGAAGAGGATGCTGGTGAGGAAGGCGATGCCGACGGTGAATGCGGCTACGCGCCAATCGAGCAGCGGCAGGGCCTGATTCAGCCCTTCGGATTCGGTGAGCCGCGGAATGTTGCCGGGAGCCACCATGAGGAGCGCGCGCACGCCCGCCGCGCCGATGGCGAAGCCCAGCACCGCGCCGGCGCCGGCCAGAATCAAGCTCTCGGTGAGCAGTTGCCGGACCACCCGCCAGCGGCTGGCCCCGATGGCGGCGCGGATGGCCAGTTCCCTCTGGCGAACGGCCGCGCGCGCCAGCAGCAGGTTGGCCACGTTGGCGCAGGCGATGAGCAGCACCAGCCCGACCGCGCCTAACAGGATCAGCAGGGCGAGGCGGACATCTTCCACCATGGAGTCTTTCATGGGGACCACGGCCACGCTCTCGGTGGGGTCCATCCACTTGGGATTTTCGGCGCGGAATCGCTCGCCGAGTGCCTTCATGACGCCGCGGGCCTGCTCGATGCGCACGTCCGGCTTGAGGCGCGCGGCCGCGGCCAGATAGTGGCCCTGATTGGTGCTGGCCGGATCGGCCTGCAGGGGCAGCCAAATATCGATGGGCGGACTGGACTCGAAGCCCTTTGGCATGATGCCGACCACGGTGTAGGGCTGGCTATTGAGCAGCACGGTGCGGCCCACTATTTGAGGGTCGCCGCCCAGACGATTGCGCCAGAGGCGGTCGCTGAGCACCGCCGCGGCGGCGCCGTGGGGTGCGTCTTCGGCATCGGTGAAGGTGCGGCCGAAAGCGGGCGGCACACCGAAAACCCGGAAGTAGTCTTTGGAGACGTGGCTGGCTTTGGCCTGCTCGGGGTGGTCGCCGGCGCCCAGATTCACGCCCAGGCCGCCCTGGTCGTAGAGAGTCATGGACTCGAAAACGTCATTCCGGCGCCAGACCATGTATTTGGGAATGGAGTTGGAGTAGCCGTTGCCGGCAGGGTATTTGCGTCCCAGGCGGACCAGCCGGTCGGCCTGCGGGTACGGCAGCGGAGCGAGCATCACTCCGTCCACAACGGTGAAAATGGCTGTATTCGCGCCGATTCCGAGGGCCAGCGCGGCCACGGCGACGGCGGTGAATCCGGCATTCGAGCGGAGGGTTCGAAAGGCGTAGGTCAGGTCGGCGAGGAAAGTGTCCATTGTCGGAGAAGACGCAGTTGGCAAGGGAAGGTTCCGAAGAAATTCTCACCACGGAGACACAGAGACACACCTAAAGAAAGTAAAGAAAGTGACGGCGTGGTGGGTGGATTGCTTTTTCCCCTCGGCTTTTGAGGGCACAGAGGTGGCAGAGGGCACAGAGGAATACCTTCAGACCTCCTGATCTCGCCCCGCAATTTCCGCCTGGCGGGGAAAATGGGCTGAGCCACCGCATCGCAGAAACAAGTTTAGCCAAGAATGTTTTTGCATTGACGCGAGGTGAGATCACCCCGATTCCAAGACCTCAGGAGTTCGGAGACTCATCTCGGCCCCCTTTGAAAGCGGCGGCAGGAAGTTATTCTTGCGCGATTGCTTAGTTAGTTTCTGTCATGAAACTNNGCAAGACCGCTCCCTGGCGGGGTGCCCTCTGGGCCGGGCTCAGTAACAACTCCCGCGGGATCATCGCTGCGTTACCGAGCCGCGACCGCAAGGGAGCGGTTTCTTGAGTTTTGCACCAGAAACTAGTTAGGCCCGCTGCTCGCATAGGATCGAGCGAAGGCGAGCACCGCCTGCCCCACCTGCGGGCTCATGCAAATTCCACGACATCAGGAGTTCTGACCCTTACCTGCCGCCCGCCGCGTCACCAGACCCGGCAGGCGTTCTGACGCACCATGGGGGCGTCGGGCTTGCAGGCGTAAGCCTTCTGGAATTCGGGCATGTTCTGCAGGGTGCCGTTCACGCGGAAACGGCCCGGAGAGTGCGGGTCCGTCATGGCGCGCTGGCGCGCCTCCTGCGGGGACATGTTCTCGCACCAGACTTGCGCAAACCCCAGGAAGAAACGCTGCTCGGGCGTGAAGCCGTCGAGCTTTTCCGCCGGGGTGCTCTTGAGCGCCTCCTGCATCGCCATGTATGCCACGCGGAGTCCGCCATTGTCGGCCGTGTTTTCGCCCAATGTCAGGCGGCCGTTCAGTTTCACATCGTCCACGGAAGTGAAGCCGGAGTATTCGTCGGCCACGCAGGAGACGCGCTTTTCGAATTCGGCGCCATCGTCCTTGGTCCACCAATCGCGGAGATTGCCGTCGCCGTCGTACTTGCGGCCCTGGTCGTCGAACCCGTGGGTCATTTCGTGGCCGATGACGGCGCCGACCCCGCCGTAGTTGGTGGCCATGTCGCGGCGCGGGTCGAAGAACGGGAGTTGCAGAATGCCGGCCGGAAAATTAATGCTGTTGCTTTGAGGGCTGTAGAAGGCGTTGACCGTGGGCGGAGTCATGGTCCACTCGGTCTTGTCGGTGGGCTG
>PLRZ01000494.1:3862-6679 GCA_003164075.1 Bryobacterales bacterium | reverse complement strand
GTTATTATTGCGTGGTTCCTAAGGGGGAGTTAACGGTCGCCTGGCGTGTTGTGCCAGGTAGTGTTGATCGAGTGCTTGCCGGACGAGCGTCTTGATGACCGCCTGCCGGCTGACGTTGAGTTCCCGGGCGGCCTTATCCAGTTCCTCCAGCATGTTCGCCGTGACGTCCACGTTCACGCGCTGAATCGGCTGCACATGCGGCCTTGCCCCTTAAAGAAATGCGAAACGTCCTTGCCTTGATCCGCCAGCCGCGCAATTGCGTCGGCTGAAACCGGCTTGGCGGATTTACGAGTTCTCTTCATATAATCGGATCTCCTCCTTCGTCGACCTCCACAGAGTGACGAGGTGCAGAATCTCGCCGACGGCCAGAAACTGTTCCGGAACGCCGGATCGCCGATCAAGCCAATATGGCTGCGAGAACAACTCGCGCGCCTCTTCAAACCCTATGCCGCGGCGGCGATTCGCTCTGAGGCGCCGGCTGTTATACCACTATGGAGCCCAGGTCGAACCCGGAGAAACGCGCCTCGCGAGTATCGAGCCCAAACTTCGCAGCCGCTCCCCCGGGCAGGCCGCGACGCGATATGCTATTCGGTGACCCTGTGGACATCCGGACCCCGCCTGTCCGAGCCGTTTGACAGCAACGGCCGCTTGAATAACATTCCGGGTAACCTCTCTATGAAACCAGCAACACGCGCTTCTTTTGTTCTCATCGGTACGGCCCTCGCGATTTTTGGCGCGGATGGCTATCGGAAACCGCCCAAGGTGGTCCTGGACATTCTGAATGCTCCCTCCACCCCAACTCTCACGCTGAACCCCACGCACACTTACGCCATGCAGGGAGCGCCGGTGCGGTATCCGCCCATCGCGGAACTGGCCGAGCCCATGCGGCGCCTCGCGGGGATCCGCATCAACCCCCTGACTAATGGGCTGCACAACGCCACCTTCAACAGCTCGCTGACGCTGCGCAAGGTGCCCGAAGGGACCGAGATCAAAGTCGCGCTGCCACCCAATCCGAAATTGAGCACCCCGCGCTGGAGCCCGGATGGCAAGCACTTCGTGTTTACCAACTCCACAGAGAAGGGAATCGAGATCTGGGTGGGCGAGGCGGCCACCGGCAGGACGCACCGGCTGGAAGGCATCCGCGTGAACGACGTGTTCGGATCGACCGGCGCGGCTGCCGGCGGTGGACGCGGCGGCGCGGCGGCTGCCGGCGCCACCGTACAGTGGCTGGCGGACAGCAAGACGCTGCTGGTCCAGGCCATCAAGCCCAATCGCGGGCCGGAACCGCCGGAGCCCGCCGTGCCTGCGGGGCCGAACGTCCAGGAAAGCCTGGGCGGCGGACGCGGCGTGGTGACCCACGAGGACATGCTCAAGACCCCGCATGACGAGGAAGACTTCGAGTATCTGGCCACCTCGCAGCTCATGCTGGTGGACT
This sequence comes from Bryobacterales bacterium, assembly GCA_003164075.1. The sequence goes on along the minus strand of PLRZ01000494.1, from coordinate 5,244 downwards.
CGCTCACCGGCAAGGCTGCGGCCGTCGGCAAGCCGGCCATGATCCGCCAGGTCCGGCCCTCGCCCGAGGGCAGCTATTTCCTGATCACCAGCATTCATCGGCCCTTCTCGTACCTCTATCCGGCCACGCAGTTCCCGTCGGAAATGGACGTTTGGGACCGCACCGGCAAAACTGTGCATCATGTGGCGAGCCTGCCTCTGGGCAGCGGCGGGCGGGGCGGCCAAGCGCCCGGTCCGGCTCCCGATCCGGCAACCGCGGCGGACGATACGCAGACCGCTCCTCCCCCCAACGGGACACGCAGTCTGCAGTGGCGCATGAACGAACCGGCGACGCTGCTCTGGGTGGAGTCGATCGGTCCCGCGCCGCAGGGCGGCAGGGGTGGACGCGGCCGGGGCGCGCAGGGCGCGGACGCACCTCCACCGCCTCCACGTCCGGAGCATATTCTGGCGTTGAAGGCGCCATTCACTGGCGAGCCGCAGGAAATCTACAAGTCGGCGGACGCGATGCAGGCCTTCACGTTTTTCGAGAACGGCCATTGGATGATGCTGGGCGGCGGCGCGGGCGGTGGGCGCGGAGGCCGTGGGGGCGGCGGCGCGAATCGCGTGCAGAAGACCCTGTTGGTGGACCTCGACAGGCCGGCGGATGCGCCCCGCGAACTGTGGACCACCGATTCGCGGGACCGCTATGCCGAGCGTGGTACGCCCATGCAAAGAAGCCTGCCCAACGGCGAACGGGGCATCCTGCTGGATGGTTCCAACATTTATCTGACCGGCAACGGGCCGTCACCCACGGGCGACCATCCGTTCCTCAACCGTTTCAACCTGACCACGCTCAAGACCGAGCAGCTTTTCAAGTGCGATGACGCCCATTACGAGGTAGTGGAAGGCCTGCTGGACGACCATGCCGCCACCTTCTTCACGCGGCGCGAGAGTCCCAGCGAGCCGCCCAACTACTACGTCCGCACGGCGGCCGGGACAGTGACGGCCTATACCGACTTCCCCGATCCGCAGCCCATCATGCGGCAGGTGTCCAAGAAGCTGGTCAGCTATAAGCGGCCGGATGGCGTGGAGATGTCGTTCACGCTGTACCTGCCGCCCGATTACAAAGAGGGCACGCGGCTGCCCACCGTCATCTGGGCTTACCCTTATGAGTACGAAGACGCCGACGCGGCGGCAGCAGCGGCCGGTACGGGATCGCGAGAGCGTTTCACCGAAATCGGCGGCTATTCGGAGATCTTCTTCGCACTGGACGGTTTCGCCGTGCTGGATAACGCCTCCATGCCGATTGTGGGACCGCGCGCCACGGTCAACGACAAGTTCGTGGAGCAGGTGGTGATGGACGCCCGGGCGGCCATCGACAAGGCGGTGGAAATGGGCGTGACG
>PLRZ01000494.1:0-3801 GCA_003164075.1 Bryobacterales bacterium | reverse complement strand
ATCAAGGCGCCGCTGTTGTTGATCCACGGCGAGGCCGACGATAACGACGGCACGTTCCCCATCCAGTCGGAGCGCATGTATGAGGCGGTGCGCGGCAACGGCGGGATCGCGCGGCTGGTTTTCCTGCCGTTCGAAGCGCACGGGTACCGGGGCAAGGAGACCATCGAGGACGTGTTGTGGGAGAAGTTCACGTGGTTCGACAAGTATGTGAAGGATGGCGCGAGAGTGGCGCCTCCGACGGCCGTCAACAATCAGAATCGGTAGACTACTCCGAACTCCCGATGGCGTGGAATTTGGGATGAGCCCGGAGGTGGGGCAGGCGGTGCTCGCCTGCCCGCCCGTCCTCGCTGAACAAGCCCGCTGCCTAACTGGTTTCTGTCGCGAAACTCAAGAAAATGGCAAGGACCGCTTGCTTGCGCGCGCGGCTCGGTAACAGTCGCGCCTGATTCCACGGGACTTGTTACTGAGCCCGGCCCAGAGGGCACCCCGCAAGGGAGCGGTGCTGCTCCGCCGCGCAGCAGTTTCGCGACAGAAACTCACTAAACGGGATAGGGGGCAGGCGAGCACCGCCTGCCCCTATTACTTTGTCCCAGCATGCCGATACTCCTATTAGTAGGCAGCGAACGGTCAATACCAGCCGCCGACGAACGAATTTTCTTTTATCGGCGTTCATCCACGTTCATCGGCGGCTGATACTCTTTCCTTGCCCACCTGCGAGAGGATTATGGAGCCGGCGGACGATCTCATCGATTTGGAGTTGATGCTCAATCGCTTCAACCGATTGATCGGCGAGGTGATGCGCGGGGTCCTGGCGCGCAACACTTTTCAACCATGGGAAGTGGAGATTCTGATGGACCTCGAAAACTGCCCTTTGGACCGTCGGAGACGGCTGGACATCCTGCGGCAATATCAAAGGGCCGTGGAGCGGCAGATGCAAACCGGTCCTGGACCGCCGATGAAGCTATCCGAGTTCCTGATCATGCGGGCGCGCCGTCGGGAAGGCCCGGCCGACGATGCCTGATTCAAACCACCCGGGTAACTGCGCCCTCGGAAGCCGAAGAGACCAGCGCGCAATATTTCGCGAAGACGCCGGTGGTGTACCGCGGCGCCGGAGCGTGCCAGGCAGCCAGACGGCGCGCCAGTTCCTCGGGAGCGATATCGAGATCGAGCACGCCGCGGTCGGCATCCACGGTGATGGAGTCGCCTTCGTGGACGACGGCGATGGGGCCTCCATTGAAGGCTTCGGGGGCCACGTGGGCGATCATGAATCCGTGAGTGGCTCCGCTGAAACGGCCGTCGGTGAGCAGGGCCACGCTATCGGAAAGGCCGGCGCCCACAATNNGCGCCCGTCACTCCCAGCATTTCGCGCATGCCGGGTCCACCGCGCGGGCCTTCGTAACGGATCACCACCACGTCGCCGGCGTTGATCTTGCCCTGAATCACGGCTTGCATGGCGTCTTCTTCGCGCTCGAAAACGCGCGCCGGGCCTTGGTGCGTTTTCTTTTCATGCCCGGCCAGTTTGATGACGCAGCCTTCCGGCGCCAGACTGCCGCGCAGGATGGCGATTCCGCCGCGCGGCTTCAAAACCTTGTCGAGCGGCAGGACCACTTCCTGGCCCGGGGTTTCGTGTGCGTCGGCAGCCTCCTCGGCGAAGGTACGGCCGGTGACCGTGACGGCCGAGCCATCCACAAAATTGCCTTCGAGCAGCCGCTTGGCGATCACCGGGATGCCGCCGGCCTTATCGACATCGGCGGCCATGAAGCGGCCCCCTGGTTTGATATCGACGAAGACCGGCGTGCGGGCGGAGATGCCGTCGAAATCGTCGATGGAAAGAGGCACCTCGGCTTCGCGCGCCATGGCGAGCAGGTGGAGCACGGCGTTGGTGGAACCGCCGCTGGCGGCCACGCCGGCGATGGCGTTGTCGAAAGCCTTGCGGGTGCAGATGTCGCGCGCGCGCAGGTTATGGCGCACGGCGTCCATCACGATGCGGCCGCAGCGCCGGGCTACGTCTTCCTTGCGTTTGTCCACTTGCGGAACGGCGGCGGTGCCCATGGGCGCCAGGCCGATCAGTTCCATGACGGTGGCCATGGTGTTGGCGGTGAACTGTCCGCCGCAGGCGCCGGCGCCGGGACAGGCATGGTCTTCGATGTCGAGCAACTCGGCGTCGGAGATGCGGCCGCGGGCGTGCGCGCCGACGGCTTCGAAAACGTCCTGGATGCTGATGTCGTGTCCGTTATGGCGCCCCGGCAGGATGGAGCCGCCATATAGAATGACGCCGGGAATATTGAGGCGCAGCAGCGCCATGGCCGCGCCGGGGATGGTTTTGTCGCAAGCCACCAGGGCGACGATGCCATCGAACATATGGCCGCGCACCATCAACTCGATGGAATCGGCGATCAATTCGCGGCTCACCAGCGAAGCTTTCATCCCCTCGGTGCCCATGGTGACGCCGTCGCTGATGGCGATGGTATTGAACTCCATGGGGGTGCCGCCGGCGGCGCGGATGCCTTCCTTCACCTGCACGGCAAGGTCGCGCAGGTTGTAATTGCAGGGCATGGTCTCGATCCAGGTGTTGGCGACGCCGATGATGGGCTTGGCCAGGTCCTCATCGGTGAAGCCGATGGCTTTCAGCATGGCGCGGGCGGGGGCACGGTCGCGCCCCTGGGTGATGGTGTGACTTTGCAGTTTCATAGCGGAAAGCACCAGTGTAGCGCGCTACGGGAGGGGTTAGTTTCCACTTCTCAGGTGTAATCCCAATACTGTTCACTTTGCGTTGACAAACCTGGGATTTCCCGATCTCTGAGCGGTGGGGCTTCAGAGGAACTTGCAGAATTCGGTGGTGAACCCGCTCCCTCACGGTCGCGGCTCGATAAGTGCTTGCCTTTCAACGTGACTTTCCGAGCCGCACGCGCAAGCAAGCGGTTTCTTCGAATTCTGCAAGTTCCTCTTCAGTCTGCGGCGGGCTTCAGCCAGGCTTCAGGCCGCCCGACCGCGAACGATGTGAAGTCCTGCGGCAGGCGGACTGAAGTCCGGGGTCCCCTCTGGGGAAGGCTGAAGCCTGCCCCACTGGGATGTCCGTCAAGTGAACGGCATCGCGCCTGCGGCCCGTGTCAAAAAGACAGCCAGGAAATGCAGTGAGTAGAGAGCCGGCAGTCGATTAGCGCCGGGTGGCGATGGCGCCTGCTAATCTAGTCGTTTCATGACAGGCTTGCAAAATTCGGCAGTAACGCTGGCTTACGCCTGCCGGCTCAGTCGTCTTTCGCTCGCCGCGGCGATGCTGCTCCCCGTGGGCTGCGGCTACATCGGGGCGCCGTTGACGCCGCTGGCCAATGTCCCCACGAAGATCTCCGATCTCGCGGCCATCCAGCGCGGCGCTGCCCTCATCGTGCACTGTTCCGTGCCCACCCATACGACCGAGAATGTCCTCATCAAGACTCCCGTGAAGCTCGATCTTCGCATCGGCCCGGCCGGCGACAATTTCAACGCCGCGGAGTGGTCCGCCCACGCCAAACCGGTCGCCGATCCCGAAGTCAAAGACGGCATCGCGACTTACCGGATTCCCACCCGGGAATGGACCGGCAAAGAGGTCGCCATCGGCGTGCGCGCCGTCGGCTCCAACGGGAAGCAATCGGAATGGTCCAATTATGAGATGCTGCCCGTGGTGGCGCCCCCCGAAACGCCGTCGGCCCCGGAAGTGAAAGACACCGCGATCGGCGAACACATTGCCTGGACCGGGCGCGGCGACCAATTTCGCGTGCTCAAACGTACCGGCGACGAGGAGAACTTCATCATCGCCGTCAC
>PLRZ01000159.1 GCA_003164075.1 Bryobacterales bacterium | reverse complement strand
GACGCTGGTTCCCATCGGGAGTCGAATAGACAATCGAGCCCATGTCCACCTTGTCGGCGCCCGCGTAATAGTCGAACTTCGACTCCAGGACCGCCGCCCGGATGGCGATGAAGACGATGACGTGGACGATATCGATGTGCTCCTGTCCCCACGCCACAATGTCCGGGACATACTGCAACGTATCCCCGTACACGGTGGAGTTGAAGGCGCATGAGAGCCCGCCCACCTCGGCCAGCATTTCGGCGAAGCTGAGCCGGAGTTCGTTCAGTTCGATCTCGGTCTTTCCCTTCCAGTGGGGCCGGTTCTGTTTGCTGTCGATGTGGAAGGTGAATCCCGCGACGCCCGCTTTCTTCAGATCGCGCAGCAGTTCCTTGGTCAGGGCCAAACCGTTGGTGTTGACGATCGGTTTGAGACCGCCTTGAGCAACCAGGCGCACGATCTCGACGATCTCGGGATGGACGAGCGGATCTCCTCCGGCAAGAGAGACGCCATCGGTCTTGCGGTATTTCCTGAAGACTGCCAGGTCTCGTTCGATCTCGTCGAGGGGCTTGTGTCCCTTGGGATTATTCTCGCGGTAGCACCCCTCACAGTGCAGATTGCAGGCCTTCGTGACCTCGAGCCAGGAGATGGCATTGTCGGGCAGGTTCCATGGGAGCCGGTAGTACTGGTTGTGGTCGAGAGAGAGCGTCATAAAAAATGGTCAGAATTGATTCTACCAGATGGGAGGTTTCAGACCTCTTTTTCTGCATTCCGCGATGTCATACGATCTCAACCGTGAGCGGCTCCGAAGAGGCTCCCGCACACTCGATCCGGAGCAGGTGGCCGCCCTTGCCGATATCACCCGGAATCACGGCGTTGACCTGGCGATTTCCATCCGCGTCCTGGTCGCCCACATAGTCCACCGAAAGCCGCGTGGAATCCAGCAGGGCGCGGATGTTATCGCGGTCGCAGTTTTCGGGAAGGCCCTGCACCCAGGCGCTGACGTACCCGCGGTCGCCCACCACGATCTCCTCCACCTTGAACGTGGTCCCGTCACAGGCGCCCACCAGGACGACGCGGCCCGGCCGCAACGGCATATCCACCGCGATGCGCAGCGTCTGCCCGAAGCCGCTGTCGGCGAAGCGCAGGCGCACGTCGTGCCATCCGCCGCGCAGGCCCGGCGGCAAGCGAAAATTCGCCATCCAGGCGCCATCCGGCTCGTGTCGTACGAAAAGCGCCGGCACGCCGAAGCCGCCCGCTTCGAACCGCAGTTGCTCGCGAGTAACTTGCTCCCGCGCGGTGCGGAACCAACAACTGATGTACTCCTCCTTGCGCGTGGAAAAATTGATGCCCGTGGTCCTGGTGTTGTTGGCGGCCACCAGGTCCGGGGCTTCCCGTTGCGGATTCGCTACCGGCTCCCACTTCCGGTAACATACGGCGCCCGCCTGAAACCCNNATCCAGTTGTCTAACTGGTTGCCTAACTCATCGGTCTCATAAAACTCCATGGCCGGGACGTCGGCTATGTGCTCTTGCCAGGTATCTCCATCGGTTACAAACGATTCCACGATGGCGGTATCGGTAGTCAGGCCGCAGACCATTTCCAGGGCCAGCAGCGGATGCTTCAGATGATACAGAATGCCCAGGAAAAGGACGTAATCGAAGGTCCCTAACCGGGCTTCCGCCAACTCATAGAAGTCCAGCACGCGGTAGTCCACGCGGGATCCCAGTTTCCGGTGAATTTCGAGGAAATGAGGTACTTCCACGCAGTCGATGGCGGTAACTTCGGCGCCGCGCCGCTCCGCTTCGAAACTGAACCAGCCGTCCCAGGCGCCGGTGTCCAGCACCCGCTTGCCTTTCAGGACCGCTGGAATCGGGAAGCGGCTCCAACGCCACTTGAGGGTGTCCAATGGGATAAAACCCTCGATTTGCGTGCCGTCCGGCAGATCGAAGCTATGATACCAGCCCTTTCTGTAGAGCTCTTGACTGAAGTCGCGGCCCCGGCGGGCCGGGCGCGCGGTAGACGTTTCCATTGTTTGTGACCTTTCGAGCGCTGTACACTCCAATTATGCCCCGTGCCTTGGTGCTCTCGGCGGGCGGAATGTTCGGCGCTTACCAGGCCGGCGCCTGGAGCGTGCTGGCGGAAAGCTTCCAGCCCGATCTCATCGTCGGCGCCTCCGCCGGCGTACTCAATGGGTGGGCGATTGCAGGCGGCTGCCCTCCCGCCGAACTCCGCGATTCCTGGACCGACCCTGCCACAGCCGATCTGATGCATTTCCGCATCCCCTTGTTTCCCTGGCGCGGTATATTCGATTCCGCACCGCTCTACGAAAGGGTGGACGATTTCTTCGTCCGTTTTCAGCCGCGGCTGCCCTTTGCCGCGACCATGGTGGAAGTGCCGCGTCTGCGCCCGATCTACGTGACTGGCGACCGCATCACGCCGGCCCATCTTCGCGCCTCCTGCGCCATCCCGTGCGGCTTTCCGCCGGTGCGCATCGACGGCAAACTCTACGTGGACGGCGGGCTGCTGGCCGTCGTACCGCTATGGGCCGCCGTTGAAATGGGGGCGACCTCGGCGGTGGTGATCAACGCGCTCCCCCTGATGCCGTCGCGTTTCCTGCGCGCCACCGTGGGAACATTCCGCGCCCTGGCGGCGCCGAAGACGCGATTTCCAAATCTCGAGGTGATCGAGATCCGTCCTTCGGGGCCGCTCGGCTCGGTCCGCGATGCCCTCTACTGGAAAGAAGAAAACGTGCGGCGCTGGATCGCGCAGGGAGAGCGCGATGCGGCGGCGATTCAATCGCTGCTGAAAGTGCCGGCGCCGTGAGTGAGGGCGGCGTGTGTGGCATGTACACTTGACGGACGTCTCGGTGAACTTCAGTGGGGCAGGCTTCAGCCTGCGGCGGACTTCAGTCCGCCCGCCGCGGGTCTCACATCGTTCGCGGGGGGCGGGCTGAAGCCCGGGGTCCCCTCTGGGGAAGACTGAAGTCCGCCCCACAGCTCACGCTATCCCGTTGAAAGAACGGCGGGTGGGGCAGGCGGTGCTCGCCTGCCCTCGATCCTGACCGGCCACCGGTGCCCCCCTTATTCCACCATCTGGGGATGGGAAAACAGGAAGTGGTCGAAATAGTAGTGCATCAGCAGGACGCTCAATACCACGATGAAGTAGCTCTGGTCGGCCCGTAGCGTGGTGACTGCCCGCACTACCAGGGTAACCAGCACGATCGCCAGGGTGGCGCCCAGGAAACAGGAATAATACAGAATCATGCTGCGCTGCCGCACCATGCGCTGCACGAAGGGGTTGTCGATTTCTCCGCGCTGGTCGCGCAGGCGGTTGATCAACCACAACAGGAAGAGGTATTGGAACGAGTGCCAGGTATTGTAGCCCTGGAAGAGCACATCCAGGTTCGATCCCATCGGCAGACAGAAGGAAACCACGGTGGTCACCCCCAGCAACAGAGTCTTGGGCACGTTGCCTCGGCCATCGCGGAATTCCGCGATGGTCTTCGAAATCCACGCCACCAGAAAGAAGGAAAAGACGATCCCCGCCAGTATGGGCAGGTGCAAAGGGCGCACGAAATCGGGATACGGCAGCACCACCCCGCCCACATGGAACAGCTTCAGCGACATCTTGTACATGCCCACCGGATAGAGGGCCGTCATCACCAGCCCGTAATCCACCAGGCGCGACCATTTCTGGTCCTCCCAGGCGCTGCGCGCGCGGTAGCAGTCGCTCAGGTAGATGACCTGGTGCAGCACGTGGATGGAGGCCCAGGTGAAGAAGAACGTAATCAGGGCGGTGTAGTAATTCACTCCCAGGTAGATCACGATCGCCGGCAAAACGAATGCCATCGCCAGGTAGGCCCGGTGCCGGGAACGGAAACGGCCGTCCATGAAGGTGTACGTAATGGTGGAAAACAGGTGCGGCCCGCCGATCAGCAGCGCCACCGCGATATTGATCCAATCCACGGTCTGGTCCAGGCTCAGCCAGCCGGCTTTCTGCGCCACCCAGGCCATCAGGAACGGCAGAGGGACCAGGACGGCGCTGAAGATGATCAGCGGCAAGTCCCAGGAGGGCTTGTAGATCCAACCGGGTTCGCGCCCGGAAAGAGAAAGCGGGGCGCTTGTTGCTATCGCGGCCATACGCTAGATGATACCGGAACCGGTGGAGGCATTCAATTTTCAGCAGCGCCAGTCCGATTTGACGCCCTCCGGTTGGCGGCCAAACCGCAAAAAGGGGCCTTGTATTTCCGGCTCAATGGACATAGCATAGAAATCAAAGGACCGGATAATCAGATGAAACTGTCTCTTTTTGTTTCGCTTCTCCTGGCTGCCAGCTTCGCGGCCTACGCTCAATCGGCGACGCCACGAATGACGTCCGTCGATCCAGATACAGGGAAAAGAGGGGATATCATAACCATCACCGGCGAGAACCTGTCGAAGACTCTGGTCGCCAAGGTGTATCTCACCGATGGCGGCGATGGTAAGGGTGATATTGAAGTGCAGATTACCGAGCAGACCGATACCACCATCAAGTTCAAGATCCCGGTCAAGGCCGCGCCCGGACAGAGGCTCGCGTTGATGATTTTGACGGCCACCAAGCCCGCACAATTGATCGAGCAGCCGGTAAAGGTCTCCATTGACGACGGAACGGCCCAACGCTAGCTGGGTCAAAGGCTGATTGCTATCGTGGGTTGTACGGCGTCGCGAGGTACTTCCGCGACTGCACCGCGCCGTCCGATTGCGGCTCGTAGGCGATGGCTTTCCTGTAATATTGCACCGCTTCGGTACGGTGGTGGGTCATATCGTAGATCTGCCCGATGCGCAGGAAAGTGTAGGCGCCGGTATTGAGATCGACGTTTTCGATGCCCGCCGCCACCTTTTTCAAATTCTCCAGGGCTTGATCTTCATCGCGATACCAGAATTGAATGCTGCCTTCCTGATAGTAGATTTTTTCCCACGGCATCTGGTCGAACCCGGGTGCGTGTTCGCGTTTCAGTCGAGCCGCTTCGGCCACCGCGTCCAGCCCGTGCCGCTTGTCGCCCGCCATGCTGTACATCACCGATAATTCGAGCCTTAACAAGTAGTTACGCGGGAACCTGCGGATCAGGTCCTGCACCAGCGGAACCGCCAGATTGGGGTGGTTTTCGCGGCGGTAGAGGGCGCACAGAAAGATCTCGGCGTCCACCTTATCCAGCTTGCCGTTGCGGGCCACATCCTCCACGGTGCGAATTCCCTTTTCCCGATCGCCATGGAATCCGGCCAGAAAACCCAACATCCGGTAGGTCCAGGGTAGACTGCCGACAATATAATCGTGTAGACCCTGGACCAGGCGGGCATCCACGTTATCGGGCTCCAGCTCGGCCACGCGATTGTGCGCTTTTCGCGCGGCGGTGGCATCGCGCAGGGAATCGTACCAGGATTTCTCGACCACCCAATGATAGTCGGACCGGAGTCCGTACGCGATGCCCTCCGCGTAGAGGGCCACGGTATCGTTGGGATTTTTCTTCAAGCGGGTGTCGCACAAACTCAGCGCCTTGTCGATTTCCGCCATGAATCGCGCCCGCGTGTCTGCCGACGGATTCAGCCTGGCGCGCCGCAACAGCGAATTGTTGCCGGAGACCATTTCGCTTTCGAGCGCGCCGTTGCGATACATCTCTTTGAAGACGATGGTCTGGGCCAGGTGATTATGCAGATCGGGAGCGGCGGGGTCCTGAGCGATGGCGCGTTCGAAATCGGAGATGGCCTGGTCGTATTCCAGGTTATAGAAATGGTCCCACCCATCTTCCACCAGGTTCTGGGCCGCCAGCGTCAGTGCGGCCGCCAGCAGGACCAGCGCCAGTCTCGTCACACTTCCATGGTAGCCGAACGAGGGGACTGACTGGCGGTTGTTTCCATGCACCGGGTGCGTAACCGATCTGGAGAAGGTCCGTCACCCCTGAACGCTCCCTCACGGGGTGCCCTCTGGGCCCGGCTCTGTAACTAATTGCAAACATGCGGGCACTCGTTACAGAGCCGCGACCGTTAGGGAGCGTATTCCGCGCCTGTGCCACGCAATCCCCAAAACGGTTAGGCACCCCCATGCACCGATGACTACCGGCCGCGGAGACTGCGCCACCTACGCCGCTCACTGCCCGGACGATCATAAAGCGACAACGTCGCCTGCCGCTCGGACTTGTCACCGAACTGCGCGAGCCTCCATCCGAAGCTCTCGCCAGGGAGCTGTGAATGGGCGAAAGTGCTGTCCTTGCAAGGAATGGCTCAGCCCATTTTTCCCCGCCCCCCGGTCACCGTATCCGCTTCAGCACTTCCGCCACTTTGGCCAACAGCAGCTCGCCACTCACCGGTTTGCTCAGAACCGCGTCGGCCCCCAGCGCTTGAGCCACCTTCAGGAACTGACCTCCGAACGCGCCCGAGATGGCGATGATCCCCACGCCGGGCGCATCCCTGCGCAAAGCTTGAATTACTTCGATCCCCTCCTGCTCCGGCATGACCAGATCCGTGATCAGCAGATCCACCTGCCCCGCCCGCATTCTCCGGAGCGCCTGCTTCCCGTCGGCTGCTTCGACCACTTCGTAGCCGCCGCGCTCCAGTACCGCCCGCACGAAACCGCGCACGCCCGGCTCATCGTCGGCCACCAGAATGCGAGCCGCGGCCACTGGCGCCCCCAGCACCGCGCGGACCTTTTCGGCCAATTTCTCCGGACCAAAAGGCTTCTCGATGAAATGCACGCGCTCGTCTAAGCGGCCATTGAGCGCGATGGATTTATCGGTGTAGCCGGACATGAAAAGCACCTTAATATCGGGCCAGCGTTCCTCCAGCCGGTTGGCCAGTTCCCGGCCGCTCAAATTCGGCATCACCACATCGGTCAGAAGCAGGTCGATGCGCCCTTCCTCCCGATCGCAGATCGTCAGCGCTTCGCCGGCGCTTTCCGCCTGCATCACCCGGTAGCCGTAAGCCTTCAGCGCCACGCCCGCGTAGCGGCGGACTTCCGCCATGTCCTCCACAATCAGGACGGTCTCCTTCCCGCCCACCACCGGCTCGCCCGCCGCCTTCCCCGCATCGGTGGCCGCTTCGCCCAACTGCGGCAGGTAGATCTTAAACGTCGTCCCACGGCCGGGTTCGCTATAGACGCTGATGTGGCCGCCGCTCTGCGCCACAATGCCTTGCACCGTCGACAGCCCGAGCCCGGTCCCCTTGCCGGCCGGCTTGGTGGTGAAGAACGGTTCGAAAACCCGCCGCCGCGTCTCTTCGTCCATTCCCGTGCCGTTGTCGGTCAAGGCCAGCATGACGTAGCGGCCGGCGTGTACGTCCGGATGCAAGCGGGCGTAGCCCTCGTCCAGTTCCACGCAGGCCGTTTCGATCAGCAAGCGGCCGCCGCCCGGCATGGCGTCCCGGCCGTTCACCACCAGGTTCATAATTACCTGCTCCACCTGGTGCGGATCGGCGTACACCGTCCCGCTTTCCGCGTCGAGCGCGACACACACTTCCAAGTCCTCCCCCACCAGGCGTTTCAGCATCGGCTGCATTCCTTGCACCACGCGGTTGAGATCGAGCGCGCGGGGTTGCAGAACCTGCTTGCGGCTGAATGCCAGCAGTTGCCGGGTCAATTCCGCGGCGCGTTCCCCGGCCTTGCGGATCTCTTCAATCGAGGCACCGAGCGCATCGGAGGGCGCCAATTCCGAGAGCGCCAGTGCGCTGTAACCGTTGATCACCGTCAGCAGGTTATTGAAATCGTGGGCCACGCCGCCAGCCAACCGCCCGATCGATTCCATTTTTTGCGCCTGAAACAATTGCGCCTCCAGCCTGGCTCTTTCCGCTTCAGCTTGCTTCCTCTCCGTAATGTCCCGGGTAACCGCCGCGAGATAGAGCGGGATGCCGTTGTCGTCGCGGATTTGAAACGCGGTTATCTCGACATCGATCGGTTCGCCCGTTTTGAAATTCCGCAGACGCCCTTCACCCGACCAGCGTCTCATGTTGAACAGCCCTGGGAACAAGCGGTCCCGCGCTTGTTCCCGATCGCTCTCCGCAAAAAAGTCGAGAATGGTTTTCTGCCGCGCCTCCATCATGGACTGTAGACCGACCATGTTCATGGCGGCGTTGTTGAGGTAGACCACCCGGCCTTCCAGAGTGGCGATCCCGATGAAGTCGTGGCTCATGGCCACGAGCGTAGCCAGTTTCTTCTGCTCTTCCTGGGCCTGTTTCTGCTCGGTAATATCCCTGACGGCGCCGACAGTTCGAACCGGACGCCGCGTATCGCCTTCCCCACCAAAGAACGTCTGCGACCGGGTACTGGTCCAACGGACGGAGCCGTCGGGGAGGATCAGCCGGTGCTCCACATCGAATAAACCGTCCCCTGCCGGGTCATAGGCGCGCTGAACAGCCTCGGCGATTCTCTCCCGGTCGCCGGGGTGGACGCGATCGAAATACGCCTGCAACGATGCCGGTTCGTCGGGACCCGCGCCATGGATGACCCGTTGCCGCGGCGACCAGTAAAGGGCGCCAGCCAGGTGGTCGTGATCGAAAATGCCGATATCGGAAACGCGGATGGCCTGCCGCAATCTCTCCTCGTTCTCAAGCAAGGCTGCTTCCACCCGCTTCCGCCCGGTAATGTCCAACACCGCGCCGTACATGCTGCGCGGTTGGCCGGAATCGCTGTAGTGGAACTGGCCTCGGGAGAAGATCCAATGCTCACTTCCGTCCGGCCAGACGACGCGAAACTCTTGACGAAAGGCGCTACGGGAATTGCGCGCCGCGTCCAGGGCACGATCCAGTTTGGGCAAATCGTCCGGATGGAGACATCTTTCAAAGGCGGCATATGTCCCATCGAAACCTCCAGGCTCGAAGCCGAACATCCTTTCGTGATGCCCGTTCCAGACGATCTTACCGGTCTGCGGATCCCAATCGAACGTACCCAGCGCCGCGGCGTCGATGGCCGATTTCAAGCGGTGTTCACTGGCGGCGAGCGCAGCCTCCGTCTGGCGCCGGCGCCGCTCGCCATCGAGATGCTCCAGGCCAAATGCCACGTCGAGCGTCACTTCCCGGAGCAAGTCAACCTGAGCGGGACCGAACGCGCCGGCTTCGCGGGTGTAGACGGAGAGTAGTCCGCGCGGCACACCGCCGATGGGGATGGGGAAGGCGGCTGAGGCGCGCCATCCGGATGCACGGGCGGCTTCCCGCCACGGAAGCGTCCGGGGATCGTTCAGAGAATCGTTGCAAACGTAGGGAATACCGGCGCGGAAAGCAGCCCCCGCGGGGCCTTGACCCTCGGGCCTTTCGTCGGTGAACATCCGAATGCCGTCCACGTAGCCATGTGTATCCCCACAGCGGGCCACGGGGACCAATTCGTGGGTCGCCGGGTCATGCCAGGAAATGAACGCCATGGCGAAGTTCCCGGCGTCTACAAGCACGCGCACAACTTCCCGCAGCAGTTCCTCTCGCGACGAACTGCGCACGACGGCATGGGCGACCTGGCTGGATGCAATGTACAGCGTCCCCAGGCGCTCCATCCCGGAACGAAAGCTTATATCGTTCATGAGTAGATTGTGTCATGGCGCACCCCTTTATGGCTGGCCTGTCTCCATGGAGGCCGGGCGGCCGGGCGAAACGCGATTTTAAAGCGCACGGCACTTGTTCAGGTTCAGAACTCCTGATGTCGGCCGGGGATTTCGGATAGTTGGGGAAATTGACCTGAGCCATGACGTGGCGCAGACACTCGTGTCTGCGGCGCCGAGACTCATCTCGGCGCTCCGGGACGGTGGATGCCGCTCGC
>PLRZ01000137.1 GCA_003164075.1 Bryobacterales bacterium | reverse complement strand
CTGCTCGACCAAGGCGCCTTCTTTCCGGAGATCGGCCTGCTGATCGCCTATGACCAATACGACGGTCAGGCTCCCGCGGCGGATGTGGTCACCGGCATCGGCAAGATCGAGGGCCGGCCGGCGGTGGTGGTGGCCAACGATGCCACAGTGAAGGCCGGGGCCTGGTGGCCGGAGACCATCACCAAGATTCTGCGCGCGCAGGAAGTGGCCATGCGGAACCATCTGCCAATCGTGTATCTGATTGATTCTGCTGGCGTTAACCTGCCACATCAGGACGGCATCTTCCCCGGCCAATGATGCGGCGCAAGCTCCGCATTCCGCAAATCGCCGCGGTGATGGGACGGTGCATCGCCGGGGGTGCGTACCATCCGGCGCTGAGCGACGTCATCATTATGGTGGAATGCGTCAGCTTCATGGGCCTCGGCGGGCCCAACCTGGTGAAGGGCGCCACCGGCCAGGCGATCGATTCCGAAGTGCTGGGCGGCGCGCATCTGCACACCGCGGTCAGCGGCGTGGCGCACTTCATGGCCAAAGACGATGCCGATTGCCTGCGGCGTATCCGCCAGCCCTTCCGCCAATTACCCGCGCCGCGCACCGCCGCACCCTGTCCCGTGCGCGAACCGGCCCGCGCCCCGGCCGATATTTATGGCGTGCTGCCGGCCGACCATCGCCTGCCATATGAAATCGAAGAAATATTTATGAGAATATTCGATGCCGGCGACTACAGCGAATTTCAGCCGGGATATGCGCCGGAAATGCTGTGCGCGAATGCCGTGCTTGCGGATTCCTGAAGGCGCAAGGGCGCCCCAGGATCGGCGGCATTATTTATGCGGAGTCGGCGCGCAAGGCGGCGTATTTTGTGGAGACCGCCGAGCGGCTGGGTCAACCGCTGATTTATCCGCAGGACGGCCGCCGAATGCGGCCCGAGGTGCAGGTGCGCATCGGGGTCCGCGGCGCCGATAAGAGGGCGGGGACCGATTCACGCGCGAGTTGATTCCGCTGGTATTAAACGGTCCACAGGGCGCGACGGAGTTTGGGGAAGGGCGGCCGCCGGTGCGCGAGATTGTGGCGTACCGGCCGGCGCTGGCGCCGCGGGAGGAAATTTCGACGCGGGTGGAAGTGGTGGAATGATGGATGAGGAAGAGTTGACCGATTACAGCGAAGACGGCGTCGATCTGACATTGATCCGGTCTTTCCTATCGCTCACACCGGCGGAACGCCTGGATATCGTACAGCGCCATGCGAATGCAATTCTTGCTATCTGGAAATTAAATGCCGGAAAGTGATTTTCAAAGGGCATTGCGCGCCCTGCACGAAGGCGGCGTGGAGTTCGTCATCGTTGGGGGGATGGCGGCCGCTCTCAATGGCGCTCCGGTCGATACTCTCGATCTCGACATAATTCCCGCGCGAGACGAGGAGAATCTGGCACGCCTCTTGCGCGTGCTCGATGCCATCGACGCCATCTATCGAATACATCCGAGCCGGCGGCTCAAGCCCGACGCAAACGGTCTTGTTTCACCCCGCCCTCACAATTTGCTTACCAGTTGCGGCCCGCTCGACGTACTGGGGACAATCGGTCGCGGATTGACTTACCAGGATCTGTTGCCGCACACGGTCGAGATGGAAATAGGCGGGGGAATGCGCGTGCGCGTACTGGACCTGGCGACGATTGTCGCGCTGAAAGAGGAACTCGCGGGCGAAAAGGATCTCGCCGCGCTGCCGATTCTACGGCGTACGCTGGAGCACAAGCAGCGGGGATCCGAGTAATCCGGGGGGCGTCGGCCGGTTGTACGAGAACGCCGCAGCGGGCGTTCTCCCGGCGGTAGCGGTAGCCGCCGCCTTGGTGTTCGTTGCTGGAGAGTTTCCGCGCAGGACCGAACTTCAGACCTCCTGATGTCGCCCCGCAGTTTCTGCCTGGCGGGGAAAATGGGCTGAGACATTCCTTTCGATGGCGAGAGCTTNNGCGGGCTCACTGCAAATTCCACGGCATCAGGAGTTCTGCATGTCATCTCTCTTGGACTTGACTCCCGGCCTCGCTGTTTCCGAGACGCGCGTCAGCAAACGGTTTCTCCGAATTTTGCAGAGTCCACAGTCCTTAGGGCTCCTTGGTGAGAAGGATCTCGTCGGCCACATCGGCGGCCGCGCGCATGGCGCGTACATCGTGCACGCGGACTATGTGCGCTCCACGCAAAATGCAGGCCGCTACGGCCGCCGCGGTGGCGTAACTGGACTCCGCGGGGCCGGCATGAGTCAGAAAACTCTTGCGCGAGGGGCCCACCAGGATCGGCGTGTCCAGCGCGTTCAACTCCCCCAGGCGATCGAGAATCAACGAATTCTGTTCCTTGCGCTTGCCGAATCCAAAACCCGGGTCGATCACCAGCCGCGACTTGTCGATGCCCACTCCGCGCGCGCGGCTGACGGCCGCTTCCAGGTCCTTAAAGATGGTGGCAAGAGGTTCGCGCATGGGGCCGAGTTTGGCCCAGGTCTCGGGCCGGCCGCGCATATGGTTGAGGACCAGCCCGCCATCGTGGTTCGACACCGTCCGCGCCAATTGCGGCTCAAACGTGAGGCCGGAAGGATCGTTGATGATCTCTACGCCATGTTCAAAAGCCCGCTCGGCCACTTCCGCCTTGTAAGTATCCACAGAGATGGGGATGGTCAGCTTATCCTTGAGCCGCTTCAGGACGGGAATCAGCCGCCGCAACTCTTCGGCGGCGGAGATCCGCGTCGAACCGGGCTTAGTGGACTCGGCGCCGATATCGATGATGTCCGCGCCTTCCTCTTCCAATTCCATGGCGCGAGCGAACGCCCGATCGGGATCGGAGTACTTCCCCCCGTCGGAGAAAGAGTCGGGTGTAACATTCAGCACACCCATCAAGAGGGTTCGATCACCCAGATTGATTTCGCGATGTTTCAGCTTCCAGAAGTAGCGTTTTCTCACGGGATCAGAGCCGGACCTTCCGCCAGTTCTTGCCCACCTGGATGACCAACTCCGCGGGCGGGTCCGGCAGCACTAAGTCTCGCACTTTTTCACCGTTGATCTCCACTGCCCCAGCCTTAATTTTCCGGACGCCGTCGCTGACCGACTCGGCCAGCCCCACGCGCGCCAGCAGTTTGTCCAGCCGGATGCCGCCTGCCACGCGCACGCCATCGGGCAGCGGGACGGTCGGAATCTCGCCGGGCACCTCTTTGCGGCGTACCACGGCGTTAAAAACTTCGACGGCGCGGTCGGCATCCTGCGCGGAGTGGAAATCGGTGACGATCAGTTTGCCCAGGGCGATTTTGACCTCCATGGGGTGGAGCTCGCCGGCGGCGACGCGGCTGCGCATTTCGGCGATCCGGACCATGCTGGTATCGGTGAGCAGTTCGTAGTAGCGGTACATCAACTCGTCGGAGACCTGCATCACCTTGCGGAACATGACCTCCGGCGGCTCGGTAATGCCGATGTAATTGCCCAGCGACTTGGACATCTTATTGACGCCGTCGAGCCCTTCGAGAATCGGCACGGTGGCGACGATCTGGGGCAACTGGCCGAAATCCTTCTGGATCTCGCGGCCTACCAGCAGATTGAATTTCTGATCGGTGCCGCCCATCTCCACATCGCATTCGAGCATCACGGAGTCGTATGCCTGGGCCAGCGGGTAGATCAGCTCATGCATGGAAATCGGCACGCCCTCTTTGTACCGTTTGGCGAAATCGTCGCGCTCCAGAATGCGGGCCACGGTGTACTTGGAAAAGAGCTTGATCATGTCCAGGTACTGCAGCGGCTCCAGCCAGTGACTGTTGAAACGGATCTCGGTTTTGACGGGATCGAGGATCTTAAAGACCTGCGCTTTGTAAGTCTCGGCGTTCCGATCGATGGCCTCGCGGGTCATGGGCGGACGCGTGACGTTGCGGCCGGAGGGGTCGCCGATCATGGCGGTCATATCGCCGATGAGAAAGATCACGGTATGGCCCAGATCCTGAAAGTGTTTCATTCCGCGCAGCAGGACGGTGTGGCCCAGGTGCAGGTCGGGAGCCGTGGGATCGAAGCCGGCCTTGATGCGCAGCGGCCGATTGGCCTTGGCGGCGAGGAGCAGCCGCTCCCGGAGATCTTCTTCGCGAATGATCTCCGCCGTGCCCTTGCGGAGGTAAGTAAGTTGTTCGTCGATGGTCATGAGGAAAAACCGGAATTAGCCACGGATGAACACGGATAAACACAGATAACACCAAGAAACGCTATATTGGCTTTCGTCTTATCCGTGTTCATCCGTGTTCATCCGTGGCCAAATTGTCTTTTTCAGATCTTCGGAAAACTGGCGGATGGCTTCTACCTGCTGCGCATCGGCCTCCACCTGGCTGCCATGCGAGGCGAGCATCGCCTTG
Organism: Bryobacterales bacterium; assembly: GCA_003164075.1. The sequence continues at coordinate 4,163 of PLRZ01000137.1, read as the reverse complement.
CCGTCTATCCACACGAGGTAAGCCAAGCCCTTTTCCGTCATCATGCCGGAACTGCCGAGAGAGGTGAAACGCCCCGAGACGCTTTGCACCAGCGCCGCGCAGTTTCCGCGCACGAACATGCAATAATCCCTGGCTTGGGCCGCCATCAGGATGTCGCAAGCAGCCAGCCGAGCGGCGATTTCGGGGGTCACATCTTGTAGCGGCCGAGGTCCTCGTCATTGAGGCCCTCCAGCCAGCGCCGCAACTCTTCGTTGTTGACCTTGTCGGTCACGGCCGAAGCCTGCTTGGACGACTTGAGGACGGCTTCCTCCACGTAAATCGGGCAGTCCAGGCGCAGCGCCAGGGCCAGCGCGTCGCTGGGGCGCGAATCCACGCTGATCAGGTCGCCTTCGCGATCCAGATAGATCACGGCGTAAAATGTGTCGTCCCGCAGCTCGCTCACCACCACCTTGCGCAGGGCGGTATTGAGTCCCAACAGCAGTTGCTTGATCAGATCGTGGGTCATCGGCCGCGGAGTCGATACCTTTTCGATCTCCAGCGCGATGGCGTTGGCCTCGTACACACCCACCCAGATCGGGAGCACCGCATTGCCGCTCATATCCTTCAGGATCACGATCGGCATGTTGGTCACGGGATCCATCATGAGACCGCGAATTTTCATTTCGACTTCCATGACGCCCTCCCAGTCCTCATTACACCACAGTTACGCTCTCACCCACCAATGAGTTGGGTCCGGAACGCGTCACGCGGACCGGCAGATAGGCGCCGATCAGCGACGTTCCGTTGGCGCCGGAATGCGAAAAATTGAGCGTGCGGTTGTCCGACGTGCGGCCGATCCACTGGCCCAGCGACTCATGCCGGCCTTCCACCAGCACCTCGCGCACGCTGCCGATGGTCTCGGCATTGCGGCGGATCTGGATGGCGCGCTGCTTCTCCTGGAGGATGACGAGCCGCCGCTGCTTCTCCTCTTCGGGCACCTTGTCTTCCATGGCCAGAGCCGCCGTATTGGGCCGCGGCGAGTATTTGAAGCTGAAGAGCGAATCGTACTGCACCTCGTCGAGCAGGTGCAGAGTCTGGTCGAAATCCTCCTCGGTCTCGCCGGGGAAGCCCACNNAGCACGCGGGAGGAGCCGGATTGCACGGGCAAGTGCACGTGGTCGCAGATGGCGTGGTTGGAATCCATAGCGTCGACGATGGCGCGGACGAAATCGCGCGGGTGCGAGGTGGTGTAGCGGACGCGGCGGATGCCGGGGATTTCGGCCACGCGGGCCAGCAGCGCGGCGAAATCCCAGCCGGCGGGCGAGGGATCGCGATAGCTGTTGACGTTTTGCCCCAGCAACTGGATTTCGGTGTAGCCCTTTTCGGCCAGGCCGCGGGCTTCGGCCATGACGCTTTCGCCGGTGCGGCTGCGCTCGGGCCCGCGCGTGAAGGGGACGACGCAGTAGGCGCAGGATTTGTCGCAGCCTTCGATGATGGTGATGTAGGCGCGGTGCGGATTGTCGCGGCGGGTGAACGGGGTGTCGAAGGTCTCTTCGGTGTCGAGGCTCAGACCGGTGACGCGGCGGTTGCCGGCTTCGAGTTGCACCAGCATCTCGCCGAGGCGGGTATAGCTGGCCGACCCGGCCACCAGGCTGACGTGCGGGGCGCGTTCGAAGATCTTCTCCCCCTCCTGCTGGGCCACGCAGCCGAGCACGCCGAAAACCTTGCCTTTGCCGGCCTCGCGCTTGAAGTTTTGCAGGCGGTTAAAAACTTTCTGCTCGGCCTTATCGCGTATGCTGCAGGTGTTATAGAGGACCAGGTGCGCCGCTTCCGGCGTTTCCACCTGGGAATAGCCCTGCTCGACGAGGGTGCCGACGACTTTTTCGGAGTCGTGGACATTCATCTGGCAGCCGAAGGTTTCGAGGTAAAAGGTTTTCCCAGACACTGTGGTTCCATTGTACAAGGTAGGGAAAGACGGTGCTCGCCTCTTCCGTGGGCGAGCGCGCCGGTCCCGCCTGGAATGTGTATAATTAGCGATGCGGGTACACATGGATGCGAACGAACATCGTGATCGACGATAAGCTGATGCGGGACACGCTTCGCGCCACGGGCCTGAAGACCAAGCGTGAGGCCGTGGAAGAGGGGCTGCGAACTTTGCTGCGCCTGAAAAAGCAGGCGGAGATTCGCCGGCTCCGCGGAAAGCTCGACTGGCAGGGCGATCTGGACGCGATGAGGAGCGACAGTTGATCCTGGTCGATTCCAGCGTGTGGATCGATTACTTCAGGGGGACGATCACGGCGCGGACCGGGAGACTCGACAGGCTGCTTGGCCGCGAGCCTTTGGCCATCGGCGACTTGATTCTGACTGAGGTTCTGCAAGGCTTCCACAACGAACGGGACTTTCATGAGGCGAGGAGAATGCTGACTTCGCTGACAGTAGTGGAGTTGGGCGGCCGGGAAATCGCGATTCAAGCGGCGAACAACTTCCGCGCGCTGCGCAGGCTCGGCGTGACGGTGCGCAAGACCATCGATACGGTGATTGCAACCCGATGCATCGAGAGCGGGTACGATCTGCTGCACAACGACCGGGATTTCGATCCGTTCGCCAGGCACCTGGGCCTGCGCGTAGTGGCCTGACAACCTGACGGCCGGGGAGAGTGTTGGCGCAGTTGGCGCAGTTGGGGGCCTGGGTTCGGATCGCGGGCGGATCGGATGTATATTCGAAGTAGATACATATGCGAAATGAAACCACCGTTTCGAAATGGGGGAACAGCCTCGCGGTGCGGATTCCGCAGGCGATCGCCAAGGAGGCCCGTCTCAGCGAGGGAGACTGCCTGCTGTTGGATTTAGACCGTGGCGGCAGCATCGTCTTGCGCCCGGCCCGGCGGAGGTACGAACTGTCGGAATTGGTCTCCCGGATCACGCCCAAGAATCGTCATCGGGAAACGGACTGGGGACAGCCGCAGGGTGAGGAATCCTGGTGAGCACGACGTACGTACCAGAGACCGGTGACTTCATTTGGTTGACGTTCGACCCGCAAGCGGGCCGTGAGCAAGCGGGGCGGCGCCCGGCGCTGGTGCTGAGTCCCAGAACATACAACGCGAAATCCGGCTTGGCGCTGGTCTGTCCGATCGCGAATCAGGCGAAGGGCTACCCCTTCGAAGTAACTGTTCCCCCCGCACATGGCGCGACCGGTGTAATCCTGGCCGATCACGTGAAGAGCGTTGATTGGAAAGCCAGCCGCGTGGAAAGGGTTGGACACTGTTCAGCCGAGGCAGTCGATGAAGTTCGGTCCAGACTGGCGCCCCTACTTGGATATTGAAGCGGTAACGCAGATCAACACGAAGGGCGTTGGCGGCTGGGCAGCCCCAAAGTCAGTTACCGATATGCCTACATATCGCGCACAATGCACATTTAGATCCAAGACGTAGACGGTGCACGGAGGCCCGTAATGCGCCCCGTCTGGATTTCAGGCTCTCGCCAGGCGTAGAATACAGGTGGGATGGCAAGGCTCAAATTCAGCCCGAAACCGCACGTTGAACTATTGCTGAGGGTGTTCGACCTGTCCCGGCGTGGCATGTCCGCAGCGCTGGCTGAAGGAATTTTGGCACTCGACTTTCCCGAGGAAGATGCTGCCCGTATTGAAGAGTTGAATATCAAGGCCAACGAAGGTGAACTGACCGAAGAGGAAGAAGCTGAGCTGGGGGTTTACGCCAATATCAACGATCTCCTCGCCTACTGGCAGTCCAAGGCCCGTCAGAAGTTACAGCAGCCGGCATGAGTGGGCCGGCCGAGGCGGTACGTCAACGCGCTCGAAATCGTTGCGAGTACTGCGGCCTGCCGCAAGGGGCGTTCCGCCGGGGATTCCACATCGAACACATTGTCGCCAGGCAACATGGCGGATCGACAAGCCTGGACAACCTTGCATTCGCTTGTTGGNNCCTCGCGAGCACGACTGGCCGGAACACTTTTCTGCCCACGTCGCCACGCTTATGCCGCTCGGTATCGAAATTCGCGGATTGACACCGGTGGGACGCGCGACGGTTCGAGTCCTTGCGCTGAACGAGGAAATGCGGCAGATGGCCCGTTACGAATTCTGGCGGGAAGGGCTGTATACGATCGGCGCCTGAGGCCGGCGAAAACTCTCCCGGCATATTATGCTGTGTCCACACAGAGCTGGCGTACA